>NZ_CP176417.1:3335000-3694299 GCF_046245175.1 Lysinibacillus sp. 38-6
GAAGAGAAAGAAAAATCGATTCCCTGAGTAGCGGCGAGCGAAACGGGAAGAGCCCAAACCAAGAGGCTTGCCTCTTGGGGTTGTAGGACACTCTATACGGAGTTACAAAGGAATGAGTTAGATGAAGCGACTTGGAAAGGTCCGCCAGAGCAGGTAAAAGCCCTGTAGTCGAAAGTTTATTCCCTCCAGAGTGGATCCTGAGTACGGCGGAACACGTGAAATTCCGTCGGAATCCGGGAGGACCATCTCCCAAGGCTAAATACTACCTAGTGACCGATAGTGAACCAGTACCGTGAGGGAAAGGTGAAAAGCACCCCGGAAGGGGAGTGAAAGAGATCCTGAAACCGTGTGCCTACAAGTAGTTAGAGCCCGTTAATGGGTGATAGCGTGCCTTTTGTAGAATGAACCGGCGAGTTACGATTACGTGCGAGGTTAAGCTTTAGAAGGCGGAGCCGCAGCGAAAGCGAGTCTGAATAGGGCGAATTAGTACGTGGTCGTAGACCCGAAACCAGGTGATCTACCCATGTCCAGGGTGAAGGTGAGGTAACACTTACTGGAGGCCCGAACCCACGCACGTTGAAAAGTGCGGGGATGAGGTGTGGGTAGCGGAGAAATTCCAATCGAACTTGGAGATAGCTGGTTCTCTCCGAAATAGCTTTAGGGCTAGCCTCGTGATGAGAATACTGGAGGTAGAGCACTGTTTGGACTAGGGGGCCATCCCGGTTTACCGAATTCAGACAAACTCCGAATGCCAGATATTTATACACGGGAGTCAGACTGCGAGTGATAAGATCCGTAGTCAAAAGGGAAACAGCCCAGACCACCAGCTAAGGTCCCAAAGTAATCGTTAAGTGGAAAAGGATGTGGCGTTGCACAGACAACCAGGATGTTGGCTTAGAAGCAGCCATCATTTAAAGAGTGCGTAATAGCTCACTGGTCGAGTGACGCTGCGCCGAAAATGTATCGGGGCTAAACGATTCACCGAAGCTGTGGATTGACATCTACGATGTCAGTGGTAGGAGAGCGTTCTAAGTGCGTTGAAGTCAGACCGGAAGGACTGGTGGAGCGCTTAGAAGTGAGAATGCCGGTATGAGTAGCGAAAGACGGGTGAGAATCCCGTCCACCGTATGACTAAGGTTTCCTGAGGAAGGCTCGTCCGCTCAGGGTTAGTCGGGACCTAAGCCGAGGCCGATAGGCGTAGGCGATGGACAACAGGTTGATATTCCTGTACCACCTCCTCACCGTTTGAGAAATGGGGGGACGCAGTAGGATAGGGTAAGCGCGCCGTTGGTTGTGCGCGTCCAAGCAGTAAGGCGTGTGTGTAGGCAAATCCGCACACTGTAACGTTGAGCTGTGATGGCGAGTCCGTATAGACGAAGTTCCTGATTTCACACTGCCAAGAAAAGCCTCTATCGAGGTGAGAGGTGCCCGTACCGCAAACCGACACAGGTAGTCGAGGAGAGAATCCTAAGGTGTGCGAGAGAACTCTCGTTAAGGAACTCGGCAAAATGACCCCGTAACTTCGGGAGAAGGGGTGCTCTTGAGCGTGCAAGCGCATGAGAGCCGCAGTGAATAGGCCCAGGCGACTGTTTAGCAAAAACACAGGTCTCTGCAAAACCGTAAGGTGACGTATAGGGGCTGACGCCTGCCCGGTGCTGGAAGGTTAAGAGGAGTGGTTAGCGCAAGCGAAGCTGCGAATTGAAGCCCCAGTAAACGGCGGCCGTAACTATAACGGTCCTAAGGTAGCGAAATTCCTTGTCGGGTAAGTTCCGACCCGCACGAAAGGCGTAACGATCTGGGCACTGTCTCAACGAGAGACTCGGTGAAATTATAGTACCTGTGAAGATGCAGGTTACCCGCGACAGGACGGAAAGACCCCGTGGAGCTTTACTGTAGCCTGATATTGAATTTTGGTACAACTTGTACAGGATAGGTAGGAGCCAGAGATCTCGGAGCGCCAGCTTCGAAGGAGGCGTCGGTGGGATACTACCCTGGTTGTATTGAAATTCTAACCCATGCCCCTTAGCGGGGCAGGAGACAGTGTCAGGCGGACAGTTTGACTGGGGCGGTCGCCTCCTAAAAGGTAACGGAGGCGCCCAAAGGTTCCCTCAGAATGGTTGGAAATCATTCGTAGAGTGTAAAGGCACAAGGGAGCTTGACTGCGAGACCTACAAGTCGAGCAGGGTCGAAAGACGGGCTTAGTGATCCGGTGGTTCCGCATGGAAGGGCCATCGCTCAACGGATAAAAGCTACCCCGGGGATAACAGGCTTATCTCCCCCAAGAGTCCACATCGACGGGGAGGTTTGGCACCTCGATGTCGGCTCATCGCATCCTGGGGCTGTAGTCGGTCCCAAGGGTTGGGCTGTTCGCCCATTAAAGCGGTACGCGAGCTGGGTTCAGAACGTCGTGAGACAGTTCGGTCCCTATCCGTCGTGGGCGTAGGAAATTTGAGAGGAGCTGTCCTTAGTACGAGAGGACCGGGATGGACACACCGCTGGTGTACCAGTTGTCTTGCCAAAGGCATCGCTGGGTAGCTATGTGTGGACGGGATAAGTGCTGAAAGCATCTAAGCATGAAGCCCCCCTCAAGATGAGATTTCCCATTACGCAAGTAAGTAAGATCCCTCAAAGACGATGAGGTAGATAGGTTCGAGGTGGAAGTGTGGTGACACATGGAGCTGACGAATACTAATCGATCGAGGACTTAACCAAAAATGTTTGAAACATTCAATGAACCGTTTATCCAGTTTTGAAAGAACAACACTTTCTAAAAAGCGAGCTTTGATACAGAGTGTATTGAAGGTCGAACATAGTCTAGTGATGATGGCAAAGAGGTCACACCCGTTCCCATACCGAACACGGAAGTTAAGCTCTTTAGCGCCGATGGTAGTTGGGGGCTTCCCCCTGTGAGAGTAGGACGTCGCTAGGCACACAAAGCAGTCAGCAATAGCTGGCTGTTTTTTTGTGTTTTATATAAAATTATATGTAAATGCAATGACAGGATACTATAAAAAAGTGAGTTAGAAATTATATTGAGATTAGCCAATTCATATTTAAAATTACTATAAAAATAGATCTTTACTAGCTATTGGAACTGCCCCCTAATAGGTATAGACAATAAAAAAAGCATCTTCAATTGAAATTCTGGTATAAATACTTAAATTTCAATTTGGAGGTGTTGTTCCTATGGGAACAAGAGTGAGGTATCCATCTGAAGTAAAAATAAAAGCGATTGAGAAATGATTAGCAGGTATACCAATAAAACAGATATTAATGGAATGAAATATACGACATAAACAAAGATGGAAATGTGAATGCGTGGTATAGAAATGGCTAAATGAAACGTTTGAAACAAGCTGTAGACAAACTTCTTTAATAAAGGTCCTGAAAAGGAGAATGAACAAACGAAATTAGTATTAGAGAACCATTATTAAAAGTAACAAATTGGGGTGCTAAAAAAGTACGCATAGTTGGAGAGGAAGTTGTTGGAGAAATAACTGTACAGTTAGTTGTATCACTAAGAGGTATGATGTCTGTAAAGGGAATTTTTAAACACTTTGGGATTGCACAATCTACCTACTAGCGTTGGAAGCAGACTTCTACAGATACAAGGTCTCGTCAAGTAATAGAGAGACGTATCGATGAACTCTGTTGTGTAAATAAATTTCGCTATGAATACAGAAAAATTACAGCACTCTTACATCAAGAAATGTGCGTCCATCATAAAGTGGTTCAACGTATTTAATAAAATACGTTTCCGTTTCCCACTTTCACGCAACAATGCCAACCGTATTTTAAAAATAATTCCTTAATATATTATTAAGGGATTGTTTTTTTTACTAACAACGGCAATTAAGCACTTTTTTAGACTTATTAGTTGTATATACATTTATAAGGTTTATTAAACTTGCCAGATTAAGCTTTAATAAATATTGATGATTTAATGAGATCGTATTTTATATGTTGTTTTAATAAAGGACAAGAACAAAGACATTATTTTTTTATATTATTATTGATTTTTACAATTAGATAATATGAAAGAACTTCAGCATAAATTATGTGCAGACCTTATTAATATGTAGTGGTGTTCAACTATTTTGTGTTAAGTGGATGATGTAATCTTATACATGAAAATCGGCTGGTGATGGAGGTAGAATTCGACAAAGTTCATTTTTTAAGTTCTAATCTCTTTACTAGTATCTTATACTGTATCGATTACTTGAAAAAGGAGAGGGAATTTTGTGGATTGATGGCGTTTTTTCTGGTGGAGGCTTAAAAGGATTTGCATTAGTGGGCGCATATCAGGTACTAGAAGCAGAGAACTTTCATTTCAAACGAGTTGCAGGAACAAGTGCTGGCGCTATTTTAGCTGCCTTTATTGCTGCAGGTTATAGTGGAAAAGAAATTGAGTGTATGCTAGAAGAGTTAGATGTACCTTCACTATTAGACCCTCGTAAAACATTTTTACCAATGCCATTTATGAAATGGATTAATGTTTATAATCATTTAGGTTTGTATAAAGGAAAGGCATTAGAAAAATGGTTTTTTCAAAAATTAGCTGATAAAGGGGTATATACTTTTGCCGATCTACCAAAAGGTTCTTTAAAATTGGTAGCTTCGGATTTGTCGAATGGTAGAATTATTGTTTTACCAGATGATTTACACAAATACCAGGTGGATGCCAATAATTTTTCTGTTGCTTGTGCATTACGTATGAGTTGCGGCATTCCTTTTTTCTTTGAACCAGTAACTTTAAAAACTGGAAAGGGGGAATCTGTCATTGTTGATGGAGGTGTATTAAGTAATTTTCCTTTATGGATATTTGATGATAAAGAAGGGAGAAAAAAACGACCAGTGCTCGGACTTAAACTAAGCCGAAGCAGTGAGGAGCAATGTCCACAAGAAATAAAGAATGGATTAAATTTATTTGAAGCGTTATTTGCGACAATGAAAGGGGCACATGATGAAAGATATATTTCTAGAAGGCATGAAAAAGATATTGTCTTTATTCCAGTAGATGATTATAGTGCTACACAATTTGATTTAAATGAAGAGACTAAGGAAACATTACTAGAGATAGGGAGAAACCGGACAATTCAATTTTTAAAAACTTGGCCAAGGTATAGAATATAAAAGCTAAAAAAATTGATAAAAACTATTGACCACTTATAGTATAGATGTTATTATATAAAAGTTGCTGTTACAACATGCAACGAGGAAATAATAAAAACAAAATAAATGTTTGACATTATTTCAGAAACATGTTATTATATAAAAGTTAACTCTTACAAAATAGTTAACGAAATGAACCTTGAAAACTGAACAAGCAAAACGTAATCAATATAGTTTCCGAGCTAACTTACGTTAGTAAACGAAACAAAAATTTTGGACATCAAAATTGATGCCAGCAAAACAATTTGAGCTAATCAAATTTCTTTTATGGAGAGTTTGATCCTGGCTCAGGACGAACGCTGGCGGCGTGCCTAATACATGCAAGTCGAGCGAACAGAGAAGGAGCTTGCTCCTTTGACGTTAGCGGCGGACGGGTGAGTAACACGTGGGCAACCTACCCTATAGTTTGGGATAACTCCGGGAAACCGGGGCTAATACCGAATAATCTGTTTTACTTCATGGTGAAACACTGAAAGACGGTTTCGGCTGTCGCTATAGGATGGGCCCGCGGCGCATTAGCTAGTTGGTGAGGTAACGGCTCACCAAGGCGACGATGCGTAGCCGACCTGAGAGGGTGATCGGCCACACTGGGACTGAGACACGGCCCAGACTCCTACGGGAGGCAGCAGTAGGGAATCTTCCACAATGGGCGAAAGCCTGATGGAGCAACGCCGCGTGAGTGAAGAAGGATTTCGGTTCGTAAAACTCTGTTGTAAGGGAAGAACAAGTACAGTAGTAACTGGCTGTACCTTGACGGTACCTTATTAGAAAGCCACGGCTAACTACGTGCCAGCAGCCGCGGTAATACGTAGGTGGCAAGCGTTGTCCGGAATTATTGGGCGTAAAGCGCGCGCAGGTGGTTTCTTAAGTCTGATGTGAAAGCCCACGGCTCAACCGTGGAGGGTCATTGGAAACTGGGAGACTTGAGTGCAGAAGAGGATAGTGGAATTCCAAGTGTAGCGGTGAAATGCGTAGAGATTTGGAGGAACACCAGTGGCGAAGGCGACTATCTGGTCTGTAACTGACACTGAGGCGCGAAAGCGTGGGGAGCAAACAGGATTAGATACCCTGGTAGTCCACGCCGTAAACGATGAGTGCTAAGTGTTAGGGGGTTTCCGCCCCTTAGTGCTGCAGCTAACGCATTAAGCACTCCGCCTGGGGAGTACGGTCGCAAGACTGAAACTCAAAGGAATTGACGGGGGCCCGCACAAGCGGTGGAGCATGTGGTTTAATTCGAAGCAACGCGAAGAACCTTACCAGGTCTTGACATCCCGTTGACCACTGTAGAGATATGGTTTTCCCTTCGGGGACAACGGTGACAGGTGGTGCATGGTTGTCGTCAGCTCGTGTCGTGAGATGTTGGGTTAAGTCCCGCAACGAGCGCAACCCTTGATCTTAGTTGCCATCATTTAGTTGGGCACTCTAAGGTGACTGCCGGTGACAAACCGGAGGAAGGTGGGGATGACGTCAAATCATCATGCCCCTTATGACCTGGGCTACACACGTGCTACAATGGACGATACAAACGGTTGCCAACTCGCGAGAGGGAGCTAATCCGATAAAGTCGTTCTCAGTTCGGATTGTAGGCTGCAACTCGCCTACATGAAGCCGGAATCGCTAGTAATCGCGGATCAGCATGCCGCGGTGAATACGTTCCCGGGCCTTGTACACACCGCCCGTCACACCACGAGAGTTTGTAACACCCGAAGTCGGTGAGGTAACCTTTTGGAGCCAGCCGCCGAAGGTGGGATAGATGATTGGGGTGAAGTCGTAACAAGGTAGCCGTATCGGAAGGTGCGGCTGGATCACCTCCTTTCTAAGGATTATTTCGGAATACAAACCTTGGGTTTGTAAGATTACGTTTTGCGTTCAGTTTTGAAGGTTCATCATTAAGATGAAACACTTCAAAACTTGTTCTTTGAAAACTGGATAAAACGACATTGAAATTGTAACAAACACATTTATTTTTTTAAAATTAAGTTTTTTAGGCTTAATAACTTGGTTAAGTTATTAAGGGCGCACGGCGAATGCCTTGGCACTAGGAGCCGAAGAAGGACGGCACTAACACCGATATGCTTCGGGGAGCTGTAAGTGAGCTTTGATCCGGAGATTTCCGAATGGGGGAACCCACTACGTTTAATCGCGTAGTATCTTGACGTGAATACATAGCGTCTTGAAGGCAGACCCAGGGAACTGAAACATCTAAGTACCTGGAGGAAGAGAAAGAAAAATCGATTCCCTGAGTAGCGGCGAGCGAAACGGGAAGAGCCCAAACCAAGAGGCTTGCCTCTTGGGGTTGTAGGACACTCTATACGGAGTTACAAAGGAATGAGTTAGATGAAGCGACTTGGAAAGGTCCGCCAGAGCAGGTAAAAGCCCTGTAGTCGAAAGTTTATTCCCTCCAGAGTGGATCCTGAGTACGGCGGAACACGTGAAATTCCGTCGGAATCCGGGAGGACCATCTCCCAAGGCTAAATACTACCTAGTGACCGATAGTGAACCAGTACCGTGAGGGAAAGGTGAAAAGCACCCCGGAAGGGGAGTGAAATAGATCCTGAAACCGTGTGCCTACAAGTAGTTAGAGCCCGTTAATGGGTGATAGCGTGCCTTTTGTAGAATGAACCGGCGAGTTACGATTACGTGCGAGGTTAAGCTTTAGAAGGCGGAGCCGCAGCGAAAGCGAGTCTGAATAGGGCGAATTAGTACGTGGTCGTAGACCCGAAACCAGGTGATCTACCCATGTCCAGGGTGAAGGTGAGGTAACACTTACTGGAGGCCCGAACCCACGCACGTTGAAAAGTGCGGGGATGAGGTGTGGGTAGCGGAGAAATTCCAATCGAACTTGGAGATAGCTGGTTCTCTCCGAAATAGCTTTAGGGCTAGCCTCGTGATGAGAATACTGGAGGTAGAGCACTGTTTGGACTAGGGGGCCATCCCGGTTTACCGAATTCAGACAAACTCCGAATGCCAGATATTTATACACGGGAGTCAGACTGCGAGTGATAAGATCCGTAGTCAAAAGGGAAACAGCCCAGACCACCAGCTAAGGTCCCAAAGTAATCGTTAAGTGGAAAAGGATGTGGCGTTGCACAGACAACCAGGATGTTGGCTTAGAAGCAGCCATCATTTAAAGAGTGCGTAATAGCTCACTGGTCGAGTGACGCTGCGCCGAAAATGTATCGGGGCTAAACGATTCACCGAAGCTGTGGATTGACATCTACGATGTCAGTGGTAGGAGAGCGTTCTAAGTGCGTTGAAGTCAGACCGGAAGGACTGGTGGAGCGCTTAGAAGTGAGAATGCCGGTATGAGTAGCGAAAGACGGGTGAGAATCCCGTCCACCGTATGACTAAGGTTTCCTGAGGAAGGCTCGTCCGCTCAGGGTTAGTCGGGACCTAAGCCGAGGCCGATAGGCGTAGGCGATGGACAACAGGTTGATATTCCTGTACCACCTCCTCACCGTTTGAGAAATGGGGGGACGCAGTAGGATAGGGTAAGCGCGCCGTTGGTTGTGCGCGTCCAAGCAGTAAGGCGTGTGTGTAGGCAAATCCGCACACTGTAACGTTGAGCTGTGATGGCGAGTCCGTATGGACGAAGTTCCTGATTTCACACTGCCAAGAAAAGCCTCTATCGAGGTGAGAGGTGCCCGTACCGCAAACCGACACAGGTAGTCGAGGAGAGAATCCTAAGGTGTGCGAGAGAACTCTCGTTAAGGAACTCGGCAAAATGACCCCGTAACTTCGGGAGAAGGGGTGCTCTTGAGCGTGCAAGCGCATGAGAGCCGCAGTGAATAGGCCCAGGCGACTGTTTAGCAAAAACACAGGTCTCTGCAAAACCGTAAGGTGACGTATAGGGGCTGACGCCTGCCCGGTGCTGGAAGGTTAAGAGGAGTGGTTAGCGCAAGCGAAGCTGCGAATTGAAGCCCCAGTAAACGGCGGCCGTAACTATAACGGTCCTAAGGTAGCGAAATTCCTTGTCGGGTAAGTTCCGACCCGCACGAAAGGCGTAACGATCTGGGCACTGTCTCAACGAGAGACTCGGTGAAATTATAGTACCTGTGAAGATGCAGGTTACCCGCGACAGGACGGAAAGACCCCGTGGAGCTTTACTGTAGCCTGATATTGAATTTTGGTACAACTTGTACAGGATAGGTAGGAGCCAGAGATCTCGGAGCGCCAGCTTCGAAGGAGGCGTCGGTGGGATACTACCCTGGTTGTATTGAAATTCTAACCCATGCCCCTTAGCGGGGCAGGAGACAGTGTCAGGCGGACAGTTTGACTGGGGCGGTCGCCTCCTAAAAGGTAACGGAGGCGCCCAAAGGTTCCCTCAGAATGGTTGGAAATCATTCGTAGAGTGTAAAGGCACAAGGGAGCTTGACTGCGAGACCTACAAGTCGAGCAGGGTCGAAAGACGGGCTTAGTGATCCGGTGGTTCCGCATGGAAGGGCCATCGCTCAACGGATAAAAGCTACCCCGGGGATAACAGGCTTATCTCCCCCAAGAGTCCACATCGACGGGGAGGTTTGGCACCTCGATGTCGGCTCATCGCATCCTGGGGCTGTAGTCGGTCCCAAGGGTTGGGCTGTTCGCCCATTAAAGCGGTACGCGAGCTGGGTTCAGAACGTCGTGAGACAGTTCGGTCCCTATCCGTCGTGGGCGTAGGAAATTTGAGAGGAGCTGTCCTTAGTACGAGAGGACCGGGATGGACACACCGCTGGTGTACCAGTTGTCTTGCCAAAGGCATCGCTGGGTAGCTATGTGTGGACGGGATAAGTGCTGAAAGCATCTAAGCATGAAGCCCCCCTCAAGATGAGATTTCCCATTACGCAAGTAAGTAAGATCCCTCAAAGACGATGAGGTAGATAGGTTCGAGGTGGAAGTGTGGTGACACATGGAGCTGACGAATACTAATCGATCGAGGACTTAACCAAAAATGTTTGAAACATTCAATGAACCGTTTATCCAGTTTTGAAAGAATAACTCTTTCAACACAAAAGGGTTTCAAGATACGAGTAGTTCGCGGAAGCGAGTGAGAGAAGGAAGGAGCGTACCTCTGTACGTGACTGACTGAACGAATGAAGCTGACAAAGAAATACGATGTATATTGAAAGCCGTAAATAGTCTAGTGATGATGGCAAAGAGGTCACACCCGTTCCCATACCGAACACGGAAGTTAAGCTCTTTAGCGCCGATGGTAGTTGGGGGCTTCCCCCTGTGAGAGTAGGACGTCGCTAGGCACGCAAAGCAGTCAGCAATAGCTGGCTGTTTTTTTGTATGTTTTCGCATGTTGGAACAATTATAATAAATTTGTAATCGCTTTATTAGAACTTTTAGTGCATTTTTTGTGTCAAATTGTGCAGAATAAATAAGTACTGTATTTATTCAAATAGTCTTTCTTAGAGTTTAATACTACGGAGAAAAATATTTTAAAAACAAATATTTGTACATTAATGATAGAAATTCGCTCTTAAAAATGGCGAATTACGTATAAATTTTACTAGATTAAAAAAACTGAATTGTCTTTCTTTTATAAGTTTCTTGACAGTAGCATGACTCGTTGTTAATCTTACAATTAATATTCTTTTAACTATAGGAGGAAGTTACGAAAATGTGGGAATCTAAATTTGCCAAAGAAGGTTTAACTTTTGATGATGTATTATTAGTACCAGCTCATTCAGAAGTATTACCGAAAGATGTTGATTTATCAGTTCAACTAACACCAAAGATTAAATTAAATATCCCAATGGTCAGTGCGGGTATGGATACAGTTACAGAATCTAAAATGGCAATTGCTATGGCACGCCAAGGTGGTATCGGTATTATCCATAAAAATATGGGAATCGATGAGCAAGCAGAACAAGTTGAAAAAGTAAAACGTTCTGAAAATGGTGTTATTACAAACCCATTCTTCTTAACTCCAACTCACCAAGTTTTCGATGCTGAACATTTAATGGGGAAATACCGAATTTCAGGTGTACCAATTGTTGATAGTATGGAAAACCAAAAGCTAGTAGGTATTATTACAAACCGCGACTTACGTTTTATTTCTGACTACTCTTTAAAAATTGAAGATGTCATGACAAAAGAAGATTTAATTACAGCTCCTGTTGGAACGACTTTAGAGGATGCCGAAAAGATTCTTCAACAATATAAAATTGAAAAACTTCCTATTGTAGACGAAGATGGTAAATTAACTGGTCTTATTACAATTAAGGATATCGAAAAAGTAATTGAATTCCCGAATGCTGCAAAAGATGTACATGGTCGTTTATTAGTTGGTGCGGCAGTAGGCGTTTCTAAAGATACAATGGTTCGCATTGAGAAGCTGGTTGAGGCGCAAGTGGATATCGTAGTAATTGATACTGCACATGGTCATTCAGAGGGCGTATTGCAAACAATTCGTTCAATCCGTGAAACATACCCTGAACTAGAAATCATTGCTGGTAACGTAGCAACAGGAGATGGTGCGCGTGCATTATTTGAAGCTGGTGCAGATGTAGTGAAAGTTGGTATTGGACCAGGATCTATTTGTACAACTCGTGTTGTTGCAGGTGTAGGAGTACCACAAATTACAGCGATTTATGATTGTGCTACAGTAGCGCGTGAGCTTGGTAAAACAATTATTGCTGATGGTGGTATTAAATACTCTGGAGATATCGTAAAAGCTCTTGCAGCAGGTGGTAACATCGTAATGCTTGGTTCACTTCTTGCAGGTACTTCTGAATCTCCTGGGGAAACTGAAATTTTCCAAGGTCGTCGCTTTAAAGTATATCGTGGTATGGGCTCAATTGGGGCAATGGAAAAAGGTTCAAAAGATCGTTATTTCCAAGAAGATGCGAAAAAATTAGTGCCTGAAGGTATTGAAGGTCGACTTCCTTATAAAGGACCTCTAGCAGATACAGTTTATCAATTAATCGGTGGTATTCGAGCAGGTATGGGTTATTGCGGTGCTCCTAACCTTGAATATTTACGTGACAAAGCTCAATTTGTTCGTATGACAGGTGCAGGTCTTCGTGAATCACATCCTCATGATGTTCAAATTACAAAAGAATCACCAAATTATTCAATGTAATTTCTTTTAAGCAACTTTTATGCTCTCGTATCGTCTACAAAGATGGCACGAGGGCATTTTTTTATGCGATAGATTGCGCACGTACGATACTATCTATGATAAAATGTCGAGGACAAGATTATTTTTGGAGGGCAATAAAGGTGAAAAAAACAATGAACACCGTATTACGTTTGCTCCTAATTCCTGTTCTATTATTTAGTATGTTTGCGGGTATGCCTGCAAAAGCAAATGCTGAAACAGATTTAGGGCTAACAGTAGATGCTGCGATTTTAATTGACGCAGATTCAGGAAAAATTTTATATGAACAAAATGCAGATGCTTCACTGGGTATCGCGAGTATGACGAAGATGATGACAGAGTACCTACTACTGGACGCAATTGATGCAGGTACGGTGAAATGGGATCAGGAGTATCATGTTACGGACTATACGTATCGTATGTCTCAAAATCGTGCATTAAGTAATGTACCGTTACGAAGAGACGGATCATATACCATTCGTGAATTATATGAAGCGATGGCAATCTATTCTGCCAATGCAGCAACAGTGGCGATTGCAGAAACAATTGCTGGTACTGAAACTGAATTTTTAAAGCTCATGAACAAAAAGGCAGAAGAGCTTGGACTGGAAGGCTATAAGTTTGTGAATGCCACAGGTCTTAATAATGCCGATCTATTTGGTATGCAGCCAGCAGGTACTGGACCAGAAGATGAGAATGTGATGCCCGCTAAATCTGTAGCCAAATTAGCGTATCATTTATTAAAAGATCATCCAAAGGTTTTAGAAACATCTAAAATTACAAAAAAGACATTCCGTGAAGGTACAGATGATGCAATTCAAATGTCGAACTGGAACTTTATGTTACCAGGTTTAGTATTCCAATATGAAGGTGTAGATGGCCTTAAAACAGGTACGACAAACTTTGCGGGACATTGCTTTACAGGTACAGCAGAACGCAATGGGACACGTTTAATCGCAGTAGTAATGAAAGCTGTAGATGCAAAAGGACAAGGCTCTTATAAAGCACGTTTTGATGCGACAGCTAAGTTATTTAACTACGGTTTCTCTCAATTTACAAAACATGAAATTATCCCAGCGAACTACAAGTTTAAAGACCAAAAAACAGTTAAAGTGACAAAAGGGAAAGAAGATAGCGTAGCAATCGCTGTAAAAGAACCAATTTCATTTATGGTGAAGTCTTCTGAAAAAGATTTATATCAACCTAAATTAGTATTAGATAAAAAAAGTCTTGAAGCTAAAGTTAAGAAGGGTACAGTAGTGGGGAAAGTCGTTATTGAGCGCACAGAAGGCACAGATTACGGCTTTATTGATGGCAAAGAGTTTGCATCTGATGTTGTGACAACAGCGTCTGTTGAACGCGCAAGTGGCTTTGCTCTATTCTTCCAAGGTATCGGTAACTTCTTCGGCAACTTATGGGGCGGAATTACGGACTTTGTTGGTGGATTATTTTAATAACTAACTAAAAAGAACACGCTGAATGTTTGAAAAAACATGGCGTGTTCTTTTCACGTTTTTCAGGCTACGTGCATACGCTAATAGGCGAAAGGATGTGGCTAAATGTGTGGAATTACCGGGTGGGCTAGTTTTAAAAAAGATTTACGAACAAGCGATACCATCATGAAGACAATGGCGCAAGCATTAAGTAAACGAGGACCTGATGATGAAAATGTTTGGTGTAATGAACATATCGCATTTGGCCATCGACGGTTAGCGGTCATCGACTTAATAGGCGGCAAGCAACCAATGATGAAAAAGCATGATGGCGTAAACTATGTCATTACATACAATGGCGAGCTGTATAATACAGATGAAATACGGAAAGAGCTTCAAGCAAGAGGGCATGTATTTACAACGCACTCTGATACGGAAGTATTATTAACTGCTTATATAGAGTGGAAAGAACAATGTGTTACCTACTTAAATGGTATCTTTGCTTTTGGTGTATGGGATGAACACACCGAATCACTGTTCCTTTGTCGGGATCGTCTTGGTGTAAAGCCACTGTATTATACGGAACAGCAAGAAGGGTTGCTTTTTGCATCAGAGGTCAAAGCATTGTTTGCACATCCTGCCATACAGCCAATTGTTAATACGCAAGGTCTTGCTGCTATTATGGCTGTAGGACCTTCTAAAACGCCTGGCAAGTCGCTATTTGATAATATTCATGAACTACGCCCAGGATACGCAATGCGGTATTCCAGAGAAGGTATGCGCATATGGCAATATTGGCAGCTCCATAGTAAAAAACACGAGGAGTCATTAGACGAGACCATTGACCATGTACGGTATTTACTTACCGATGCTATTGAACGGCAGTTAGTATCAGATGTACCGATTTGTACATTTCTTTCAGGTGGTTTAGATTCTAGCATTATTACAGGTATTGCGGCTAATCACTTTCAACAACAAAAGAAAGGAAACCTGCATACGTATTCTATTGATTATGAGGATAATGAACGTTTCTTTCTACCACATGCTTTTCAAAATTCAACCGATACCTATTGGATACAAAAAATGACTGAGTCGTTTGGTACTACACATCATGCTGAGCAAATTACACAGCAGCAATTAATCGATTTGTTAATCGAAGCCGTTATTGTAAGAGATGCCCCAGGTATGGCCGATGTAGACTCATCATTACTGTGGTTTTGCCGAGAAATTAAACAAGATTTTACGGTAGCTTTATCAGGTGAATGTGCAGATGAAATATTTGGAGGGTATCCTTGGTTTAAAGAAAAATCAACAGGCTTTCCATGGATCCGTTCATTACCTGAACGAACAGCCATGTTACGACAGGAATGGCGCAATAAATTAGCCGTAGAAAACTATGCACAGCATGTTTATGACCAAACGATGAAGGAAGTACCTTATTTAGACGGAGAAAGTTCCGCCGCCGCACAGCATCGTGAAATGCTTTATTTAAATATGGTGTGGTTTATGCAAACCTTGTTAGAACGAAAAGATCGTATGAGCATGGGGGCTAGTTTAGAGGTGCGTGTACCCTTTGCAGACCATCGCCTTGTAGAATATGCATGGAATATTCCTTGGGAAATGAAAAATGTAGACGGAATGGAAAAAGGATTACTGCGAAAAGCCATGTCGCATTTATTGCCACAAGAAGTGCTTTATCGAAAAAAGAATCCCTATCCGAAAACCTACCATCCTGTTTATACAGCGGGAGTTCAAAAATGGTTAACAGAAATCTTAAACGATAAAAATTCCATTCTTCACGAATTATTTGAACGCCAAAAACTAGTAGAGTTAATTGAATCAGGGGGAAGCTCATTTAAAGTCCCTTGGTACGGACAATTAATGGCAGGGCCGCAACTGTTAGCCTATTTAGGACAGATTGACACATGGTTTAAGCATTATCATATTCAACTAAAAGAATAAATGAAAAGCACAACCATCTCATCACTATATTCGTGATGGAGATGGTTTTTTAGCTTGTACGCCCCAGCAATGCATTAACTTCTCAACGGAGGGTTCAATTTCGTGTACAGGAATACCGCCAAAGCCGAGTAAAAATTGAGCTTGAGCAGCCGTATTTTCATCAAGTCGATAAGCTGATAATGGATAGATGCCTATGCCTGCATCATTAGCACGTTGTTGTAATTGTTTCTCGGATAATGCATGTTGAACATCCAGCAAGATGTGCATACCGGCTTGCTCTCCTGTAATTTTTATTTGTGTAGAATAATTTTCTAATATCGTTGTTAGTTTCTCATGTTTTTTTCGATATACTTTTCTCATACGATTTAAATGTTTTGAAAAGTGACCGTCTCGCATAAAATTGGCTACAATGTGCTGATCGAATCTCGGTACTGTCGATGAATAATAATTAAAGACATCATTGTAAGTAGCAAGAAGCTTAGGCGGTAGTACAAAATAGGCAACACGCAAGGACGGCATCAATGATTTGGTAAAGGTACTCATATAGATGACTTTGTCATTGCGATCTAAAGCTTGGAGCGCCGGAATTGGTTTTCCAGTATAACGAAATTCAGAATCGTAATCGTCCTCAATAATATATCTTGAAGGGCTTTGAGCGGCCCAATTTAATGCTTGTGCACGTCTTGTAGCAGATAATACAGCGCCGGTAGGGAATTGGTGTGATGGTGTTATATAAACAACGTCAGCAGCTGTCTTTTCAAGCTCTTGAATAAGTATCCCTTCATCATCTACTGAAATGGGATAAACTTTGCGTTTATGTTGCAAAAACATCCGGTGCACGGTCGGATAACCAGGATTTTCGAGCGCAAAGCAAGTATCTTCGCTGAAGAGGCGCAATATCATCGGCAGTAGTTGTTCTGTACCTGATCCGATTACAATTTGCTCTGGACTACATATAACGCCTCGTGATTGATATAAATAATGTGCAATCTCTGTACGTAGCGCTAACTCACCTTGGGGTTCACCTGTAAGTAATAATTCCTTAGACGCATCATCAAAAAGCTCCTTTGCGTATTTTCGCCACGTTTGAAATGGGAACGCATCAATATCAATGGAACCAGGGTTAAAATCAATGGCATATGCTTTTTTGCGAGGCTGTTCAGTTAGGATTGTGGCACTGTCTTGCTGAATATAAGGTAGTTCGTCGATATCCTCCACAAAATAACCGACCCGAGATTTTGACATAATATATCCTTCTGCCAGTAACTGAGCATAAGCAATTTCAATTGTCGTTTGCGAAATATTTAAAAAATCCGCCAATTTCCTCTTGGAAGGTAATTTTTCTCCCACTGTAATTTTCTTTGTACTAATTGCTTCTTTTATGCCGCTATAAAGCTGATCATACAGCGGTTTTCCACCATCTTTTTCGAGCTGAAATAAAAGCATATCCATGAGTGATTTTTCTCCTGACCTTATAATTTTTTTGTAAACTGAATATTTCGATATGGTCAATTTCTATTATACTAAATTTCATCATAAAGGTGGAGGTAGAAAAAAATGAAGCAAACAGGAACAGAATTAGTAAAGCGTGGGATGGCAGAAATGCAAAAGGGTGGCGTTATTATGGATGTCATTAATGCTGAACAGGCAAAAATTGCTGAAGCAGCAGGAGCAGTAGCTGTTATGGCATTGGAGCGTGTACCATCTGATATTAGGAAAGCGGGAGGCGTTGCCCGTATGGCAGATCCTCGTATTGTCGAGGAGGTAATGGCAGCGGTCACGATTCCAGTAATGGCGAAGGCTCGTATTGGCCATATTGTAGAAGCACGAGTGCTAGAAGCGATGGGCGTTGATTATATTGATGAAAGTGAAGTGTTAACACCGGCAGATGAGGAATTTCATTTGTTAAAGAGTGATTATACAGTGCCGTTTGTATGTGGTTGTCGTGATTTGGGGGAAGCGGCTCGTCGCATCGGTGAAGGGGCATCTATGCTACGGACGAAAGGTGAGCCAGGTACAGGGAATATTGTAGAGGCTGTACGCCATATTCGTAAGGTTAATGCACAAGTGCGAAAAGTTGTCGGTATGACGGAAGATGAGTTAATGACAGAAGCGAAATTGCTCGGTGCGCCATTTGAATTGTTACGAGACATTAAAAAGCTTGGTCGACTACCAGTTGTCAACTTTGCCGCAGGCGGTGTTGCGACACCAGCAGATGCTGCATTAATGATGGAGCTAGGTGCTGACGGCGTATTTGTTGGTTCCGGTATTTTTAAATCAGAAAATCCGGAGAAGTTTGCACGTGCTATCGTGGAAGCGACAACACATTATAAGGACTATCAATTGATTGCAGAAATTTCAAAGGAGCTAGGTGTGCCGATGAAAGGTATTGATATTGCGCAACTTAGCCAAAGCGAACGGATGCAAGAACGAGGTTGGTAAGATGAAAAAAATCGGTGTATTAGCATTGCAGGGTGCAGTTAGAGAGCATGTGAACATGTTAGAGGCACTTGGCTGTCAAACGGTTTTAGTCAAGTATAAGGAGCATTTAGAAGGGCTTGACGGACTCGTATTGCCTGGAGGGGAAAGTACGACGATGCGCAAGTTATTAAATCGTTATGAACTGCTGGAACCACTACGGACACTTGCCCAGCAAGGACTACCGATGTTCGGCACTTGCGCCGGTCTGATTTTACTGGCAAAAGAAGTGGTCGACCACGATCCACATATAGCCGTCATGGATGTTGTCGTTGCTCGAAATTCCTATGGACGCCAAGTCGATAGCTTTGAAGTGGATTTAAATATTGCGGCAATTGGTGATGCGATACCAGCTGTTTTTATACGCGCACCACATATTGTGTCAGTTGGTGAAGGTGTGGAAGTGCTAGCAGAGCATGATGGAAAAATTGTGCTAGCGCGTGATGGCCATTTACTTGGCTGTTCATTTCATCCGGAATTAACGACAGATTTACGCATTGTCGAATATTTTGTGACGACTATGGTGTGACTTGCAAAATGTCGTTTCATATAGTACAGTATGGATAAAATTTAAATAATTGAACACGATGATGGGAAGTAGTAGCAAGCACGTTTTTTTTAGAGAGTCAGCGGTTGGTGGAAGCTGATAAAAGCACTTGTGAATCCGTCCTGGAGTTGCGCAGTCGAAGTGAATGAAGTAGGCTGTCGCCGGCTGAAATGCCGTTATGAGATAAGTGGACTAGAACAATAGGTCTGGTCAATTAGGGTGGCAACGCGGGTAGCTCTCGTCCCTTTCATGGGATGAGGGCTTTTTTGTGTTCCATCACATAAAAACTTTCCATCATTATGCATTCTACTACTGGAGGTATGGACTTATGTTAGATATTAAACGCGTCCGTGACAACTTCGCGGAAATTAAAGAAATGCTATTAACGCGTAACGAAGATTTAGGAAACTTAGACGATTTTGAAGCGTTAGATACAAAACGTCGCGAATTAATTGCCAAAGCAGAAGAGCTAAAAGCAGAACGAAATAAAGTGTCTGAGCAAATTTCTGTGATGAAACGTAATAAAGAAAATGCGGATGAAGTAATCGCTCGTATGCGTCAAGTTGGCGATGAAATTAAAGAGCTAGATACACAGCTAAATGAAGTAGAAGACCGCTTTAAAGATATGATGATGCGCTTACCAAACGTACCGCATGAATCAGTGCCAGTAGGTACTACGGAAGATGACAATGTGGTGGAATATACGTGGGGCGAAGTGCCAGCCTTTGATTTCGATATTAAAGCCCACTGGGATATCGCAACAGATTTACAAATTGTCGATTTTGAACGCGGTGCAAAAGTAACGGGTAGCCGTTTCTTATTCTATCGTGGCTTAGGTGCGCGTCTAGAACGTGCATTAATGAGCTTTATGATGGATTTACATGCAGAAGAGCATGGCTATGAAGAAATGTTACCACCTGTTATTGTCAATCGAGACAGCTTAACTGGTACAGGTCAGCTACCTAAGTTTGAGGAAGATGTATTTAAAGTAGATGATACAGACTACTTTATGATTCCAACAGCAGAAGTACCGGTAACAAACTTCTACCGTGATGAAATTTTGCCAATGGAAGCTTTACCACAAGGCTTTGCAGCATATAGCGCTTGCTTCCGTTCAGAAGCGGGTTCTGCAGGTCGCGATACACGTGGCTTAATTCGTCAGCACCAATTCAATAAAGTAGAATTAGTTCGATTTGTGAAGCCGGAAGAATCTTACGAACAGCTAGAATTATTAACAGGTCACGCTGAAAAAGTATTACAATTATTAGGCTTACCTTACCGTAAATTAAAAATGTGTACGGCAGATTTAGGTTTCACTGCTGCGAAAAAATATGATTTAGAAGTTTGGATTCCGGCACAAAATATGTACCGTGAAATTTCTTCTTGCTCAAACTTTGAGGATTTCCAAGCGCGTCGTGCGAATATTCGTTTCCGTCGTGAGCCAAATGCAAAACCAGAATACGTTCACACATTAAATGGTTCAGGTCTTGCCATTGGTCGAACAGTAGCTGCTATCCTTGAAAACTATCAGCAAGCTGACGGAAGTGTAGTCATTCCAGAAGTATTAGTGCCGTATATGGGCGGAAAAACAGTTATTGCACCAAAATAATTAGTCTGCTCAACAGCCTAAAAGTGTAGGAATAGTATAATACGGTATTTCAAGCTATTTTAGATTACCCGATGAAGGGTTTTCTAAAATAGCTTTTTTTTGCTTTTTAGCGTCAAAAACGCTCATTATTTTAGAAAATTCGTTATAATGAATATAATTCATGGGGACAAGGGGGGAATGATTCGTGGTTCCACATCAATTTGCACAAGCATTAAAAGAGTTTGATAATGTTTTAATCACCGATGAAAAAGGCTGCGCAATTTTTTACGATTTAGCAGATTTAAATATATTGTTAGAAATCGGCATAACACCAGATGAATTTTTCCAAAAAACCGTGACGGATAACTATCAAAATTTATCAGCTGATACAAGTACTATTTTTAAAGTATTGCGTACAGGACAACCCATCATTTATTTTGAACAAGTTTTGACCACGTTAAATGGTTTTAGCTATAAATCGCTTAGCTCAACCTATCCGATTATCGAAAATGGAGAAGTTATTGGGGCTATTGAGTTTTCAAAGCATTTTTACGAAAGTATTCAAATAAAATATTTGGATCATTTCCATGGCCATAAATTATACAGAGATAACTATACCAATTATCGTTTAGAAGACTTAATTTCTGTAAATGCGGAAATGAAAGCTCAAATTGACAAGGCTCGCCGAGGAGCAAAGAAAAATTCATCGATTTTAATTACAGGGGAAACAGGTACAGGAAAAGAGATTATAGCTCAAGGCATTCATAATGAAAGCGAGCGATTTACGAAGCCTTATATTGTACTAAACTGTGCCATATTAACAGAAGACAATATTTTTCAGCAGCTTTACGGTTATGAGGCTGAAGGAAAAAAGGGGAAATTGCAAGAAGCGAATGGGGGCACATTACTCATTGATCAGCTCAATACACTTGATTTAGCTTTACAGGCTAAATTATTGCACGCAGTAGATTTGAAAATGTTGAATGGGGAGCCACTAGATGTTCGTTATATTACGACAGTCAATGAAGATGTAGATCAGTTGTTAATGGACAAAAGATTACGTGAAGATTTGTTTTATCGTCTAAACGTTATGCAAATCGATTTACCACCGCTTCAACTGCGTAAAGAAGATATACCTGCTATTCTTGATTTTTATATTCAATTTTATAATGAGCATACCATTCAAAAAAGTGTTCGTTATAGTGATGAAGTACTTCAATTATTTTATGAATATCATTGGCCAGGAAATGTACGGGAGTTAAAAAATGCGCTCGAAACAGCCTATAACAATTTAATAGGACAAGAAATTTTAGTAGAGCATATTCCCCAACGCATTGTAAGAACGGTGCAACAAAAAGCGCAACCTGCCATGCCCAATATTCATTCAGGTCATTTACGAGATTTAACAGAAGCTTACGAGCGCTTAATTATTGCTGAAAAATTGCGTGAAACGGAAGGCCGCTTAGCGGAAACAGCCCGCCGTTTAGGCATTTCACGTCAGCTACTAAAATATAAATGTTTAAAATACGAGTTGTTGTAAAAATTTTTTTACAAAAAGGAGATAAAAATTTATCTCCTTTTTTCATGCGCTAAAATTTCTTATGATGTAGCTAAATCTTGTTATGATGATGCTGTCGCTGCTACGACACATTTCATATATATCGCCATCCCCATAATCATAGATAGAAAAGGTACCCCCAGACATTCGGAGGTACCTTTTCTTATGGACTACAGATGACAATCAGCTTTCCTCTATTAATTTACGTGCTTTTTTTTCTGCTTTTTTGCGCTCCCGTAATGCTCGGAAAAAATCTGTTAAAATTTGACCGCATTGTTCAGCCATCATACCTTCAGTAACATCACACGCATGGTTGAAACGTGCATCATTTAATAAATGATAAAGTGAATCAACACACCCTGCTTTTATATCTCGTGCACCGTAGACGACCCGAGGTACGCGTGACTGCAGAATAGCCCCGGCACACATAGGGCAAGGTTCTAGTGTGACATAGAGTGTAGTTTCTTCGAGACGCCAACTACCCAGTTGTTTACAGGCTTCTTGAATAACCATTAATTCCGCATGTGTTGTTGCATTTTGTGTGGTTTCACGTAAATTATGCGCGCGCGCAATAACCTCTCCTTTATAGACAAGAACAGCTCCGATCGGCACCTCCCCAAGCAAGGCAGCTTTTTTAGCTTCTTCAAGGGCTTGGCCCATAAATAAACGATCTTTTTCAAAAATATCCACTAGTATCTCTCCTTATAGGTAGTGTATCACGGGGATTGCGTTTTGTGTTTTGCTATAGATTGACATTTCTAAAATAACCCTTTATATTTATATATGAACACATGCTCATATATAAATATAAAGTAGGAGGAACAAAAATGGAGGAACAAGTGAAAGCTGTAGAAGTGGAGAATAGAAAGGGCCAGCATCTAGATGAAGAAACATTATTTGTTGTATCGCAAACATTTAAAGCATTAAGTGATCCGACGAGAATACGCATTTTAAATTTATTATGTTCAGATGAGCACTCGGTTAACGATATTGCGGAAATTTTGGACTTAAGTCAATCAACAGTCTCTCACCAATTGCGGTTTTTAAAAAATTTACGATTAGTAAAATTCAGAAGAGAAGGCACAACGTTATTTTATTCAAAAGATGATGACCACATTATGA
Organism: Lysinibacillus sp. 38-6; assembly: GCF_046245175.1. Lineage (GTDB taxonomy): Bacteria > Bacillota > Bacilli > Bacillales_A > Planococcaceae > Lysinibacillus. The sequence goes on from NZ_CP176417.1 coordinate 3,357,948, forward strand.
ATTTATTGAAGCAAGCCATTGAACATGCTACACATAACTAAAATTTTGTATTAATTCATTTTTGGAGGGGAAAACGATGGGGCACAATCACGATCATGGCCATGATCATACACATGGCGCAAATAAAAAGGTACTTTTACTATCCTTTATCATCATTACGAGTTATATGGTTGTTGAAGCAATTGGTGGTTATGTAACGAATAGTTTGGCGTTGTTATCAGATGCTGGACATATGTTAAGCGATTCGATTTCACTAGCAATTGCACTGCTTGCTTTTATATTTGGGGAAAAAGCAGCAAGCTATAGTAAAACGTATGGCTATAAACGGTTTGAAATATTAGCTGCAGTGTTAAACGGTGTAACTTTAATTTTAATTGCATTATTTATTTTCTATGAAGCTATAGAGCGTTTTGTAAATCCTCCTGAAGTGGCGACGACAGGTATGCTCATTATTAGTGTTATTGGGCTGGTAATTAATATTTTAGTCGCATGGATCATGATGCGTGGCGGCGATACACAAGACAACTTAAATATGCGCGGTGCATTTTTACATGTCCTTAGTGATATGCTTGGTTCTGTTGGTGCTATCATTGCCGCATTAGTCATTATGTTTTTCGGCTGGGGCTGGGCAGATCCGCTTGCAAGTGTCATTGTGGCATTATTAGTTCTACGCAGTGGATATTATGTCACAAAAGCTGCTGTCCATGTTCTAATGGAAGGAACACCATCAAATGTCGATGTACAGGAGATTGTTAGCATACTCGAGCAAACAGCAGGTGTGCAAAGTATCCATGACCTTCATATTTGGACGATTACGAGTGGCACAAACGCGCTTTCCTGTCATGCAGTTGTCGATAGTCAACTAAACATTGGCGAGAGTGAGCATATATTACGCGAAATTGAACATAATCTTGAACATAAGGGTATAAAGCATGTAACGATTCAATTGGAAACTGTAGCGAATCGTCACGATGAATCAATTTTATGTAATATAAAAAATGAGCAAGCTCATCATAATCACGAGCATGATTAAAAATTTTAAAAAATGGAAACGCCTATTTACATACCCTTCGTGGGTATAGTATGATGAAGGGGAAATAGGAGGTGAACAGATGGAGGACACAGTGAAAGAGGATGCTTGTCATTCAGAAGAAAATGCGTCGTGTCGAAAAAGTCATCACCCTGAACGTGTAAAAAAAGACTTAACAACTCGTCTAAACCGAGTCGAGGGTCAAATTCGAGGCATTAAGGGAATGATTGAAAAAGACGTTTACTGTGATGATATAATAACGCAGCTGTCTGCCACGCAATCAGCTTTAAATAGCGTAGCGAAAATTTTATTAGAAGGTCATTTAAAAGGCTGTGTCGTGGATCGCCTATCTGAAGGTGATGAGTCAGTCTTAGATGAGTTAGTCGTAACCATTCAAAAATTGATGAAAAAATAATTTTACGGGTAGTTACTCTATATAGTATTTTAATTTAACTTAAAGGAGAGATAATTATGCAAAACGTAACATTAAACGTACAAGGAATGTCTTGTGGACATTGTGTCAATGCAGTAGAAAAAAGTGTGGGCGCACTAGCTGGTGTAGAACAAGTAAAAGTAAATTTGGCGGATGGTTTGGTAGATGTAGCGTTTGACGATGCACAAGTATCACTTGCACAAATTAAAGAAACAATTGACGATCAAGGCTACGAGGTAGAATAAGATAAGTAGGGTGCTCCAAAAGCACTCTATTATTTTCAAATTTATATACCCCTATATGGTATAGAAAGAGGTGGAAAGGTAATGAGTTCTGATGTCAAAGAAACAAACCTACAAATTACAGGTATGACTTGTGCAGCGTGTGCTACTCGAATCGAGAAAGGCTTAAACAAAATGGAGGGTGTCGAGCAAGCAACTGTTAACTTGGCGCTTGAAAAGTCCTCTATAAAATATGATCCAACAAAATTGAGTGAAGCAGATTTTGAAAAAAAGATTGAAGCATTAGGTTATGGTGTGGTGAAACAAAAGACTGAACTTGATATTACAGGCATGACTTGCGCAGCATGTGCCACACGTATAGAAAAGGGGTTAAATAAACTGTCTGGCGTATCAACGGCTTCTGTTAACTTGGCGCTTGAAAAAGCGACAATTGAATTTAATCCAACGGAACTGTCTGTAGCTGACATTATCGGGAAGGTTGAGAAATTAGGTTATGGAGCGCACCAGAAAGCAGATGAGCAAGCAACAGAAGATCATCGAGAAAAAGCGATAAAACAACAGCAACAAAAACTTATTTTCGCGGCCATTCTTTCACTACCATTACTGTGGACGATGGTTGGTCACTTTTCTTTTACATCGTTTTTATATGTGCCTGATTTTTTAATGAATCCTTGGGTGCAATTAGTGTTAGCTACGCCGGTTCAATTTATTATTGGTAAACAATTTTACGTAGGAGCATATAAAGCCTTACGAAATGGCAGTGCTAATATGGATGTTCTTGTTGTCATGGGGACGTCAGCAGCATATTTCTACAGCGTTTACCAAGCAATTGTTACAATTAATTCGCACCACGGACCACATCTATATTTTGAAACGAGTGCGGTGTTAATTACATTAATATTATTAGGTAAATTATTCGAGGCAAAAGCAAAAGGTCGTTCATCGGAAGCTATTAAAAAGCTCATGGGCCTACAAGCAAAATCTGCTATCGTTGTGCGAGACGGCGTAGAAAAAGAAGTCCCGTTAGAAGAAGTTATGATAGGTGATATTTTATTAGTTAAACCAGGTGAAAAAATTCCTGTAGATGGTGCCGTATTAGAGGGCACAACGGCTGTTGATGAATCAATGCTAACTGGAGAAAGCCTTCCGGTAGATAAAAAGCAAGGCGATGTATTATACGGTTCCACTATTAATAAAAATGGTTTTATAAAAATGTCGGCAACGAAAGTTGGTCGAGACACGGCGCTTGCTCAAATTATTAAAGTTGTAGAAGATGCGCAAGGTTCAAAGGCGCCTATTCAACGTTTAGCTGACCAAATTTCCGGCATTTTCGTACCAATTGTCGTGGGCATTGCGATTGTCACATTCCTTGTTTGGATTTTATGGGTGAAACCAGGTGAATTTACGCCTGCACTTGAAGTGTTAATTGCTGTACTTGTGATTGCTTGCCCTTGTGCGCTAGGCCTAGCAACACCAACCTCTATTATGGCAGGCTCTGGTCGAGCAGCAGAGTTTGGTATTTTATTTAAAGGTGGCGAGCATTTAGAGCAGACGCAACGCATTGATACAGTCGTTGTCGATAAAACAGGTACAGTGACACACGGAAAACCTGTCTTAACGGACGTTATACTTGCAGCCAATCAAGAGGAAGCGCATGTTCTTTCATTAATTGGTGCGGCAGAAAAACAATCGGAGCATCCGTTAGCACAAGCAATTGTGCAAGGAATTGAGGAGCGAGGCATTGAGCTTGGCGCTGTTCAATTTTTTGAGGCCATTCCAGGCTACGGTGTGCAAGCAACCGTTTCGGGTCAAGGGGTAGTAATTGGAACGCGTAAATTAATGCAACAATACGATATAGATATACAGTCGATATTGCCGACAATGGAACAGTTAGAAGAGAGCGGTAAAACGGCAATGTTAGCAGCGATTAATGGTCAATATGCTGGTCTTGTTGCTGTAGCAGATACGGTAAAGGATACTTCCAAAGCAGCCATTCACCGTTTACAAGAAATGGGTATTACGGTCATTATGATGACGGGCGATAACAAACGGACAGCGCATGCAATCGGTGAAGAGGTTGGTGTCAATGATGTGATTGCGGAAGTACTGCCTGAAGGAAAAGCGGATGAAGTGAAAAAACTCCAAGCTGCTGGCAAACATGTCGCGATGGTCGGTGATGGCATTAATGATGCGCCTGCATTGGCAACGGCAGATATAGGGATGGCCATTGGAACGGGCACAGACGTGGCAATGGAGGCAGCAGATATAACGCTAATTCGCGGCGATTTAAATAGCATTGCGGATGCAATCATTATGAGTCGTAAAACAATGCGCAATATTAAACAAAACCTATTTTGGGCATTTGCTTATAATACATTAGGTATTCCAATTGCTGCGATGGGCCTACTTGCACCATGGGTAGCGGGCGCAGCGATGGCGTTCAGCTCCGTATCCGTTGTATTAAATGCCCTGCGCTTACAACGAGTGAAATTATAGTCCCAGGCACTCAAACAATTTACACACAATTCTATTAGAAAAAGTCCACGAAGACTCCTGCTCACAATGCACGGTTCGAAAGTCACAACAAACAATGCGCTAGCGTCGGTTGTGCTTACAACGTGCCCGCAGAGAAAGCGCAGTGGGCTTTTTCTTAGTCAATAGGATGTAAAATATGAGCAACTCGCGATGGCCGCACTTTATCGTGTGCGGAAAAGCGCCTACCATGTTGGAAATTATAGTAAGTCTCAGGCCCATTATAGTGGGTCTTTTTTTATGGTTGCTTTGAATGCTATTTTATTGGATTACCACTCTATTTTGCATATAAAATAATGGTATAAATTGAGATTCATGTTGATTCTGTTTTTCATTTTCTCACTATGATACAATGAAAAGCACTGATTCATTTTTAGTATTATAGAATAGAGCCTAAAAATAATGGCATAATTGACTCATAGAATCCTAAACATAAAGGAGGAACTTCTAGTGACGGTTCCATTTGTTGCGATAGAAGGTCCGATTGGTGTGGGCAAAACTTCTTTGGCAAAAGAGGTAGCAGCGACATTTAATTACCATCTATTAAAAGAAATAGTAGACGAAAATCCATTTTTAAATAAGTTTTATGAAGATATCGAGGAATGGAGTTTCCAAACGGAAATGTTCTTCCTATGTAATCGCTATAAGCAATTAACAGATATTAAAAAACTACGTTTAGCACAAAAAACAGCTGTCGTATCGGACTATCATATTTTTAAAAATTTAATTTTTGCGAAGCGTACGTTAGCACCTACCGAGTATGATAAATATGAGGAAATCTATCAAATTTTAACGAAAGACATGCCTGTGCCAAATGTAGTTGTTTATTTACATGCCAGTGTCGATACGTTAATGCAACGCATTGCCAAGCGAGGCCGTGAATTTGAGAAAATGATTTCACGTGAATATATGGAGCAACTGGTAGCAGACTATCATACTTTTACTGAGCATTTTGAAAAGTTGCATCCTGAAATCCCTGTTATTCGATTTAATGGAGATCAGCTTGATTTTGTAAAAAACCCGCAAGATTTACAATATGTTTTAAAAACAATTGAAGATACGATTCAACAAAGGAGCATGCAACAATGAATTTGAGAGAGAAATATGATATTCCACCACAAACGGTTATTACAATTGCCGGTACTGTTGGTGTAGGAAAATCAACGATGACAAAGGCGTTGGCAGAAGCACTTAATTTCCGAACATCATTTGAAAAGGTAGACACAAATCCGTATTTAGATAAATTTTATGATGACTTTGAAAAATGGAGCTTCCATTTACAAATATATTTCTTAGCTGAACGTTTTAAAGAGCAAAAGCGTATTTTTGAATACGGTGGTGGCTTTGTACAAGATCGCTCGATTTATGAAGATACAGGGATTTTTGCAAAAATGCATTATGATAAAGGGACAATGAGCCCAATCGATTACGAGACATATCGTAATTTATTCGATGCGATGGTGATGACTCCATATTTCCCACACCCAGACTTAGTCGTGTACTTAGAGGGACCGATCGATGATGTCATTGGTCGTATTCAAGAGCGTGGTCGTGAGATGGAGCAACAAACGCCAAATGATTACTGGATTGAAATGCATGAGCGCTATGAAAACTGGATTAATAATTTTAATTCATGCCCTGTATTACGTTTAGATATTAATGATTACGATTTATTAAAAAATCCGGATGCAATTGAATCAATTGTGAGCCGTATTAGTCATATGCTAAAACAAACAAGCCATTTACGAAAATAGGAGCAATACTAGGAAAACCCTGAGCTTTAAAACAAGGGCATTCCATGCGTTCTGGCCGAAAGCGAAGCGGCAGGCACAAACAAGCCATTTACGAAAATAGGAGCAATTTCGCCGATACTTTAAACGAGGACACTCCATGCGTTCTGGCCGAAAGCGAAGCGGCAGGCACAAACAAGCCATTTACGAAAATAGGAGCAGTACTAGGAAAACCCTGAGCTTTAAAACAAGGACACTCCATGCGTTCTGGCCGAAAGCGAAGCGGCAGGCGAAACAAGCTATTTGTAAAAATAGAAGTGAATGAATAAAGTAATACTAAAAGTAAATTCGTAAGGCTAAATACTAAAAAAGACCAGAAGACGTGAGACAATACAAAGCCTATTGTTATCACGTCTTTTGTAATAGGGGGAATAATGATGAGAATTGCGGTATATTGTGGTTCGGGATTAGGCAATAACCCAATCTATGCTGAACAGGCAACGGAATTAGGAACAGTATTAGCACAAAATGGTCATGGTGTTGTCTATGGTGGTTCTAAAATGGGATTAATGGGGAAAGTAGCCGATGCAACGTTAGCAGCAGGTGGCGATGTCATCGGTGTGATGCCGACGCATTTACAGAAACAAGAAAGCGTCCACGTTTCGTTGACAGAAATCCATTTCGTAGAATCAATGCATGTCCGCAAGGCAAAAATGGTGGAGCTAGCCGATGCTTTTATTGCGTTACCTGGGGGTGGCGGTACACTAGATGAATATTTTGAAGTATTTACATGGGCTCAAATAGGTTTACATGCAAAGCCTGTTATTTTATTTAATGTGAATGGTTTTTATGATGCACTTTTACAGCATTTTACGCGCATGTTAGAAGAAGGTTTTATACGTGCAGAACAAAAATCGTTGATTCGTATAGCTACAACAGCAGATGAAGTTTTATCCATTTTAAATGAAGAAAAACATAATTGAGCATAAATACACTAAAAATACAAATTTATAGTATTTTTAAGATGCTATTAGATATATTATAATATATGACAATGAAAATATTTCTAAAATAATTTAATAGATAAAAACGAATAGTAAAAAAGAATGATGGAGGTGGATGTTATGCAGAAAAATGATACACAAGTCACGGATGATTTAGTCGTTCAGGCAATTGAACGCAATATAGCGATTATTCGCTTTGATATGAATCGAAAAGTAGCTTATGTAAATGAGCTTTTTGCACAAACGATGGGCTATACAGTAGAAACAATGATGGGAAAAGACCATAGGGAATTTTGTTTCCCTCATTTTGCAAAAAGTCTTGAATATGAAAGATTTTGGCGCAACCTAGCAGCGGGTAAAAGCTATCAAGATAAAATAGAGCGTATGGATGCACAAGGAAATAGTATATGGCTTGAGGCGACTTATATGCCTGTATTTGATAATAACTCTAGAAGAGTCATTGGCGTTTCCAAAATCGCTACAAATATTACTGAACGTCAAAACACGATTGTTCATGTCGCAGATCAGTTGAAGCAAATGTCCACCGAGCTTTTTAGTCGTTCAGAGGCAGGCATAAAAAATAGTGAGAATCTACTGGAAACGATTCAACAAGTGTCAAAGGAATCTACGGAGAATGCAAAAAATCTCGCTCAATTGCAAAATCAAGCAGAATCTATAAAAGGTATTGTCAAAACGATTCAAGGCATTGCGTCTCAAACAAACTTGCTCGCCTTAAATGCAGCAATTGAAGCCGCAAGAGCAGGGGAGTATGGAAGAGGTTTTGATGTTGTCGCCAAAGAAGTGCGAAAGCTTTCAGTAAGAGTCGAGCAATCCATCGCAGAAGTGAAAGATAATGTGGAAGGGATTGTACGTGAAATCGAGCAAGTGACAGATAGCATTACGCGAATTTCCGAAGAAGTTGAAAAGACCAATGGGCAAATTAATGTGACGACAAGCGACTTTGCCGAAATTGCTTCTGCTGCAGAGGCACTAGATGCACGCTCCAAACAATTTATCGAAATCATATAAGAGATACCTGAGGCGTTAATATTGCCTTAGGTTTTTTATTTTAACTAAATTTTCTGAATTATATTGAAATAGTAGATAGTTTTTATTTACAATTATGATGGAAGGCATTCATAAAATTATAGGGGTGTTTTACATGACAAAGGTGGAAGTAAGTTTTAAGCATTTACCAACGACGGCCATTTCAGATGCAACAGGTGGACATACGAATTTACGTAGTGACATTAAACCGTTAGCCGATCATTTTAAAATAGCAGGCCGTGCGGTTACTGTGCGTTTACCAGATGGGGAAAATGGGGCGGTTTTAGAAGCCATTCGAGCGGCTAGTGAGGGTGATATTTTAGTCATTGATGCAAAGGGCAATACAAATCGTGCCGTTGCAGGGGATTTTGTTATTTCATTGGCAAAGGGCATTGGTGTACAGGGCTTTGTTGTTGACGGCGTTATTCGCGATATTGCGGCTATCCGAGAGCTAGATTTCCCTGTATTTGCCCTTGGGACAACCGTAGCAGCAGGTAATAAAAATGGCGGTGGTAAAGTAAATGGTCCAATTGCTATTGGTGGCGTGACGGTACAACCTGGTGATTATATTATTGGCGATATCGATGGTGTTATTGTTGTGCCACAAGAAGATGCAGAGCGCATTGTCGCTGCTGCTGAAGCAAAAGTTGAAAAGGATGAAGTGCGCGCCCAAGAAGCACATGCTAACGGCAAAGAATCGATTATTGCCTATTTAGATAAAGTATTGGCAAAATAAAAAAATCCTCACGATGTATTTTTCCATCGTGAGGATTTTCTTAAACTTATGCTAAATTTTCATTGTCTTTAAAGTAGTTTTTCATTTTTTCTTTATCGAAGCGACCTTCCCATTTCGCCATGACTAATGACGCTAGAGAGTTACCGATTACGTTTACTACTGTACGTCCCATATCAAGAATACGGTCGATACCTGCAATGAATGCTAAGCCTTCAATTGGAATACCAACAGTACCTAAAGTTGCAAGTAATACTACGAATGATACGCCTGGTACACCCGCAATCCCTTTAGATGTAACCATTAGGACAAGCATTAACGTAATTTGTTCTCCGATACTTAAGTGGATACCATACATTTGGGCAATGAATAATGCAGCGATTGCTTGATACAATGTTGAACCATCAAGGTTAAAGGAATAACCTGTAGGAATAACAAAGGAAACAATATCTTTCGGTGCACCTAGCTTCTCCATTTTCATCATTACGCGCGGTAATACTGCTTCCGAACTAGCAGTAGAGAAGGCTAAAATTAATTCGTCTTTTAACACTTTAATTAAGTAGAAAATATTGACGCCTGCGAATTTTGCCACAAGTCCAAGAACGATGAAGATGAAGAAAATCATCGTTGCATAAACAAGAATTGCTAATTTGCCAAGCGGGATAAGGGAAGCAAACCCATATTTGGAAACGGTTACACCGATTAAACCAAATACCCCAATTGGAGCAAATTTCATCACAAGGTTCGTTACCCAGAACATTGCGTCCGCTACACCTTGGAAGAAGTCTAATACTGGCTTACCTCGTTCTCCAATTGCAGCTACCCCTAAACCAAAGATGACAGAGAAGAAGATGATGGCAAGCATATTGCCTTCAGCCATTGATTGAATAATATTTGTCGGTACAATACCTACGATAATATCAAAAGGACCTTCGTGCTGTACTTCTTCAGTTGTTGAAACGTATTTTGAAATATCCCCTTGTGAAAGTTCGTTCATATTTATGCCAGCACCTGGATGGAACAGGTTTGCTGATAGTAAACCAACAACAATTGCGACTGTTGTGATAATTTCAAAGTAAATAAGCGTTTTACCGCCTAATCTTCCGAGCTGTTTAATGTCTCCAGTTCCAGCAACACCAACAATTAAAGTCGAAATGATAATAGGTACCACAATCATCTTAATTAGATGTAGAAAAATATCTCCTAGTGGTTGTAAATATGTCTCAATTTTGGGGTTTCCATAAAAGATACCACCAACGATTATCCCTAAAATCAAACCGATTAAAATTTGAGCGGCTAAACTGATTTTAAATTTCTTTTTCAAAATCTTAATTCCTCCCCTATTAAAATTTTTAGGACATGCCTTACTTTAATAATACGGAGGACTTATGAAATCCGACAAAATCCGATAAAATTAATTTACTTTTGTTAAAATGTCTGAATATAACACCTGAATAAACTTCTTAATATTGACCTTTGCCTTACGATTACCGTGGTCTTCGATTTGCGTCATCAGCTGGCGAATCTCTTTAAAGTCAAAGTATCGAGGCGCATAGTATTCAAATTCTGAGTTTGTATAATCCACTACCCCTAAATTGGCGAGATTAATCATCGCTGCTAAAATGGTTCGCCGCACACGCTGTTCAATCGCTTTACTCTCTTTTAATATTTCATCTGGAGTAGCCTTCGTAACAGCCGCTATTTCCTCATATAGTTCCTTTAGTGGAGGAAGTGGTGCAATTTTATGCTGATGTGCTAGCAATGTCTCAATAATTGCGATTATATCCTCACTACCAATTTCACCGACAATACCCATATCGTTCAAGATAGATTGAATATGATCGCGTGATGTTGCTTTATTGTTTATCTGTTCGCTTAAGTCAATGTTCGTTAATGATTGCCGAATAACTAAAAGGGAATTTTTTAAGCGGAATTGTTCCGTCGTTTTACGTAAAACATTCTCAACTTCAATTCGGTTAATCGGCTTATGGATAAAGAAGTCGATTCCTTGTTCATACGCCTCACCAACCATTTCCTTATTGACAACTTGCGAAATCATAATAAACTGCCCTTCAAATCGATTTTGAAGGAGATGCTCCACCGTAGCAATCCCATCAAGCTTAGGCATGAGTAAATCGATTAGCACAAACTCTGGTTGTGTCATTAATATTTGTGGAATGGCATCCACTCCATTGCGTGCTTCACCGATGACTGTGCCTAAACCACTATCTTCAATAATTTGTTTTAGCATCACGCGGCTTGCACGGTCATCATCTACAATAAAATACCTCATTTAAGTCTCTCCCGTTAGAATAGTTTGCGTAGGAATTATAATTTTAAACACCGTTTTGTAGTTATTTGATTCAACTGAGATGGAGCCATTTAATTTAGAAATTAATTCAGCGACATGTGAAAGTCCAATTCCTGTAGCAGCTACACCTTCAACATTGTATTTTGTTGTGTAGCCAGGTTCAAAAATAATAGAGAGGTCACTTTCGGAGATGCCTTTTCCATCATCACTTACCGTTATTACAGTATCAACCTCTTGTTGCTGAATATCAATAGATACGACACCTTGTTCTGCTATTGCCTCAATAGCATTCGCTGTTAAATTGTTCAAAAGGGCTAGCAGGGCAATATGCTCGTGCGTTAGAAAATCAGTATCTAAACTAATGTCAAATTGTACTTCTTTACCGAGAAGCTCACTGTATTTGCGATTGCCATCTTCTATATAATGTAATAATTCTGATAATCTTAGTGAGCCAAAGCTCTTATCGCCGACTATTTTAGATAAACCTGCATAAATGCGTTGGGAATCTTTTTTTACCTCATGAATTTCCTGGGCAATATGAAGTGCCTGTATACTTTCTGAACGATTGCCTTGCGCTTTTAATTGGCGGTATAAATCAAAGCCATTGGCAGTAATCGTTTCAATATGGTTCATTGATTTTTTTAAATAAAGGGTCTCTACATACAAGTCTGAACCAATTGTCAGCATTTCTTGCACACGTTTTTTTTGCTCGGCAATAACAATGGAACTGTAAATACCAACAACAAAAAAACTACGTAACAGGGCAACAGCTAATAAAATGAGCAAGTCGTGAATAAATAAAATGGTATAAGATTGAACAAGAAAACGTAGCAATTGTTCTGCTAAATTGCTAATGACCTCACTGAAAGCTACGAGTAACCCGAGCTTTAGCGGTTTTTCACGATGCTGATGAATATTTAAAAGCTGTAGACATATTGCAAATAATAAATAAAATGTCCCGGCAGGTAAATGATTATATATAGCATCTATTAAAGATGTATTATGCGTATAGTAACTAATAGCGATTCGCAAAGTGGTCGTTACAATACTAGTTGCGATACCAGCTAAAATGATAGGTGTTGGTTTAAGTAAGGTGCATAAAAAGAATATGATTGTGCCTAAACCGAAACGAAACGAAGTATTCGCGAATGGGATAATTTTAATTTCACTTCCGATAGCTGTTAATATAGCAATGATGAGAATCCATGTGAGGGAAGTGCGAGATATAAAAATCTTTGAGTGCATATTACATATCCTCTCTAAATTATTAGTAGAGCAAAATAGCTAATAAAAAAATACCACAACCGAAACGGAAGTGGTATTGAATAAGTATGACATACAATTTTGAGCAAAAAAAAACGGCTACATCATGTAGTCGGATTTTAAAAAATGGAGGAGGTAGAGGGATTCGAACCCCCGCGCGGTGTTACCCGCCTGTCGGTTTTCAAGACCGATCCCTTCAGCCAGACTTGGGTATACCTCCATGTACTATTGCGTTGCTGTCTTATCGACAAGAACTAATTTATCATGTTTTTATTTTTACGTCAACATCTTTTATAAAAAACTTTTGATTTATAAACTGCAAAATTAATTTACTCGCAATGGACGTAAATAATTTGTGCAATTCGTTGCAATTTATGAAAACTGAAAGTATACTAGTTATTGCCGTGCTAGGTGGGAAGGTAGCGGTGTCCTGTAACTCGCAATCCGCTCTAGCGAGACTGAATTCCTTTTTCGAGGCTGTCCGTATTGTTTGGTCTGCCTTTTGCACGTAGTGTTGACGATTGGGTCCTGCGCAATGGATACCCATGAACCATGTCAGGTCCGGAAGGAAGCAGCATTAAGTGGTCTTATTCATGTGCCGCGGGGTTGCCTAATCTGAGCTAACGACAAGAGTAACGCTTATGTGCGGCTGTCGAAGAAAGGTGCACGGCATTAAATTGCCAATTCGAACGCATTCGTCTATTGTAGGCGAATGCGTTTTTTTTATACCCTAAAAAGGACAAGGTTTTATAAACAAGGCGGCCGATGCTATAATGGTTTTATTACTATTTAAAAAGAAGGGGAGAGGAAATCATTGACGTATCAAGCATTTTATCGTGTGTATAGACCGCAATCGTTCCGAGAAATGTCAGGTCAAGCACATGTCAAAAGAACGCTGCAAAATGCTCTCCTAGCGAATAAAACAACGCATGCATATTTGTTTTCTGGACCGCGTGGTACCGGGAAAACAAGTACAGCAAAAATTTTTGCCAAAGCTCTAAATTGCGAGCATGCGCCAGCAAGTGAACCATGTAATGAATGTGCAACTTGTTTAAGTATTACAGAGGGCTCTCATCCAGATGTAATTGAATTTGATGCGGCTTCCAATTCACGTGTTGAAGAAATACGTGACATTATTGAAAAAGTACGCTTTGCCCCTGCGAGTAGTAGGTTTAAAGTGTATATTATTGACGAAGTGCATATGCTGTCTACAAGTGCCTTCAATGCCCTTTTAAAAACATTAGAAGAACCACCACCACATGCTGTATTTATTTTAGCTACGACAGAACCTCATAAATTACCTGCGACGATTATTTCACGTTGTCAACGTTTTGACTTTAAACGACTTTCAACTAACGATATTATTGAGCGCATGAAGGTTGTACTAGAAGACATTGAGCTTCCATTTGAAGAACAAGGGCTAAAAGTAATTGCACAATCAGCTGCAGGCGGTATGCGTGATGCTTTAAGTTTGTTAGATCAAGTGGTTTCCTTTAGCGGCGAGATGCTGAAATTGGAAGATGCACTACTCGTTACGGGCTCAATTAGTCAGGATGTATTCTATGATTTAGCCGAAGCATTAAAAGTAAAAGATGTAGCACAAATGCTAGCCCTTTTAGAACAGCTAATTGCAGATGGTAAAGACCCGTTGCGCTTGTCGGAGGATTTAATTACATTTTTCCGCGATTTGCTTCTTCTACAAACGAGTGAGAATTTAGCAGAGCTTTTAGAGTTAGTATCGCCTGAGGAGCGCGTTTTTGCATTAGCGCATGATTTTGCGCCGGATATGCTTTATGGCTACATTGATATTTTAGCGAAAACGCAACAAGAAATGCGTTTCTCCCATCATACAAAAATTTATTTGGAAACAGCGCTGCTTAAAATGACGCAGTTTTCCGGTGGGGTAGCACATCCAGTGGGGACGTCGAGCGAAGCGACAATGAGCCCGGAATTGGCGCAAAAAATAGTCGCGTTGGAACAGATGGTGCAACAATTATCAGCGCAATTACAAAATGGTGTACCTGCACAATCTGTTCAGGCTACGAAGGAACAACGTCCTCGTGCAAAAAGTTCCAATGGCTACAAGGCTCCTACTGGCCGTATTCAAGAAGTACTAAAGGACGCGACGAAGCAAGATGTCCAGCGTGTAAAAGCTGTTTGGGCGCAGGCATTAAATCAAATGCAAAAGTCGCAATCAGCTCTTTTAGCAGAAGCTGAACCTGTTGCGGCATCTTCAAGTGCTTTTGTGTTAAAATTCAAGTATGATATTCATTGTCAAATGGTTGCTGATAATCAAATGCTAAAGGCACAATTTACACAACTGATTGCAGGTCAAACGGGCACAATGTACGAAATGCTTTGTACACCTGAAGAAACCTGGTTAAAGTTGCGTGAAGAGTTTATTCGTGATCATGGCTTACACCAAAAGAAAACACAGCTAGATAGCGATGATCCGAATGTCGAGTTATTAGAACCACCACCGGCAGAAATGCCAGAAGAACCATTTATCGATGATGCCCAACCACTTGCATCACAGGATCCACTTGTGACGGAAGCGGAAAAGCTGTTTGGTAAGGATTTTATTGAAATTGTTGAAGAATGATTACTTAGGAGGAATAGGTTATGCGTGGAATGGGAAATATGCAAGGCATGATGAAGAAAATGCAAAAAATGCAAAAAGAAATGATGGAAGCACAAGAGGCTTTAAACGCTGAACATTTTGAAGGTGTTGCTGGCGGCGGTATGGTAAAGGTAACAGTTACTGGTCAACGTGAAGTTGTAGAAGTGAATCTTGATTCTTCAGTAGTAGACCCAGACGATATCGAAATGCTACAGGATTTAATTGTTGTTGCAACGAACGATGCACTTAAAAAAGTGGACGACAAAACAAATGCAACAATGGGTAAATTCACACAAGGCATGAACCTTCCATTCTAGGAGGTAACAATATGTATTACCCAGAACCAATATCTAAATTAATCGATAGTTTTATGAAATTGCCAGGTATCGGGCCGAAAACCGCGGCCCGACTGGCGTTTTTTGTGTTAACAATGAAAGAAGATGACGTTCTTTCCTTTTCAAAATCGTTAATCGATGCAAAACGCAATTTAAGCTATTGCTCTGTTTGCGGCAATATCACTGATGTAGACCCATGTCACATTTGTACTGATAAACAACGGGATGCTTCCGTAATTTGTGTTGTGCAAGATACGAAAGATGTGATTGCAATGGAAAAAATGCGTGATTATCATGGTAAGTATCATGTGTTGCAAGGGGCTATTTCTCCAATGGACGGTATTGGTCCAGAGGATATAAATGTAGCTTCACTTTTAGTCCGCCTACAAGATGAAACTGTACAGGAGCTTATATTAGCAACCAATTCTACTATTGAAGGTGAAGCAACTGCTATGTATATCTCTCGCCTTGTTAAGCCATCTGGCATTCGTACAACGCGTATTGCACACGGATTACCAGTAGGTGGAGATTTAGAATATGCTGATGAAGTAACGTTATCGAAGGCAATGGAAGGCCGCCGAGAGTTATGAGTGAGGGATTGAGATGTTCTTCCGCAATAAAGGAAAGCTAAAAAAGGAATTTGATGAAAAGCTTGTTCATCTAATTAAAGAAACAAAAGAAGATTTACAGCAAGCGAAAGTAATCGAAGAATTATTGAATGATTATGATTTAGAAGTGATTGCTCAACGGAAAGCTGCTGAAAGTATTCATTTCTATTTATTTAAAGAAGCTAGAATTCGGCGAGTGTTAATTAAATAATAGTAGAGAGTTATAGAAGCGACATAGGAATCATAAACTTACATCATTATTATCGAAGGAGGCAATCATATGCCGTGGATTGTAATTGTAAGTATTTGTGTACCTGTAGCGCTTCTTTTTCTTTATATAGTAGGAAGACAAGTTAAATTGGGGAAAGTGTTAGAAGGGCTATCTGTATTCTGGTTCCGTTTTGCATTTGCTTTTTTGTTATTATTCATAATTCATTTAGCTGTTGGATATAGCGGTTATAATGTGCCTATCAACCTGTTTTCTGTGTTCACTATTGCATTATTAGGCATTCCAGGAGTGCTAGGAATCACTTTTTTAATATTTTTCTTATAAAAGACTTGCAAACTAAAAATATTCTGGTATAGTAATAAGAGTCGTTAAGACAACAACAAAATAACTTATATAAAACAAAAAACAATTAAAATAAATTGTTGACATCGATTTGAAAAGATGGTATTATATAAGAGTTGCTGAAATAAAAGGCAACGAAAATGAACCTTGAAAACTGAACAAGCAAAACGTAATCAATATAGTTTCTAAGTTAACTTACGTTAGCGGTTGAAACAAAAATTTTGGACATCAAAATTGATGCCAGCAAACAATTTGAGCTAATCAAATTTCTTTTATGGAGAGTTTGATCCTGGCTCAGGACGAACGCTGGCGGCGTGCCTAATACATGCAAGTCGAGCGAACAGAAAAGGAGCTTGCTCCTTTGACGTTAGCGGCGGACGGGTGAGTAACACGTGGGCAACCTACCCTATAGTTTGGGATAACTCCGGGAAACCGGGGCTAATACCGAATAATCTGTTTTACTTCATGGTGAAACACTGAAAGACGGCATCTCGCTGTCGCTATAGGATGGGCCCGCGGCGCATTAGCTAGTTGGTGAGGTAACGGCTCACCAAGGCGACGATGCGTAGCCGACCTGAGAGGGTGATCGGCCACACTGGGACTGAGACACGGCCCAGACTCCTACGGGAGGCAGCAGTAGGGAATCTTCCACAATGGGCGAAAGCCTGATGGAGCAACGCCGCGTGAGTGAAGAAGGATTTCGGTTCGTAAAACTCTGTTGTAAGGGAAGAACAAGTACAGTAGTAACTGGCTGTACCTTGACGGTACCTTATTAGAAAGCCACGGCTAACTACGTGCCAGCAGCCGCGGTAATACGTAGGTGGCAAGCGTTGTCCGGAATTATTGGGCGTAAAGCGCGCGCAGGTGGTTTCTTAAGTCTGATGTGAAAGCCCACGGCTCAACCGTGGAGGGTCATTGGAAACTGGGAGACTTGAGTGCAGAAGAGGATAGTGGAATTCCAAGTGTAGCGGTGAAATGCGTAGAGATTTGGAGGAACACCAGTGGCGAAGGCGACTATCTGGTCTGTAACTGACACTGAGGCGCGAAAGCGTGGGGAGCAAACAGGATTAGATACCCTGGTAGTCCACGCCGTAAACGATGAGTGCTAAGTGTTAGGGGGTTTCCGCCCCTTAGTGCTGCAGCTAACGCATTAAGCACTCCGCCTGGGGAGTACGGTCGCAAGACTGAAACTCAAAGGAATTGACGGGGGCCCGCACAAGCGGTGGAGCATGTGGTTTAATTCGAAGCAACGCGAAGAACCTTACCAGGTCTTGACATCCCGTTGACCACTGTAGAGATATGGTTTTCCCTTCGGGGACAACGGTGACAGGTGGTGCATGGTTGTCGTCAGCTCGTGTCGTGAGATGTTGGGTTAAGTCCCGCAACGAGCGCAACCCTTGATCTTAGTTGCCATCATTTAGTTGGGCACTCTAAGGTGACTGCCGGTGACAAACCGGAGGAAGGTGGGGATGACGTCAAATCATCATGCCCCTTATGACCTGGGCTACACACGTGCTACAATGGACGATACAAACGGTTGCCAACTCGCGAGAGGGAGCTAATCCGATAAAGTCGTTCTCAGTTCGGATTGTAGGCTGCAACTCGCCTACATGAAGCCGGAATCGCTAGTAATCGCGGATCAGCATGCCGCGGTGAATACGTTCCCGGGCCTTGTACACACCGCCCGTCACACCACGAGAGTTTGTAACACCCGAAGTCGGTGAGGTAACCTTTTGGAGCCAGCCGCCGAAGGTGGGATAGATGATTGGGGTGAAGTCGTAACAAGGTAGCCGTATCGGAAGGTGCGGCTGGATCACCTCCTTTCTAAGGATATTTTCGGAATACAAACCTTGGGTTTGTAAGATTACGTTTTGCGTTCAGTTTTGAAGGTTCATCATTAAGATGAAACACTTCAAAACTGTGCTCCTGTCGCTACGCTTTCGTCGCAAATCTGCGAAGAAGTAGAAACAGGTAGTGAATTTGTTCTTTGAAAACTGGATAAAACGACATTGAAATTGTAACAAACACATTTATTTTTTAAAATTAAGTTTTTTAGGCTTAATAACTTGGTTAAGTTATTAAGGGCGCACGGCGAATGCCTTGGCACTAGGAGCCGAAGAAGGACGGCACTAACACCGATATGCTTCGGGGAGCTGTAAGTGAGCTTTGATCCGGAGATTTCCGAATGGGGGAACCCACTACGTTTAATCGCGTAGTATCTTGACGTGAATACATAGCGTCTTGAAGGCAGACCCAGGGAACTGAAACATCTAAGTACCTGGAGGAAGAGAAAGAAAAATCGATTCCCTGAGTAGCGGCGAGCGAAACGGGAAGAGCCCAAACCAAGAGGCTTGCCTCTTGGGGTTGTAGGACACTCTATACGGAGTTACAAAGGAATGAGTTAGACGAAGCGACTTGGAAAGGTCCGCCAGAGCAGGTAAAAGCCCTGTAGTCGAAAGTTTATTCCCTCCAGAGTGGATCCTGAGTACGGCGGAACACGTGAAATTCCGTCGGAATCCGGGAGGACCATCTCCCAAGGCTAAATACTACCTAGTGACCGATAGTGAACCAGTACCGTGAGGGAAAGGTGAAAAGCACCCCGGAAGGGGAGTGAAAGAGATCCTGAAACCGTGTGCCTACAAGTAGTTAGAGCCCGTTAATGGGTGATAGCGTGCCTTTTGTAGAATGAACCGGCGAGTTACGATTACGTGCGAGGTTAAGCTTTAGAAGGCGGAGCCGCAGCGAAAGCGAGTCTGAATAGGGCGAATTAGTACGTGGTCGTAGACCCGAAACCAGGTGATCTACCCATGTCCAGGGTGAAGGTGAGGTAACACTTACTGGAGGCCCGAACCCACGCACGTTGAAAAGTGCGGGGATGAGGTGTGGGTAGCGGAGAAATTCCAATCGAACTTGGAGATAGCTGGTTCTCTCCGAAATAGCTTTAGGGCTAGCCTCGTGATGAGAATACTGGAGGTAGAGCACTGTTTGGACTAGGGGGCCATCCCGGTTTACCGAATTCAGACAAACTCCGAATGCCAGATATTTATACACGGGAGTCAGACTGCGAGTGATAAGATCCGTAGTCAAAAGGGAAACAGCCCAGACCACCAGCTAAGGTCCCAAAGTAATCGTTAAGTGGAAAAGGATGTGGCGTTGCACAGACAACCAGGATGTTGGCTTAGAAGCAGCCATCATTTAAAGAGTGCGTAATAGCTCACTGGTCGAGTGACGCTGCGCCGAAAATGTATCGGGGCTAAACGATTCACCGAAGCTGTGGATTGACATCTACGATGTCAGTGGTAGGAGAGCGTTCTAAGTGCGTTGAAGTCAGACCGGAAGGACTGGTGGAGCGCTTAGAAGTGAGAATGCCGGTATGAGTAGCGAAAGACGGGTGAGAATCCCGTCCACCGTATGACTAAGGTTTCCTGAGGAAGGCTCGTCCGCTCAGGGTTAGTCGGGACCTAAGCCGAGGCCGATAGGCGTAGGCGATGGACAACAGGTTGATATTCCTGTACCACCTCCTCACCGTTTGAGAAATGGGGGGACGCAGTAGGATAGGGTAAGCGCGCCGTTGGTTGTGCGCGTCCAAGCAGTAAGGCGTGTGTGTAGGCAAATCCGCACACTGTAACGTTGAGCTGTGATGGCGAGTCCGTATGGACGAAGTTCCTGATTTCACACTGCCAAGAAAAGCCTCTATCGAGGTGAGAGGTGCCCGTACCGCAAACCGACACAGGTAGTCGAGGAGAGAATCCTAAGGTGTGCGAGAGAACTCTCGTTAAGGAACTCGGCAAAATGACCCCGTAACTTCGGGAGAAGGGGTGCTCTTGAGCGTGCAAGCGCATGAGAGCCGCAGTGAATAGGCCCAGGCGACTGTTTAGCAAAAACACAGGTCTCTGCAAAACCGTAAGGTGACGTATAGGGGCTGACGCCTGCCCGGTGCTGGAAGGTTAAGAGGAGTGGTTAGCGCAAGCGAAGCTGCGAATTGAAGCCCCAGTAAACGGCGGCCGTAACTATAACGGTCCTAAGGTAGCGAAATTCCTTGTCGGGTAAGTTCCGACCCGCACGAAAGGCGTAACGATCTGGGCACTGTCTCAACGAGAGACTCGGTGAAATTATAGTACCTGTGAAGATGCAGGTTACCCGCGACAGGACGGAAAGACCCCGTGGAGCTTTACTGTAGCCTGATATTGAATTTTGGTACAACTTGTACAGGATAGGTAGGAGCCAGAGATCTCGGAGCGCCAGCTTCGAAGGAGGCGTCGGTGGGATACTACCCTGGTTGTATTGAAATTCTAACCCATGCCCCTTAGCGGGGCAGGAGACAGTGTCAGGCGGACAGTTTGACTGGGGCGGTCGCCTCCTAAAAGGTAACGGAGGCGCCCAAAGGTTCCCTCAGAATGGTTGGAAATCATTCGTAGAGTGTAAAGGCACAAGGGAGCTTGACTGCGAGACCTACAAGTCGAGCAGGGTCGAAAGACGGGCTTAGTGATCCGGTGGTTCCGCATGGAAGGGCCATCGCTCAACGGATAAAAGCTACCCCGGGGATAACAGGCTTATCTCCCCCAAGAGTCCACATCGACGGGGAGGTTTGGCACCTCGATGTCGGCTCATCGCATCCTGGGGCTGTAGTCGGTCCCAAGGGTTGGGCTGTTCGCCCATTAAAGCGGTACGCGAGCTGGGTTCAGAACGTCGTGAGACAGTTCGGTCCCTATCCGTCGTGGGCGTAGGAAATTTGAGAGGAGCTGTCCTTAGTACGAGAGGACCGGGATGGACACACCGCTGGTGTACCAGTTGTCTTGCCAAAGGCATCGCTGGGTAGCTATGTGTGGACGGGATAAGTGCTGAAAGCATCTAAGCATGAAGCCCCCCTCAAGATGAGATTTCCCATTACGCAAGTAAGTAAGATCCCTCAAAGACGATGAGGTAGATAGGTTCGAGGTGGAAGTGTGGTGACACATGGAGCTGACGAATACTAATCGATCGAGGACTTAACCAAAAATGTTTGAAACATTCAATGAACCGTTTATCCAGTTTTGAAAGAATAACTCTTTCAACATAAAAGGGTTTCAAGATACGAGTAGTTCGCGGAAGCGAGTGAGAGAAGGAAGGAGCGTACCTCTGTACGTGACTGACTGAACGAATGAAGCTGACAAAGAAATACGATGTATATTGAAAGCCGTAAATAGTCTAGTGATGATGGCAAAGAGGTCACACCCGTTCCCATACCGAACACGGAAGTTAAGCTCTTTAGCGCCGATGGTAGTTGGGGGCTTCCCCCTGTGAGAGTAGGACGTCGCTAGGCACAAGCAAAAGACTGAAGAGATTTCTTCAGTCTTTTTTATTTTGCATTTGCATAGGTATATATTCAGCGTAATTCGAAGGGCTAGACGGACACTCTTGAAATTTGAAGCATATATTAATAAGCAGTAGATAATTGGAGACGCATTTGATAGGATGCCGATTCTAATATCAGTCTACCAAAGCCGTTTCGTAAAGAAGCTTGTCGATGATACGATAATAAAAGAATTCTTTGTCAAAACGCTTCTAGGCTATTCTATTTTATAGGATAGCTTTTTTATCCCGCCAAATTCCCGTATAATTAAAGAATAATAAACGAAAAAAGGGTGTCTTGTTTTGCAAAAGAAAAAGCCAATTGTAGAAGGTTTAGAGCGTTTTCGACAACAACAAAATATATCCTTTCATGTGCCAGGCCATAAGCATGGAGAATTATCGAATTTACCTCAAGCTTTTAAAGATGTGATGCGCTATGATGTGACCGAATTAACAGGACTTGATGACTTGCATTACCCGGAAGAAATGATTTTAGAGGCAGAACATTTACTGGCGGATACATACGGTGTGATGAAAAGCTTTTTTTTAGTAGGTGGCTCTACGGTAGGAAATTTGGCAATGATTTATGCTACATGTAATCGCGGCGATACAATTATTGTACAACGCAATGCACACAAGTCTATTTTTCACGCAATTGAACTAGTTGGAGCGAAAGCGGTATATGTATCTCCCCAGTGGGATGAGCGAACGTTAACAGCGACACATGTTTCCTATGATGATTTAACACAGGCGGTAGATTGTTATCCAGAGGCTAAGGCAGTTGTTTTAACGTATCCGACATATTACGGGATGACATCGAAAGACATAGCACGGCAAGTAGCGTATTGTCATGAAAAGAACATACCTATTTTGGTAGATGAGGCTCATGGTGCACATTTTAGCGCCTGCTCTTTATTTCAGCCGTCTTCATTGACATTTGGTGCAGATGTGGTTGTACAGTCCGCACACAAAACGTTGCCTGCTATGACCATGGCTTCATTTATGCATGTGAACTCAAAATTAGTGAACGTTGAGCGCATCCATCACTATTTGCGCATGTTGCAATCCAGCAGTCCTTCATATATATTGTTAGCTTCTTTAGATGATGCACGCTATTATATACAGACATATATGGAGAGTGATGGTGCATATATAATAGAGAAAAAAAATCAATGGGCTGAAGCATTGCGTGCGATTGGTTCACTGGAAGTAATTGAAGTAGATGATCCGCTCAAGTTATTGCTACGAGTAGACGGTTACAGTGGCTATCAATTACAAGAGGCATTAGAAGATAAGCGTGTTTATGTAGAGCTTGCAGATGCACATCAAGTTTTACTTGTGTTGCCGCTTTTAAAGCAAGGCTATAGTTACCCGTTTGCAGATATACGCGTTCGTATTAAAGAAGCTGTTACAGCATTATTAAATACCGAAAAAGCAGCAATAGAAGCTGTTTCGCAAAACGCATACAATTTTGTAGCCATTACAGAACCAATGTATTCATCTGACGAAATAGCGACGATGGAGAAGGAATGGCTACCCTATATGCGAACAATGGGACGGACAGCTGCAAGTATGATTATTCCTTACCCTCCTGGTATACCATTGCTTGTTCCAGGGGAAAAAATTACAGTGGCTAAACTGAGTCAACTAGAGGAATTACTGGCAACTGGTGCAACGTTCCAAGGAAATCACCGGTTAGAAGAAAAAATGATTGAGGTCATTAAATAGTTGGAGGCAATAACAGCATGAATTGCAATTTATTTATTACATTCGAAGGTCCAGAAGGTGCCGGTAAAACAACGGTTATTAAACAAATCGCTGAACGACTAGCACAACAAAATATAGATGTATTAGCTACGAGAGAACCTGGAGGCATTGAAATTGCCGAAAAAATTCGCACAATCATTTTAAACCCGGCGCATACAGCTATGGATGAACGTACGGAAGCATTATTATATGCAGCAGCAAGAAGTCAGCATTACTTTGAAAAAGTGAGACCTGCTTTAGATGCTGGAAAAATGGTCATTTGTGATCGATTTATCGATTCATCATTAGCTTATCAAGGCTACGCGCGTGGCATTGGAGTAGACGAGGTACTTTCCATAAATGAATTTGCTATAGGAAAAAAACTACCTGACCTAACAATTTTATTTGATATTTCTCCAGAGGTTGGATTAGCACGTATTCACGCCCATGGGGACCGAGAAGTAAACCGTCTCGATGTAGAAAGTTTAGCATTTCATGAAAAGGTACGTGAAGGATATTTACAATTAGTAACACGATATCCAGAGCGTATAAATGTCATCAATGCAGACCAAAGTATTGAGCGTGTAGTTGAAGATGTATGGGCAGTATTATGTGAAGCAATACAGTAAAAACATGAAGTTGGCCACCATATTGTGATATAATGGTAACATCCAATGACAGATGAACTGTCTTGGAGAGAAAAAGCTTTTCCTTATAGGTGCTAAGAAGAATTGTACTTGCCTAGCGATCATCGGTTACGATAACCTAAGTTAGAAAGCAATATGTTTAAAGCAGTGAATGTTACTTATTTAAAATTAGATTGGATGGTTTGATTCCTGTTTTTCAATAAATTCTATCAAGGCCAATTATATAAAAGGGGTGAGTGCGAATGAAGTTAGTTGTAGCTGTGGTACAAGATCAGGATAGTAGCCGCTTATCGAATGCTTTAACGAAAAATCAGTTTCGCGCAACAAAATTAGCGAGTACAGGGGGTTTTTTACGCTCTGGTAATACAACGTTTCTAATTGGAACAGAAGACTCTCTTATACCCAAAGTTTTAGATATTATCCGTGATAATTGTCGAGCGCGTGAACAATTGGTGGCACCTGTTTCGCCATTAGGTGGTAATGCAGATTCCTATATACCATATCCTGTGGAGGTAGAGGTAGGAGGCGCTACTGTATTTGTTTTACCGATTGAACAATTTCATCACTTTTAACGGTCGTTTATAAATGATGGCATCATAGTTTGCCATGCAGGATGCAGGCAGTGCAAATTCGCAAAAAATGAATTTGAGTAAGAAAGCAATTGGGAGGCGAAAGCAGCTTGAAGATCAATCAAGATATACGGGTCGGGTTAAATACTAATCGTACTGAGCCTCTACAAAATAATAATCAAAACAACCGATTTGGTGATATGGTCGTAAAGCAAGGTTCTAAATTGCAAACCGAACAATTAACACGATTGTTGGGGGATATTTCTACTGCTGGTGACCGTGTTGCAAGATCCCGTAATTTACGAGAGCTTGCACGTTTTAAAATGCTTGTGAAGCGTTTTTTACAGGAAACTGTAGAACATGGCATGGAATTAAAACAATCACATACATGGAATCGCTTTGGCGAAGGAAGACGTTTAAAAATTATTGAAACAATTGATTCACGTCTTGTTGAGCTTGCACAAGATATTTTAGATGAAGAAAAGGAAGCGATTGACCTTCTCGATAAAATCGGAGAGATTAAAGGTCTTTTAATTAATTTATATATGTAAAACCCGTGTCTTGTTCACTTGTAGGCGCGGGCTTTTTTCAAATTTGTTCAATAGGGTTTTAACTATTAAAATTAGTGGAATGTATTTCTACTAAAAATAAATTTACAAGCACAAGTCCAGAAGGCTTTATTGATATAGGAAGGAATTTAATAAAAAATGGCGAAGAATGTTGAAGAGCTTTTCACACTACAGCCAGTCGTAATGAAGCAGCTTCAAACGATTTTTGACAAAAATAGATTAGCCCATGCATACATTTTTGATGGCGAAAAAGGAACAGGGAAAGTGGATATTATGCATTATTTTGTAAAATTAATGCTGTGTGAGCAACCACATGATAATGTTCCATGT
This sequence comes from Lysinibacillus sp. 38-6, assembly GCF_046245175.1. GTDB lineage: Bacteria > Bacillota > Bacilli > Bacillales_A > Planococcaceae > Lysinibacillus. The sequence continues at coordinate 3,383,599 of NZ_CP176417.1, forward strand.
GAAACATGTCGAAATTGCAGACGTGTTGATTCGGGAAATCATCCGAATATTCATCAAATACATCCGGAGGGTCAATTTATAAAAATTGATCAAATACGGGAACTAATCGCTGAAATGAAAATGATGGGTGTTGAGCAAGGACGGAAAATTTATGTACTTCATCATGCAGACCGTCTTAATATAGCTTCTGCCAATATGTTATTAAAATTTTTAGAGGAACCGGATGGAGAAGTGACGGCTATTTTGCTAACAGAGCAAATGCAATCGATATTGCCTACAATACGTTCGCGCTGTCAGCATATTAAATTTCAAAAATTGCCTAGACAAGTATTGTTAAAGCATTTGCAGGAAAACGATATTCCATATTCAATGGCTTCGACTGTTAGCATGATGACGAACGAGCTCGAAACAGCTATTTTTTTAGCAAAAGATGAGCAGTTTGCACAGGCTCGAAAAACAGTGTTAAAATTAGTAGAGGCAATACGCCAAAATGTACACGAAGCGATGATTGTTGTACATGAGGAATGGTTGCCTTTGTTTAAGGAAAAAAGCGAAATGGAGCAAGCATTGGATTTACTACTATTTGCTTACCGTGATATAGTGTCAATAAAAGCTAATCCCGAAGCAGCTTGTACTTATCCAGACATGTTACAGACTTTTAAGGAAGCTGCGTTACATTCGACCTTCGAACGCCTATCCAGTCAAATGGAGTCCATTTTACAGGCGCGCGCATCTTTACAGCGTAACATGAATAGGACGTTAATGATGGAGCAGCTAATGCTAAATCTGCAGGAGGGATATACATTTGTATAATGTAGTAGGAATCCGCTTTAAAAAAGCGGGTAAAATATATTATTTTGATCCAGCATCATTTCTACTAGAAGACAGTCAATATGTCATTGTAGAGACAGCTCGTGGTATAGAATATGGTAAAGTAGTTGTCCCTCAAAAAGTAGTAGGAGAAAATGATGTCGTATTACCACTTAAACAAGTACTACGACCAGCAGATGAACGTGATCGTATTCAAGTTGAAGAAAATGCAGTAGAGTCAAAGCGGGCATTTGAACTTGCAAGTGCAAAAATTATCGAACACAAACTAGAGATGAAACTTGTTGATGTTGAATATACATTTGATCGTAATAAAATTATCTTTTATTTTACAGCAGAAGGACGAGTTGATTTCAGGGATTTAGTAAAGGATTTAGCCTCTGTTTTTAGAACGCGAATCGAGCTACGCCAAATTGGTGTACGCGATGAAGCCAAATTATTAGGTGGAATCGGTCCATGTGGTCGTATGCTATGCTGTTCAACATTTTTAGGTGATTTCGATCCGGTGTCTATTAAAATGGCAAAAGATCAGAATTTATCTTTAAACCCTTCAAAAATTTCAGGGTTATGTGGTCGTTTAATGTGCTGCTTGAAGTATGAAAACGATGAATATGAAGAAGCAAAAGAAGGTATGCCAGATGTTGGTGAAATGACAATGACACCAGATGGTCGTGGTAGAGTTGTAGGTTTAAATGTGCTGGAAAGACTTATTCAAGTATATTTACAAGAGCAGGAACGCACGGTTGAGTATACACTAGAAGAACTGCTAGCATGCGAAAAAAATCTTATATAAGATAGAGAATTTAACGAGGTGGCTTGGGTGAAGGACCGTAATTTCTTAGATACCGTTATGGAGTTCGAACAACAGCTCGAAGCAATGCAGGAGCAATTTGGTGCATTGAAGCAATTTGTAGCGTTAATGATGGAAGAACATAAGGCACTCGAAACAGAAAATCATCACCTTCGTACACGTCTAGAAGAACTACTTTCTAAAGAGAACACCGTTCAGGCTGCAGATGAGAAGAAAGAGATTCCAGTAGATATTGGCGAGGGATATGATAACTTAGCGCGTCTATACCAAGAGGGCTTCCACGTTTGTCATGTTCACTTTGGGAGCTCACGTAAAGGTGAAGACTGTCTGTTTTGTCTATCATTTTTAAATAAGCAAAATGTGTAATAGAAGACTGATTCCCGCTTCGGTGGTGTCAGTCTTTTGTTTTGTATAGTAGGAGGAAGGTTCATGGAAAATTGGTTAAAGGATGATGAAAGGCTAGATTATTTGTTAGCAGAGGATTTACGAATTATCCAAAGCCCGTCTGTCTTTTCTTTTTCATTGGATGCAGTGTTACTTTCAAAATTTGTCAATGTTCCATATTATAAAGGGAATATTGTTGATTTATGTTCAGGTAACGGGGTCATTCCATTATTTTTAAGTGCCAGAACGAAAGGGCATATTACAGGTGTAGAATTACAACCACGATTATTTGATATGGCACAGCGCAGTATTCGTTATAATAACCTAGAAGAACAAATTACAATGGTGCTTGGAGATGTAAAAGAAATTCCAGCACAATTAGGGATAGAAAAATATGATGTAGTAACTTGTAATCCACCCTATTTTTTAGCACATGAAGCAAGTGATAAAAATTTAAGTGAGCATCATGCAATTGCCCGTCATGAACTACACTTAACACTGGATGAAGCCGTACAATCGGCAAGTAAATTATTAAAGCAAGGTGGTAAAGCTGCCTTTGTTCATCGTCCTGGTCGCTTATTAGATATTGTTACAGCGATGAGAGCAAATCGACTAGAACCAAAGCGGATGCAACTGATTTATCCGAAAGAAGGGAAGGAAGCCAACACTTTATTAATAGAAGGAATAAAGGATGGTAAACCGGATTTAAAAATATTACCCCCACTTTATGTTTATGATGCAAACAATGAATATACAGCAGAAGTGAGAGAAATGCTTTATGGAAAAAACCAATAGCCATTTCTTTTATGTATTAGAATGTGCGGACAAGTCGTACTATGCAGGTTATACAAATAATGTAGAAAAGCGCGTAGCTGCACATAATGCAGGTAAAGGGGCTAAATATACAAAGGCAAGAAGACCGGTAGCATGTATTTATGTCGAGGCTTTCGACACAAAACAAGAAGCGATGCGGGCAGAATATGCTTTTAAGCAGTTAACACGGACGCAAAAAACGAAATATATAGGGAGGGATAAATCGTGAAATCACAAAAAAGTACGATGCACGATCATCAAGGCTGCTTATATCTTGTAGCAACGCCAATTGGAAATTTAGAAGATATGAGCGTACGTGCACTACGTCTTTTAAAGGAAGCGGACGTAATCGCTGCTGAAGATACACGTAATACAAAAAAGCTTTGCAACTATTTTGAAATTGAAACACCTCTTGTGAGTTATCATGAACATAATATTGATGCTGGGGGAGAGAAGCTATTAGGCTATTTACGCCAAGGGAAGACGGTCGCATTAGTAAGTGATGCTGGTCTACCTTGCATTTCTGATCCTGGAGCCGATATCGTTGTGAAAGCAATAGCTGAAGGCATTGCGGTCGTACCTGTACCAGGTGCCAATGCAGCCATTTCGGCTTTGATTGCTTCTGGTTTAACACCACAGCCATTTTTCTTTTATGGTTTTTTAAATCGTGGGAAAAAAGAGAGACGCCAACAATTAGAGCAATTAAAAAAGCGACAAGAAACGATGTTATTTTACGAAGCACCCCATCGCTTAAAGGAAACGTTAAAAGATATGGAAATGATTCTTGGTAATCGTCGTATTGTGCTAGCACGTGAACTGACAAAGAAATTTGAAGAGTTTCTACGTGGTACAGTAACTGAAGCGGTAGCATGGTCACAAACCGAAGAAATCCGAGGGGAATTTTGCATTGTTTTAGAAGGAAATCAACATGCAGAAGAAGACTTGCAAGAAGAAGCCTATTGGATAGCAATGAGCGAAGTAGAACACGTCGATTATATTATAACTGAAACAGGCATGACATCGAAGGAAGCAATAAAAGAAGTAGCAAAACTACGACAAGTAGCAAAGCGAGATATTTATAATGCCTACCATAGTGAGTAAGCGTCAATAACAAAAGGTTGTCTCTCTCGAGGCAGCCTTTTTTTGATGAACTTATAGAACTTCTTGTAACTTTCTTTATTAAAATAAAATTGATAATAATGGTAAAAAAGAGTAATCTTAATAAAAGAAGTCTGACATGGACATTATAAGGGAAGAAAGTATATTATTTTTCCATTATAAAAAGAAATTTTTATCAAATAATAAAAACACCTAAATCGCTGTATCGATTTAGGTGCTATATAGAAATTATTTTTTTAAGCTAGATTGGATTTCTTTCATTAACATTTCTGCGCCTTCTGGGCTTAAAATTAATTTGCCTCCAACTAGACGGAAGTTATCATCAGAAACTTCACCAGTTACAGCACAAGTCATATTTGGCATATATTTTTTTAAGATGATTTTATCATCGTCAACGTAGATTTCTAAAGCGTCTTTTTCAGCGATACCTAATGTACGGCGAAGTTCGATTGGAATTACCACACGACCTAATTCATCGACTTTACGAACGATACCTGTTGATTTCATAATTATTTTTCCTCCTATAAGTAAAAGTTATATTGGTGTTTCGTCAAATTTCGACATTATTTCCTTGTCTGTTAGTTATCATACCAAGTAATGCCATAAACGTCAATTAATTAATACAGTAATAATCTCTGATTTCTAAAAATTTTTGAGAAGAAAACTGTTATATTCATTTTTTTAAAAGGTTTTTATTATAGATTTTATTTTATAGTAAAAAAGCTTCTTATAAAATACATTAAATGGATTAGAATAATATTCGACATTTTTCGCGTTCAATAAACTTTCATTGAAACGAATTTCGTACTTCGTTAGAATAGATATTATACTGTGAAACATTGGAGGCAGTTCTCGTGAGCGAACAAAACAAAACATTCTATATAACAACCCCGATTTACTATCCAAGTGGAAAATTTCATATTGGTACTGCGTACACAACGGTGGCGTCTGATACGATAGCACGCTATAAACGTTTACGTGGCTATGATGTACGTTTCTTAACAGGGATGGACGAGCATGGACAAAAGATTCAAGAAAAAGCTGCAGAAGCTGGCAAGCATCCTCAGGAATATGTAAATGAAATTGCAGAGGCAGCGAAAAAGCTTTGGGCATTAATGGACATTTCGTATGACGATTTCATCCAAACGACAGAAGAACGTCATACGAAAACTGTCGAAAAGATTTTCCAAAAGTTTTTAGATAACGGTGATATTTATAAAGGTGAGTATGAAGGATGGTACTGTACACCTTGTGAGTCATTCTTTACAGAGACGCAATTAGTAGACGGTAACTGTCCAGACTGTGGTCGCGCTGTTCATAAAGTGAAAGAGGAATCTTATTTCTTTAATATGAAGAAATACGCAGATCGCCTATTAGCTTATTATGAAGAAAACCCAGAGTTCATTGAACCAGAATCTCGCAAAAACGAAATGATTAATAACTTCATTAAACCAGGACTTGAAGATTTGTCAGTATCACGTACTTCATTTGACTGGGGTATTAAAGTGCCTGGAGACCCAAAACACGTAATTTACGTATGGGTAGATGCATTAACAAATTATATTACTTCATTAGGATACTTATCGGATGATGACACGCTATTTAACAGATATTGGCCAGCAGATGTGCACGTTGTTGGAAAAGATATCGTCCGTTTCCATACAATCTATTGGCCAATCTTCTTAATGGCTCTTGATTTACCATTACCTAAAAAAGTTTTTGCCCATGGATTTATTATGATGAAGGACGGTAAAATGTCTAAATCAAAAGGAAATGTTGTTTATCCTGAAATGCTAATCGAGCGTTATGGATTAGATGCAACGCGTTACTTCCTATTAAGAGAGCTTCCATTTGGCTCTGACGGCGTATTTTCACCAGAATCATTTGTTGAACGTACAAATTTCGACTTAGCGAATGATTTAGGCAATTTATTAAACCGTACAATTTCCATGATTAACAAATATTTTGATGGACAAATTCCTACAGAAAATCTGCAATCGACAGAATTTGATGAAGTATTAAAAGCGCATGCTGAATCAGTACGTATTAAATATGAAGAAAGTATGGAAAAAATGCAATTTAGTGTCGTGTTAGCTGACCTTTGGACACTCGTATCACGCACAAATAAATACATTGATGAAACACAACCATGGGTTCTTGCAAAAGATGAAGCAGACAAGCCAAAATTAGGGGCTGTTATGCGAAATTTGGCAGAGAGCTTGCATCATATTGCAGTCATGTTACAACCATTTATGACATCAACACCGACACGCATTATGCAGCAATTGGGTCTAGATGACAAATATTTAGCATGGGAAACAATTGAAACATTCGGTAATACTATTCCAGCAAACATTAAAGTGGTAGAAAAAGGGACACCAATTTTCCCTCGTTTAGATAGCGAAATTGAAATTACTTACATTCGTGAAGAAATGCGTGGCTCAGTTAAAACTGCTCAAGAAGAACAACCAAGCGTAGAATCAAAAGCTGTAGAAGTTCCAGAAATTCCGGAAATTACTATTGATGATTTTATGAAAGTTGACTTACGTGTGGCAACGGTTACAGCATGTGAATCAGTCCCTAAAGCAGATAAATTATTAAAGCTGCAAGTTGACCTAGGGTATGAGCAACGACAAGTGGTTTCAGGAATTGCCAAGTACTATTCTGCAGAAGAATTAGTCGGGCAAAAAGTAATTGTAGTTGCCAACCTAAAACCTGTTAAGTTACGTGGTGAATTATCACAAGGAATGATCTTAGCAGGCGAAAAAGATGGAATTTTAAAGCTAGCATCCGTTGATCCAAATCTTGAAAATGGTGCAAAAGTAAAATAAAAATGGAAAATGGCCTGTTGAGTAGAAAATATTCAGCAGGCCATTGTAAATTTAGGCTAAATTGGAGCATTTAATTATTCTAACATAATTTAGGCTATGCATATTTTGACGAATTTTAGGTAAATGGTAATAGTAATGGCGAATTTTTATAAGTGTATTGTCACAATACTAAATTGTTTGTAATAAATTTGTAACACTGATGAAAAATATGAAATAATAATTTTTAATAAAATCAAGATTAGGGGAATGACAATGTTTATCGATACACATGTACATTTGAATGCAGATCAGTATCAAGAAGACTTACAAGAAGTCATAGATCGAGCACTTGAAGCAAAGGTCGAAACGATGGTAGTTGTAGGTTTTGATCGTAAAACCATTGAAAAAACGATGGAATTAGTAGAACAATACGATTTTATTTACGGAGTAATTGGCTGGCATCCAGTAGACGCCATCGATTGCACGGAAGAGGATTTAAAATGGATTGAGGAATTGGCGGCACATCCCAAGATCGTTGGAATTGGTGAAACAGGATTAGATTATTATTGGGATAAGTCACCAAAGGATGTTCAACAAGCGCTTTTCCGCAAGCAAATTCATTTAGCGCAAAAAGTAAATTTGCCAATTATTATTCATAACAGAGAGGCAACTGCTGATGTTGTCAATATTTTGCGTGAAGAGAATGCGGCTTCTGTTGGAGGCGTCATGCATTGTTACAGCGGAAGTGTAGAGACTGCTCGACAATGTATTGCTATGAATTTTATGATTAGCCTTGGCGGACCAGTAACGTTTAAAAATGCACGTATGCCGAAGGAAGTGGCTACGGAAATACCTTTAGAGCACTTAATGATTGAAACAGATGCGCCTTATTTAGCGCCGCATCCTTATCGAGGTAAACGGAATGAACCAGCATTGGTGCCATTAGTTGCAGAAGAAATTGCACGTTTGAAAGAACTACCAATCGAGGAAGTAGCACATATAACGACTGCCAATGCAAAAAAATTTTTTAGGATTGACGTTTAACTAGCTAAAGTGCCTCCAATACAGTGTTTGCGGTTGGCTAAAATAGCAAGGTCAAATTTTTTTGAAATACATTCGGGTTGACAGTGCTAAATCTAGTCCGTATAATCCAACTTTGTATTAAGGAGGCGTTTTTTCATGTCAAATAATTCCATGAAAAACTTGTTCTTAGGATCATTGAGGAGTAAGCAAACAGTGATAAGAATTGTTTCACTTGTCCTGTTTGTGTCAGTAATTTCATTCGTACTTTTCCAAGGTACTAAAAAATCCGTAACGCTTAACGCTAACGGAGAAGCAATTGAAGTATCAACACATGCTAAAACTGTAGAAGAACTATTACAAAATCAAAATATAGACGTAGCAGCGCATGACAAAATATCACCCTCTCTGAATGCCAAAATTGTTAATGGTTTAGCAATTAATTGGGAACAGGCAAAAGAAGTAACAATTTCAGTTGATGGAAATCAGTCAAAAGTTTGGACAACTGAAAAACTAGTGAAGGACATTTTGAAGGAAGCAAATATCGAAGTATCAGAACATGATTCATTAGTGCAAGGTTTGGATACAGAAGTAGGAGCAGATAACAAAATCGATATTCAAAGAGCGTTTCAGGTAACGCTTGTCGATGGTTTAGAGAACAGACAAGTTTGGTCCACTTCGACTACGGTCGCTAACTTTTTAAAACAACAAGGAATTCAACTTCATGAATTCGATCGTGTCGAGAATAACCTGGAGGACGTTATCACTCCAGAGAGTAAAATCGCAGTAGTTCGCGTAGAAAAGGTTATCGATGTAGTGGAAGACTCTTTAGATTTCACAATTGAAAAGAAGCAAGATGCTTCATTGCAAAAAGGGAAAGAAAAAATCGTAACGACGGGCGAGAAGGGCAAAATTTCTCGAACGTATGAAGTCGTGAAAGAAAACGGCAAAATTGTGGCAAAAAATTTACAATCTGAAAAAGTCATCAATGAGCCAAAGAAACAAGTAGTTGCTGTTGGGACTAAAAAATTAGTAGCAAGTGCAACAACTGTATCTCGTGGTTCAGCGGAGCCTGCTAGTGGGAAAGAATTTTATGTAACTGCAACAGCGTATACACCTTATTGTAACGGTTGTTCAGGGAAATCAGCTACTGGCATTAACTTACGTTCAGATTCTGGCTTAAAGGTTATCGCAGTAGATCCATCTGTTATTAAACTTGGCTCAAAAGTATGGGTTGAAGGCTATGGAACAGCGATTGCTGGGGATACTGGCGGTTCAATTAAGGGTAATAAGATCGACATACTAGTACAATCAGATGCCCAAGCGCGTAAATGGGGACGTAAGAAAGTGCGTATTAAAGTATTAAATTAAAAAAATTGTAAAAAATAACAAAATGTTTTCACTAAGCATTGGCTTTCCTGTATTGACTGGCGGGAAAGCTTTTTTCATGTATATAACAGCTGAACCTTGTATTTCTGTACAATCGTTCAGGGCAGTTGTAAAATGGTCTGAAGATAAGGTAGAAAAGAGGAGCCTTTTTGCAAATACAAGAAGTGATTGTCGTAGAAGGAAAAGATGATACAACTGCGATTAAGCGGGCTGTTCAGGCAGATACTATTGAAACAAATGGTTCGGCCATTTCAGAGGAAACGCTTAAACGTATTCAGCATGCGCAAGATAAACGAGGTGTCATTGTCTTTACAGATCCTGATTATCCAGGACGGCGAATACGAGCCATTATTGAACAACGTGTACAAGGTGTAAAACATGCTTTTTTACCAAAAGCAAAAACAATAGCGAAAAACGGGAAAGGCTTAGGCATTGAACATGCGGCAGATGAGGATATTCGTGAAGCATTACGTCTAGTCTATACACCAAATAGCACCGAACCCATTACGGATGATATTACGCTAGAAGATTTAATGACGGCTCGCTTAATCGGTCATCCATCGGCAAAAAAACGTCGTGATCGACTAGGAGAAATTTTAAATATAGGTGCAACAAATGGTAAACAGCTTCATAAAAGATTAAAAATGTTTCAAATAACAGAACAGCAATTCGGAGCAGCTGTCGCACAGGTAGATCAGGAGGAAAACAATGCATAAGGATATTGCAACACCGAATCGAACACAGGAAATTTTAAAGAAATATGGATTTTCATTTAAAAAAAGCTTAGGTCAAAATTTTTTAATCGACCCTAACATTTTACGAAACATTGTAAGTCATGCAAATCTTACAGAAAACAGCGGGGCAATTGAAGTTGGACCGGGTATTGGAGCTTTAACAGAGCATTTAGCACGCAGCGCTAAAAAGGTTGTATCGTTTGAAATCGATCAGCGTTTATTACCAGTACTAGCAGATACATTAAGTCCATATAATAACGTGTCTATCGTTCATTCTGATATTTTAAAGGCAGATGTAGCAAAGGTTATTGAGGAAGAAATGCCTGGTATTGAGGATATTATGGTCGTTGCTAATTTACCCTATTATGTTACGACACCTATTTTAATGAAATTGTTAAATGACCGTCTACCAATCCGTGGCTTTGTGGTTATGATGCAGAAAGAAGTGGCTGATCGTATTACGGCGAAACCAGGAACAAAAGAATATGGTTCACTATCGATTGCGATTCAATACTATGTGAAAGCTGAAATTGCGATGACTGTGCCGAAAACTGTATTTATGCCACAACCGAATGTAGATTCAGCAGTTATTCGCCTTATTAAGCATGATGAACCACCGGTAAAAGTCATTGACGAGGACTTCCTTTTCGTCGTGACACGCGCTTCATTTGTACAGCGTCGCAAAACCATTTTAAATAATTTACAATCTGGTCTACCAAATGGGAAGGCACATAAAGATAAAATAATCGAAGCTTTAGAATCAGTAAATATTGAACCGACTCGTCGCGGTGAGACGCTTTCTATTCAAGAGTTTGGAAAGTTAGCGGATGCTTTATATCCAACCTTTGCAAAGTAAAAAAAATGTTACATTTTTCATCCTATATTAAAAAAAACGTATTTTTTCAAAAAAAATAAGTTGACAACATTTATAGAGGGCTGATAAAATATTATATTTTGTTGACATTTTTGGGCTTATCACTTATACTAATTATTAGTGAGGTGTAAGCGAAAATGCCAAAAACTTTAGCGGACATTAAAAAGTCGTTGGATTGTCATTTGGGTAAACGTTTGCAATTAAAAGCAAACGGTGGTCGCAAGAAAACGGTCGAGTGTGCAGGGATATTGCGTGAAACATATCGTGCAATTTTTGTAGTTGAGCTTGATCAAGAAGACAATACGTGCAAGCGCGTATCGTATAGCTACACAGATATTTTAACTGAGGCAGTAGAGATTACATTTTTAGACGAAGCACAGGCTGCTGTCGCGAAATAGTTTCTAGTACTTATTTCTATATTTTGAAGCGCTCATGTATGTTAAAAACTACATGAGTGTTTTTCGTTTTATCGGACATACTAATGTCGTCAGTTGTTAAAGGAGGAGTTTATATGCCTAGAAAAGGTATCATGTCACCTCGTTTAAAAGAAGAGATCGCCAAAGAACTTGGATTTTATGATGTTGTGCAAAAAGAAGGTTGGGGCGGCATTAAAGCTCGAGATGCTGGTAATATGGTGAAGCGTGCCATTGAAATGGCTGAAAGAGCTGCAAGCAGTGAGCAAGAGCGTAAGTAAAGAACTGCGCATAAAATAGATTGCTTACATTTTTACTTCATTCAGTGAAGAAGTGATTCTCTGCTGAACACAACAAAACAACAACTGACGAAAGAGAACCGTTTGAAAACGGTTCTTTTTTCAGTTTGCTTTCTCATTATGGTAAAATAAAATGAATTATCTTGCGCGAAAAATGAATGGCTATTTCTGCGTGTAGTTATGAGGGAGGAAGTAAGATGCTTTATGTAAAGGCGCCTGCAAAAATTAATTTAACATTAGATGTTCTTTATAAACGACCAGATAATTATCACGAAGTGGAGATGGTCATGACGACTGTCGATTTGGCAGATCGTATTAGCTTAGAATCTCGAGAAGATGGGGTAATTGAAATTATTTCAACAGATAATTTCGTACCGAATGATCACCGCAATTTTGCTTATCAAGCAGCGCGTCTTATAAAAGATACATACGGCATTGGACAAGGTGTATCCATTACAATTGAAAAGGAAATACCGATTGCAGCAGGTCTTGCTGGTGGTAGTAGTGATGCTGCGGCGACGCTAAAAGGGTTAAATGAGCTTTGGCAGTTAAATCTATCGATAGACGAGCTAGCTGAGCTTGGTGCTAAAATAGGTTCAGATGTATCTTTTTGTGTATACGGAGGCACGGCATTAGCAACAGGGCGTGGGGAGAAGATTCAAGAATTACCGGCACCGCCAAGTTGTTGGGTTGTGTTAGCTAAGCCTAAAATCGGTGTGTCAACAGCAGAAGTATATGGTGGCTTAAAAGTTGAAGGACTTGAGCATCCAAATACAAAGCAAATGATCCAGGCAATTGAAACGGATAACTATGAGCTACTATGTGCATCTTTAGGTAATGTTTTGGAAACTGTAACATTTAAGCTACACCCAGAGGTGATTATGCTCAAAGAACAGATGAAACGTTTTGGTGCAGATGCTACGTTAATGAGCGGAAGCGGTCCAACGGTTTTTGGTCTTGTGGATAGTGAGGCCCGTGTAAGTCGCATTTACAATGGTTTAAGAGGTTTTTGTGAAGAAGTATATGCGGTACGCATATTAGGTGAGCGGAATACGCTTGCTTAAAATCGCATAATTGTGTTAATTTTACCTATAAATATTCGTGTTTAGGAGAGGGTCGCATGAAATGGAAGCGTAGTGAACGACTAGTTGATATGACGTATTATTTACTAGAACATCCACATCAGCTGATCCCGCTAACTTATTTTTCAGAATTATATCAATCAGCAAAGTCTTCTATTAGTGAAGATTTAACGATTGTAAAAGAAACTTTCGAAGAAAAAGGAATCGGGTTATTGATAACAGTGCCAGGGGCTGCAGGTGGTGTGAAGTATATTCCTAAAATGTCCAAGGAAGAAGTTCGTTTAGTCATACAGGATTTAAAGGCAGAGTTGGAACATTCAGACCGTTTGTTACCTGGTGGCTATTTATTTATGACGGATTTATTGGGCAATCCAGACTTAATTAACCGAGTTGGGAAGGTTTTTGCATCAGCATTTGCTGACCAACAAATTGATGTCATTATGACAGTAGCAACGAAAGGTATTTCTATTGCGCACGCCATTGCAAGACATTTGAATGTACCGGTTGTCGTTGTACGTAGAGACAGCAAAGTAACAGAAGGTTCTACAGTCAGCATAAACTACGTATCTGGTTCTTCTCGAAGAATTCAGACAATGGTATTATCTAAAAGAAGCATGAAAAGTGGACAACGTGTGTTGATTACCGATGACTTTATGAAAGTTGGCGGTACGATGAACGGCATGAAAAATCTATTAGAAGAGTTTGACTGCCAATTAGCAGGCATCGCTGTGCTTGTTGAAGCAGAACATGCAGACGAAACTTTAGTAGATGATTACTATTCACTTGTAAAGCTTCATGAGGTCAATGAAAAAGACCGTACAATCGCATTGAGTGAAGGCAACTATTTTACAAAAAGGGAGAAATGACAAATGAATGTAGTATCTACAACAAATGCACCAGCAGCAATTGGACCATACGCGCAAGGAATAGTCGTAAATGGGATGTTTTATAGTTCAGGTCAAATTCCACTTACTGCAGCAGGTGAACTAGTAGAGGGTGATATCGTCGCTCAAACGCATCAAGTATTTGCTAATTTAAAAGCGGTATTAGAAGCTGCAGGCTCATCACTAGACAATGTAGTAAAAACAACAGTCTTTATGAAAGATATGAATGACTTCGTTGCAATGAATGAAGTTTATGCTAGTCACTTTGGAGAGCATAAGCCAGCACGTTCAGCAGTAGAAGTAGCACGTTTACCAAAAGATGTGAAAGTAGAAATAGAAGTAATCGCCATCGTAAAGTAAAAATAAGTAGCCCTTTAAAAGAGTAGCAGCTCTTTTAAGGGGCTTTTTTAATTTTGTACAAGAAGTCACTATGCTCACTAATGACGTCTTATATTTGCGCTTTTCTACAGAAATATAGGGCGCTAATACGTCACCTCATGAATTCAATTTTAAGTTTTGACAAACAATTGTCATATTTGCCGTCAACTTGAAAAATTATTATAAAGAAATAAATATGAAGTATTCAAATTTTTTAGAAAATTTGGTAGACTATAAAAAGGAAAATATTCGGTAATAGAAAGATAATATTTTCAATTAGGCATCTAAGATGAGAGGTGGTGAGAAAATGGAAGTTACTGATGTAAGATTACGTCATGTACAAACGGATGGTCGCATGCGTGCGATTGCTTCCATTACACTCGACAATGAGTTTGTGGTACATGATATCCGCGTTATTGATGGGAATACAGGCTTATTTGTCGCTATGCCAAGTAAACGTACACCAGATGGCGAATTTAGAGATATCGCACATCCTATCAATTCAACAACTCGTAACAAAATTCAAGAGATTATTTTAAACGCGTACCATAACTCTAGCGATGCGCAAGAGTTAGAACAAGCAGCGGAATTAGAAGGAATTGGCGTATAGTTTTATGAAAATAAATGGTCATTTAAAGGTTATTTACAAATTAGTATCCTTTTGGTGATGCAAGCAAAAAGAACTCCTCAATGACTGAAGAGTTCTTTTTTATTTTTCAAAAAAGAGAAAAAGAGCAGATTTTAGTACATAGCTTATAACATTCGAGCATAAGGAGTGTTTGATTTAGGAATTCACCGTTTAGTCAATGTTACATGCCTTGAAAATAGATGAATTTTGCTATATAGTCATAAGAGAAAATGAGCGTATTGGAGGACTTACTGATGAGCAATATTTTTGCTGTCATTTTGGCTGCAGGTCAAGGTACACGTATGAAGTCCAAATTATATAAAGTGCTCCATCCAGTATGTGGGAAGCCCATGGTACAACATGTAGTGGATCACATTCAAACGTTAGATGTGAATCGCATCGTAACGGTTGTAGGACATGGTGCAGAAAAAGTAAAACAACAACTTGGAGATAAGAGCGAGTATGTTTTACAGGCTGAACAATTAGGTACAGCACATGCAGTACAACAAGCAGAGTCAATTTTAGGTAACGAGCAAGGCACAACACTCGTTGTGTGCGGTGATACACCACTTATTCGCCCTGAAACGATGAAAGCTTTATTTGAGCATCACCAAGCAAACAATGCAAAGGCAACAATTTTAACAGCTGTTGCCGAGAATCCAACTGGCTATGGTCGTATTTTACGTGGCGATAATGGACAGGTGGAGCAAATTGTTGAACAAAAAGATGCGACGGTAGAACAGCAACGAGTGAAAGAAATCAATACAGGGACATATTGCTTCGATAACAAAGCGTTGTTTGAGACATTAAAGCTTGTGAAAAATGACAATGCACAGGGAGAGTATTATTTACCTGATGTCATTGAAATTTTACAAAAGCAAGGCGAAATCGTTGAAGCCTATGTAACTGATGATTTTGAAGAAACACTCGGTGTCAATGACCGTGTAGCATTGTCACAAGCGGAAGAGTTAATGCGTGCACGAATTAATGAACGTCATATGCGTAATGGCGTGACAATCATTAACCCGACTGCTACGTATATTAGCGCCGATGCAGTTATTGGCCGCGATACAATTATTCAACCAGGCTCTATGATTGAAGGGGCAACTGTAATTGGTGAAGATTGTAATGTTGGCCCAAATACACAAATTATCGATAGTCGTGTTGGCGATCGTACTTCGGTGCATTCATCAGTTGTACGAGAAAGCACGATAGCGGAAGATACAGCGATTGGACCTTTTGCACATATTCGTCCTCTTTCTGACATCGGAAGCCATGTGAAAATCGGTAACTTTGTAGAAGTAAAGAAAAGTAAGCTAGGCAATGATACAAAGGTATCTCATTTAAGCTATATTGGAGATGCTGAGATAGGAAATAACGTCAATGTTGGCTGTGGTTCCATTACAGTAAACTATGATGGGAAAAATAAATTCCAAACAATTATTGAAGACGATGTATTTGTAGGATGTAATACTAACTTAGTAGCGCCAGTGAAAGTTGGAAAAGGTTCATTTATTGCAGCAGGATCTACAATTACAAAAGAAGTTCCTGAGGACGCGCTAGCAATTGCTCGTGCAAGACAAGAAAACAAACCGAATTATGTTAGTAAATTAAATTCAAAATAATTATCAACTAAACAGGAGGCCATCATGCCGTATCAATATGCAAACTCACAATTAAAAATATTTTCACTCAATTCTAATAACCCACTTGCTCAAGAAATTGCGCAAGAAATGGGCGTTGAATTAGGGAAATCTTCAGTTAAGCACTTTAGCGATGGAGAGATTCAAATTAGCATTGAAGAAAGTATTCGTGGTTGTGACGTGTTTATCGTGCAGTCAACTTCTGCACCTGTAAACGAACATTTAATGGAGCTTTTAATTATGGTAGATGCTGTGAAACGCGCATCTGCTCGTACAGTTAACGTTGTAATGCCTTATTATGGTTATGCTCGTCAAGACCGTAAAGCAAAAGCGCGTGAGCCAATTACAGCTAAATTAGTGGCAAACCTACTTGAAACGGCTGGTGCAACACGTGTAATCGTTTTAGACTTACACGCACCTCAAATCCAAGGTTTCTTCGATATTTTAATCGACCACTTAATGGCGGTACCTTTACTTTCAGATTACTTCAAATCTAAAGGTATCCCTTCAGAAGAAATCGTAATTGTTTCACCTGACCACGGTGGTGTAACACGTGCGCGTAAAATGGCTGAACGTCTAAAAGCACCGATTGCAATTATTGACAAACGTCGTCCAAAACCAAATGTTGCAGAAGTGATGAACATCGTTGGTAATGTTGACGGTAAAGTGGCAATCTTGATTGATGATATTATCGATACTGCAGGTACAATTACGATTGGCGCGGACGCATTACGTGCGGCTGGTGCAAAAGAAGTATATGCATGCTGTTCTCACCCAGTACTTTCTGGTCCAGCAATCGAGCGTATTGAAAACTCTGCGATTAAAGAATTAGTTGTGACAAATACAATTCAACTTTCTGAAGAGAAAAAATCACCAAAAATTACTGAGCTTTCTGTAGCGAAGTTAATGGCAGATGCAATTTCTCGCGTATATGAAAACAAATCAGTAAGTACTTTATTTGATTAATTCGATTTAAATCATTTTTTATAAAAAGTATTGTTAAGGAAAAGCACAAACGTTTCATCGATTGAGAGGCGACGTGTGGCATGCCTGAGGATACAGATTATAAAATAAAATAAGCATATTTTCCATTAGCAAAATATGTGACAAAAAAAGGACAAATCTACATTTAACAGTAGATTTGTCCTTTTTGCATAGCTGTTAAGTGTGAATATTCGAAATAGAGGGTATAATAATAGTGTTACTGCATAATATTTACGTTTAGCTTACTAATAAGCAGTAAATATTATAAAAACCTTTCGCACATTTCATAGACTGATGACAGAGAAAAGCAATGCTTTTGTTAGAGTTAGTGCTATCGGTGGAAGGTCAATATTATTTTCTTGGAAGGGGAAGGTATAGATATGAGTACAGTGTTAAGTGTAAATAAACGCGAAACTGGGCATCGTTCGACATTAACCCAACTTAGAAAAGGGGGAGCCATTCCTGCTGTTATTTATGGCTACAAACTAGATTCAACCCCAGTTTCTATTTCAGCGAAAGAATTTAGACAGTTCGTTCAAAAAAATGGACGTAATGGTGTCATTCCGGTGGAGTTAGATGGTGAAAGGGTAAATGTCGTTGTTTCAGAAGTACAAAAGTGTGCGCTGAAAGATGAAGTGAATCATGTGGATTTATTAGCAATTAATATGTCTGAAACATTAGAAGTAGACGCAGCAATAACACTTACTGGCGAATCGGTAGGTGTAAGTGAAGGCGGCATTTTAATGCAGCCGAATTTAGAAGTTAAAATAAAAGTAAAACCTACAGATATTCCAGATTCAATAGAAATTGATATTACAAAACTAGCAATTGGCGAATCGATTATGGTAGCGGATATACGCGATCAAGTAGATTTTGAAATTGTTAATGAAGATGATCATATTATCGCAACAATTTTGGCGCCAATCGCCTCGGTGGAAGAAGATCAAGAAGCGGAAGAAAGCGTTGAGTCATAAGATTAAATAGATGCTGAAAGGGAAGGCTATCGAGGAAGTCGTAATAGACGGACTTGGTAGCCTTTTTTTGCGCTAAAATTTTGCAATTATACAAATAGCGGAGATTTTTTTTATGTGAATATTTGTTCTTAAGTGGATTGAACGAAATGTTTTCTTAGAGCGCAGTATGGTAAAATAATGACTATTAGATTGAAAGAAGTGAGGTACTTATGAAAATTATCGTTGGTTTAGGAAATCCGGGTAAACCTTATGAGCATACAAGACATAATATTGGTTTTGATGTAATTGATGCATTAGCTAACAAGTGGGATGCTCCATTAACAGCATCAAAATTCAATGGCATGTATGCGACTGTACATCGTCCAGAAGGAAAGGTTCTACTTGTTAAGCCATTAACATATATGAATTTATCAGGTGAATGTGTTAGACCGCTTATGGACTATTTTGATATTGATGTAAAAGAGTTAATCGTGATTTACGATGATTTAGATTTAGAAACAGGCAAATTACGCTTGCGTCAAAAAGGCAGTGCCGGTGGTCATAATGGCATTAAATCTTTGATTCAGCATTTAGGAACACAAGAATTTAATCGAATTCGTATTGGTGTAAGCCGGCCACCTGCTGGCATGAAGGTAGCCGATTATGTGCTATCGAAGTTTTCGAAAGAAGAAGATGCAGTCATAGCGGACGCTATAAATAAAAGTGTTAATGCAATAGAAGCGTCTCTTTCCAAACCATTTCTTGACGTGATGAACCATTTTAATGGTGCATAATCTTTTTCCAAAATGTCTATACTTTAAGTAGAAAGTTGCTTAAAGGAGGATGATTTGGAGATGTCAATTCGCTATCGATGTAGGCATTGTGAAGTAGAAATAGGAACACTACCATTTGATGCAGATGATACAATTCGAAAGTTGCATACTTTTGAATTAGGTGAGGCAGATGATTATGTTGAAAAGGATCAACATGGGCAAACGACTGTACACTGCATTTGTGAGCAATGTGAGGATTCGCTAAGACAATATCCAGATTATCACGCACTCAATAAATGGATACAATAATTGGAAGGATGCTTTGGCGCACATTGTGTGCGTTCAAAGCTTTTTCCGTTTGAATTTTTTAAATAGTAGGCTAGATTGCTGACGGGTAAGTCTTATTTTTTAAACCGAGAGTGAAATGGCTAGGACAATTATACAAAGGTGAACTTGTTAATTAGACAATTGGAATGTGAAATATTGTACTAGATTGATAGTATGATGCACATTGAATAATGACAATTTTCGCGCTGAAAGGAGCTTTTGACTGTGGAAGTTTTACGACAGCTTGTGTCGCAGGACAAACATATCACATCATTTTTACAGGAGATTCAGAGCGGCAATACAGCATCTCAGCTTATTACAGGTTTAACAGGGAGCGCACGGCCAATACTGGTCGATGCGCTATTTGACCATGTGCAAAAACCTATTTATATTGTGTCGCCTAATTTATTACAGGCACAAAAAATGGCGGATGAGCTTGTTGGGCTGTTAGGAGAGGAATACGTCCACTATTACCCAGCCGATGAGTTTATTGCGGCTGACTTATCAGTAGCCTCTCCAGAGCTTCGAGCAGAGCGAATCGCAACGCTGGATTGTCTAGCGAGAGGTGAAAAAGCCGTTTATATCATTCCTGTTGCGGGCTTACGAAAAATGATGGCCCCGAAAGAGCATTGGGCCCATTATTTTTTACAAACCGCAGTAGGTGAAGAAGTACAAATAGAAGAATGGTTACAAACGCTTGTAACGATGGGGTACGTCCGTAACTCAATGGTAACGACACCAGGAGAATTTGCGTTGCGTGGGGGTATTTTAGATATTTACCCTCCGTATTTAGAGGCACCTATTCGAATGGAGTTATTTGATACAGAAGTGGACTCGATTCGTACATTTTCTGCGGATGATCAACGTTCAATAGATAAATTGCAAAAGGTTCGTATTTTACCTGCTTCAGAAGTCATTTTGACGAAAGAAGAACGATTGGCATTAGCGAATCGTTTAGAAGCGGCGCTTGCAACGAGCTTGAAAAAGGTTAAGAAGCAAGAGACGAAAGAGCTTCTCTATCAACATATTCAGTACGATATTGAATTGTTGCAACAAGGAAGCGTGCCTGACTTTGTAAATAAATATGGCTCGTTGTTATATGATAAAACGGCTTATTTAGGTGATTATTTTGCACACGATGGCATCGTACTATTCGATGAGCTCGGCCGTATTCAAGAAGTGATGGATGCTTGGGAACGTGAAGAAGAAGAGTGGTTTTTATCACTGATTGAAGAAGGGAAAATGGTCCATGATGTGAAGCCAGCCTTTTCTTTAAAAGAAATATTGGCGATGCTTTCACAGCAGAAGCTATATTTCTCACTATTTTCACGTACGTTTGCAGGTATTAGTTTTAATAAGACGACTAACTTTTCATGTAAGCCGATGCAGCAATTCCATGGGCAAATGGCGCTATTACAAAGTGAAGTGGAACGATGGCAGCTTGGTAAATTTACGGTGCTTATTGTAGCCAGGGATCAACATCGCGTGAAGCGTGTACAGCAAATGCTTGAGGAATACGATATTCATGCAACCATCGGAGAGCCGACTGAATCAGGTCTGTATATTGTAGAGGGTGGCTTGTCGAGCGGGTTTGAACTACCTTTGCAACGTTTAGCAGTTGTCACAGAGGATGAATTATTTAAACAGCAAGCAAAGAAAAAATCGCGTCCTCAAAAAATGACGAATGCAGAGCGAATTAAAAGCTATACAGAAATTAAACCGGGCGACTATGTCGTGCATGTGCACCACGGGATTGGGAAATACATCGGTGTAGAAACACTGGTGGTTAATGGCACGCATAAGGATTACTTACATATACGCTATCGCGCAGACGATAAGTTATATGTACCCGTAGAGCAAATTGATTTAATTCAAAAATATGTGGCATCTGAAGAGCGTGAACCGAAGCTACATAAATTAGGCGGCACAGAGTGGAAAAAGGCAAAAGCGAAAGTATCCTCTGCCGTTCAAGATATTGCCGATGATTTAATCAAGCTCTATGCTAAGCGGGAAGCAGAAAAAGGGCATGCATTTGCGCCAGATAATGACGACCAACGTAATTTTGAAGCGTCGTTCCCATACGAAGAAACAGAAGATCAGCTACGCTCGATAGTGGAAGTAAAACGTGATATGGAGCGTGAACGACCAATGGATCGCCTTGTATGTGGTGATGTAGGCTATGGTAAAACAGAGGTAGCTATTCGTGCGGCATTTAAAGCGATTCAAGATGGCAAGCAAGTTGCCTTTTTAGTACCGACAACTATTTTAGCACAGCAACACTATGAAACGATTCAAGAGCGTTTTCAAGACTATGCAATTAATGTAGGCTTATTATCTCGTTTCCGTACAAAAAAAGAACAAGTTGCTACATTAAAGGGTTTAAAAGAGGGGCAAGTTGATATTGTTATAGGAACTCATCGAATCCTATCTAAAGATTTAATATTCCAAGATCTTGGCCTGCTTATTGTCGACGAAGAACAGCGTTTTGGCGTGACACATAAGGAAAAAATAAAACAACTGAAAACGAATGTCGACGTGTTAACTTTAACCGCAACGCCGATTCCAAGAACGTTGCATATGTCTATGGTAGGTGTGCGTGATTTATCGGTAATTGAAACGCCGCCGGCAAACCGTTTCCCAGTTCAAACGTATGTGATGGAGCATAGTGGTGCACTAGTAAGAGAAGCAATTGAGCGAGAAATGGCGCGTGGTGGCCAAGTATTTTACTTATATAACCGTGTAGAAGATATGGCACGTAAGGTGGAAGAAATTCAAATGCTTGTCCCTGAGGCACGTATTGGACATGCGCATGGGAAAATGACCGAATCACAATTAGAATCTGTTATTTTAGCCTTTATAGATGGGGATTACGATGTCCTTGTAACGACTACAATTATCGAAACAGGTGTAGATATTCCGAATGTTAATACGCTGATTGTTCACGATGCGGATCGAATGGGTTTAGCACAGCTTTATCAATTACGCGGTCGTGTTGGTCGATCGAATCGTGTTGCTTACGCTTACTTTATGTATCAGCGCGATAAAGTACTTACAGATGTAGCGGAGCAACGACTACAAGCGATTAAAGAGTTCACGGAGCTTGGATCTGGGTTTAAAATTGCTATGCGTGATTTATCGATTCGTGGAGCAGGGAATTTATTAGGTGCACAACAACATGGCTTTATCGATTCTGTCGGCTTTGATTTATACTCGCAAATGCTGGAAGAGGCCATTGCAGAGCGACAAACTGGCGTGAAAAAAGAAGAGAAGCCAGAAATAGAAATCTTATTGAATGTTGATGCCTATATTCCTGATGCGTATATACCAGATGGATACCAAAAAATTCAAATGTATAAGCGCATAAAAGCGATGGACCAAGTCGATGAATACGAAGAAATTATGGAAGAGCTACAAGACCGTTTCGGCGATTTACCGATTGAAACAGAACGTTTATTGCGTATTGCACGGATGAAAATTTGGGGCTTAGAAATGGGCGTTACTTCTATTAAAGAAAAACAAAAGGTGATTTCCATTTTACTATCTGAAGAAGGGACGGCAAAAGTCGATGGTGGTAAAATTGTATCAGAGACGATGAAGTATGAGCGAGCTGTTGGCTTTGGTATGGATAATATGAAATTGATATTGACAATTGATGAGCGAAAATGCATAAAATACCATCATTTTGATATTCTAGAAGAAATAATGCAGATTATTGCAAATTCGAAAAAAAATATGTGAAAAAAGGCTGAACTTGTTGACAAATTACCAAGTTCAGCCTTATTGTATGAAAAGACAAATTTTTATCAAAAAAAATTAATGTTTGGATTCATAATCCTTTTCGTTCATTTTTTGCATAGATTGTCTCAAGAAAAACCATACTAATGTTGTAGAAAAATTTTAATGAATACGAAAGCGAGGCAGTTTAGCATGAAAGCAACAGGAATTGTTCGTCGTATAGATGATTTAGGACGTGTGGTAATACCGAAGGAAATTCGTAGAACGCTACGTATTCGTGAAGGTGACCCGTTAGAAATTTATACGGACCGTGAAGGTGAAATCATTTTGAAAAAGTATTCTCCAATTAATGATTTAGGAGAATTCGCGCGTGAATACGTGGAAACATTGTACGAAACGCTAGGCACGCCAGCGTTTGTAACAGACCGAGACGAAGTGATCGCTGTTGCAGGGATTGGGAAAAAAGAGTACATTAATCGCCGCATCACATCTTTTGCGGAAGGATTTATGGACGAGCGTTCAACAAAAATCGAGAAAATGGAAACAACAATTGAAATTGTTCCTGGACAATATGAGCAAGTGAAATCGTATTGTGCAACACCAATCATGGTGAACGGTGATCCAATTGGCTGTATCATTGTTTTATCGAAAGTACATTTTGTTGGTGAAGTAGAAGTAAAAGTAGTGGAAACAGCTGCTAATTTCTTATCAAAACAAATGAATAATTAATGCACATCGAAAGTTATTGTCATGACTCTTTTTTAGGGTAAACAATAACTTTTTTTGTATACATAATGCTGTACACATAGCAAAGACAGTGTTAACGTGAGCGTCTCACTTTTCAGGTATGCTATACTATTGGCATTGTTAAATGAAGGAAAGAGGACAATGTATGTCGGAACGATTTGGTATGAAAAGTTACATGAAGGGCGCGGCATTACTTACTATTGCAGCCCTTATTGTGAAGATTTTAAGCGCAATTTATCGTGTGCCTTTTCAAAACCTTGTAGGTGACGAAGGATTTTATATTTACCAACAAGTGTATCCTGTAATATCTATATTTGTAGTATGGACATCGAGTGGTTTTGCTGTAGCTATATCCAAAATGCTAGCCGATAATGATTGTGTAGTAAATGTGGAAGAACGGACACAGAACAGACACAGCATTATGCGAATTATATTTCGTTATTTAACGATGCTCTCCTTGGTGTTTTTTGTTGCATTATTTGCTGGAGCAGATGTACTGGCAAAAATGATGGGTGATGCGAATCTTGCTCCTTTATTGCGGACAGGATCTTTTATTGTGTTAGTTATGCCAGCGCTTGCCATATTTAAAGGTGGCTTTCAATCGAGAGGGATTATGGAACCTATTGCATATGCCCAAGTGCTTGAGCAAACAGTAAGGGTGTCTGTCATTTTGGCTGGTACGTTTATTGTAATGACGACGACCAAATCGCTTTATGGAGCGGGGCAAATGGCAATTATCGGGACGGTTATCGGAGAAATTGCTGGATTAGTATTAATAGCGGCTCTCTTTAGAAAACGTTTCGGTTCATTTATAGGTAAACCACAACAGCGAATAGCAAGCTTTCCTGTGTTGAAAGAGGTGACGTTGCTCAGTTTAAGTGTCAGTATGAGCAGTTTGTTATTGCTTGGCTATCAGCTTGTCGATTCTTTTACAATTTATTCAATCCTAATCGATAGTGGAATAGATCAGACTTTAGCTAAGGAAACAAAAGGTATTTATGATCGAGGGCAACCATTAGTACAGCTAGGAGTTGTCATTGCATCCTCATTATCACTTGCCATAGTGCCCCTTGTTGCGCATATGTCTAACAAGCAAAACGGACGCAGTGCAATGCCGTTTATACAGCTTACTTATAGAGCCTCTGTCTTATTTGGCTGGGCAGCTTCCCTTGGGTTAATCCTCGTTATGCCTTATATAAATGCGATGTTATTTAAAACAGATGCCCTTTCGGAAGTGCTTATGTTATACGTATTACAAATTGTACCGTTGTCAATTATTTTGACATTTACAGCCATTTTGCAAGGGTTTGGAAAATTAAAATTGCCAGCGTTATTTTTATCTGTAGGGTTTTTATTAAAAGTAGTATTCAATGTGTGGTCAATTGGGCCGTTGGGGGTGCTAGGTGCTGCTATTGCGAATAATGTTGGATTGTTGTGTACAGCCATAGCCCTCATTTTATATTTAAAAAAATTAACGGGCATTCAATTGGCCCCTGCTAGCTTTTATCGGAAACTTAGCATCGCATCATTATGTATGGCTGTAGTCGTCATACTTTGGCTACAATTTACCCCATCTTTATTAAATGGGTTCTTATCTGAACGTTTGGTGGCGGTAGTTGCTGGCTTTAGTGCGGTTTGTGTGGGCGCATTTGTGATGATTACGAGCATTGCGAAGTTACGCGTATTGGCAGAAAAAGAATGGTATCTACTACCTTTTGGTCGTAGAATGGCGGTTTATCAACTATGGTTAAATAGAAAGAAGTAGGTGGAGTTAGTGAATACATTAACAATAATTGGACTTGGCGCTGGTGATTTTGATCAGTTACAAATGGGCGTTTATAAAAAATTAAAAGCAGCGAAAAAATTATTTGTTCGGACGGTAGATCATCCTGTATTAGAGGAGTTAGCTAACGAAGGTTTACAGTTTGAAAGCTTCGATGCTGTATATGAAAAACATGGTACATTCCAGCCGGTATATGAAGAAATTGCGCAACGATTAATTGAAGCGACTGGCTCGGAAGATGTGATGTATGCAGTACCTGGTCATCCGCTCGTTGCAGAGCAAACGGTGCAACTTTTAATCCAAGCTGCGGAAGCAGATAAGGTACATTTAGTGATTGAAGGTGGACAAAGCTTTTTAGATCCTATTTTTGGAGCATTAAAAATAGACCCAATTGAAGGGTTTCAATTACTAGATGGTACTAGTTTTTCAATGCACGATATTAATATGCGTCAGCACATTTTAATCGCACAAGTATATGATACATTTAGTGCATCGGAAGTGAAGCTGACATTAATGGAGAAATATGATGATGAGTATCCAATAACAGTCGTTACGGCAGCAGGTTCCTCACAAGAAAAGCTCGTAACCGTACCTTTATATGAGCTCGATCAAAGTGTTGAAGTAAATAATTTAACAACGGTCTATGTACCTCCAGTAAAATCACAAGAAGAAGCGTTACGTGATTGGGCAACTTTCCGCCAAATTATTGCTACGCTGCGTGGACCAAATGGCTGTCCGTGGGATCAAAAACAAACACATGAATCGCTAAAAAAATATTTGCTAGAAGAAGCACATGAATATTTGGCTGCTGTCGATGCAGAAGATGATTTTGCTATGATTGAAGAGCTTGGCGATGTATTACTACAAGTATTTCTAAATGCACAAATCGGAGAAGATCAAGGTTACTTCACGTTAGAGGATGTTTTGGCTTCTATTAGTGAAAAAATGATTCGTCGTCATCCTCATGTGTTTGGCGATGTCTCAGTGGAAGATGCTGACGGAGTAATCGCTAATTGGGAAGCGATAAAGGCTGAAGAAAAAGGTCAGAGCGACAAGCCCTTGTTGGAAGCGGAATATCGCGCGTCATCTGCACTACAAACAGCGTTTAACTATCAAAACAGGGCGGCAAAAGTTGGTTTTGAATGGCCGGATGTGGATGGTGCATGGGAGAAGTTTGCAGAGGAGTGGCAGGAATTCCGTCATGAAGTGGCGAAAGGTTCTAACGTGACGCGACTCGATGAATTTGGCGATGTATTGTTTACGCTCATTAATTTAGCGCGCTTTTACAAAATATCACCTGAAGAGGCCATGTTGCATGCAAATGAGAAATTTGCAAGACGATTTGGCTATGTTGAAGCAAAAGTGAAGGCGAGTGGTAAGCCATTTTCAAATTATACACTAGAACAATTAGATGCTTTTTGGGATGAAGCAAAGCAGCTTGAAAAGGAGTAAAAAAATGAGATTAGATAAATATTTAAAAGTTTCACGTTTAATTAAACGACGTACATTAGCAAAAGAAGTAGCTGACCAAGGTCGTATTACCATTAATGATAAAGTAGCAAAGGCTAGTAGTAGTGTGAAGGCTGGTGACGTACTAGCTATTCGCTTCGGCCAAAAAATTGTCACAGCACGTGTGGAAGAATTACGTGACACTGTGAAAAAAGAAGATGCAGCAAAGATGTTTACAATATTAAAAGAAGAGCGTCTTGAAAAGGTTGAACCTGAATTTATCGATGACGAAGATTAATGGTAGCGCACTTTCAATAACGATGTGTATTTTTTTCTTAATAAAAGTATGGTAACTTTCATAAAGTTTGTCATGCTTTGAAGGTTGTCCGCATAAAGTGAACAGAAGCTAGGACGACTAAAGGAGGAAAAAAATGACGCTACATCAAGAAAGTAATCGTTACACAATTCCATCTGGAGAGCATATTTTAACGATTCGTAATCGTAAAAGAATGGACATGACTTCTGTAAAATCAATTGAACGCTTTGATCAGGAAGAGTTTTTTATTAAGACGTCCCAAGGGCATTTATTGATTCGTGGAGAGGAACTGCATATCGTTCACTTAGATGTTGACAAAGGGTTATTGACACTTGAAGGAACTGTAAAAACTTTACAGTACGACGAGGAGGAAAGTGGCTTCTCGAAAGGTTTCCTTCATAAATTGTTTGGATGATTGTTAGCCAGCAATTCGTTCAGCTATTCGTCATGGTTGTGAGCGGTATCGCAGTTGGATTTATTATTGATAGTGTAAGGCTCATTGTTTTTTCAACTCCAAAAAGGTCAAGCCTCCGAAAGTGGATGATGGTGTTGGAACTTTTGACATGGATCCTACTTGGAGGATTAACGTATTATTTATTGTTTTGGTTAAAAGACGGCGCTTGGCGGGCATATGACCCGCTAGCGCAGATTGCTGGTATATTTTTATATCAGACCTTTTTTCAAACCTTTTTACGTTTCGTTGCGCGCATAATAGTGAATATAACATGGAGACCATTTTGGTTTATCGTCCGATTAATAATCGCCATTATTCGACAAATATTACAACTATTTATTAATATTGGGGCATTTGTCTTAAGACCTTTTGTCAAAATTTATTCGTATTTGTCCTACACTTTATTTAAAAAAATTCGATATATCAAGTATAATAAAAGACAACAATAACTTCGGAGGTGCGGGCATGACTAGACGTCATTCATCAAAAGATGAACAACAAAACTACACCAAGCTTGATAATGACTATGTCCGTAGCACGGATAAAGCTATAAATCGTAAAGTGCAATCGCGTAAACGAAAATTGCGCCGTATTGTCTTTTTTGCGGTTGTGCCAGTAGTCATTATCGCCTTTCTCATCAATATACTTGTCCATCAGTCTGAGACGCTAACTGAGAAAGAAAAGCAAAAACAAGAGGCAACTCAGCATTTGGTGAAGGTAAAAGAAGAGCAGGACTCACTCAATCTTAAAATTAAACAATTAGAAGATGATGAGTATATTGCTAAACTATTACGCAAAGAGTACTTCTTATCCGAGGAAGGTGAAATTATTTTCATCATTCCTGACAAGGAAGATAAAAAAGACAACTGATAAGCTATGTATTGTTGACACACTTTTTTAGTTATATATAATGAAAAGAGAAACTTATTGCAGTAAAAAGTTTGATTAAATTGATTACATGGCTCGAAAGAGTCGCTTAATTTTTAAGGAGGAGCATTTTTTTTATGTCAATTGAAGTAGGCAGCAAGGTACAAGGGAAAGTAACAGGAATCACAAATTTTGGAGCATTCGTTGAGCTGCCAGACGGCAAAACAGGCTTAGTACACATCAGTGAAGTTGCTGACAATTATGTAAAAGATATCAATGAGCATCTAAAAGTTGGAGATGAAGTTGAAGTAAAAGTGATGAATGTTGAAGCGGATGGTAAGATTGGTCTTTCAATCCGTAAAGCAAAGCCTCAAGCTGAGAGACCAGAGCGTCCTCAACGTCCGCGTCGTGACAATCGTTCTAATGATCGTAACGAACGCCATCAGCCGAAGGAAAACTTTGAGCAAAAAATGGCACGTTTCTTAAAAGATAGTGATGAACGTCTAGCAACATTAAAACGTGCTACAGAGTCAAAACGTGGTGGTCGCGGGGCTAGAAGAGGGTAGTTTGCTGACTGTTTTAATCGTAGAAAAAGTGTATTAAATAGAGTGGGGATTAGCTTTTGTTTTATAACAAAGGCTAATCTTTTTGTTTTTTTGGTGCAAAATAGCGCTCGTTGCTAAAGCCAATTTAAACTGAGCATCAAAAAAACGTAATTTCTGTGTTTGAAATTACGTTAGACTGTAGCGAAGAATGCAATATAAACGAACGAAGTTTATTGGCTTATCGCGTTAGAGATGCATAGAATAGCGCGAGTAGACAGTTAGTTGGAGCCTTTGGAACAGTCTGTTCTTTAAAGCCTAAGGCTACCTATAATGTCGAGGTTGGCCCTTTTTTCTTCTTAGGAGCTGGTGCCGGTTGCTCTGGTGGTGCTTCAGGTATCTTCTCTACAGGATTAGTTACCATTTTTACAAGTAAGTACACACCGTACACGCTTAGTATTAGCCCGATGAGAAGTAAAATAAATTGTACAGCTAATGGTAAGTTAATAAGTATGGATATGAGAATGATCATGGAGCCACTCCCACAAGTTAAAGCCGCTTTCGTTAATAATCCCAACGAAGTAAACCCCCTAATAACGTGTGCATTTTAAAATAAGTATGCCACAATTTTAGTGCATGGTCATAGTAAAAGGACTAACACATTTTATACGATGCCATAAAACAACAAAAAAACGTCTCAGAAATATTTCTGAGACGTTTTACAAAGTATGACCCCTACGGGATTCGAACCCGTGTTACCGCCGTGAAAGGGCGGTGTCTTAACCGCTTGACCAAGGGGCCAATTATGGTGGCGGCCGAGGGGATCGAACCCCCGACCTTACGGGTATGAACCGTACGCTCTAGCCAGCTGAGCTAGGCCGCCGAATATCATTGGAGCGGAAGACGAGGTTCGAACTCGCGACCCCCACCTTGGCAAGGTGGTGTTCTACCACTGAACTACTTCCGCATGTCTTTTTAAAGGACAAGTTAAATAATACAATCCATTGTGCTAAGTGTCAACAACTTTATGAAAAAAGTTTAATAAAAATCTTAAAAAAATGAAAAAACATATTTTCACTTTATATAAAAGGGCATGCATCGTATTCATCTTAACACGAAAATAGACGTAAGCTCCATAAAATACAGTGAATAGTGGAATATTGCGAAAATGTATCGCGTTCTAGATGCACACTGTCCTTATTTTTTAGTAGTTATTGACAATTAACGTATTTATGCATATGTATTCGTCGAAATGTTTATATTTTCTTTTGCCATCGTCAGACAATCTTTCCGCACATAATTCCTTATAATAACGAAAAAGTGTAGAAAGGGGATTATGGAATGACTAGTGTTGAATGGTATGAAACAGCAAATGTAGACGACCAAAAATCGGGGGCGAGAAAAAGGCAATTGCTTATAGGTTCCCTATTTTTTTTAACAGCCTTTTTTTTAGCTCAATCTGTTGTGTTTGAAGCAGCTGTACCTTTCTCTGTCCCTTTTTGGGCGATTATTCGCAGTAAATATAAAGAAAATGCGAAATTCGTATTATTAGGTAGCCTAATAGGGTGCTATTTCCTAGGTTTTGGACAAGTCCTCATTTTAGCATTACAAATAGGCATGTATGAATGTATCATGCGCTTTAGATATTGGCGATTACCTCATAGCATTGCCGTTTCTCTTGCTGTCCTAAGTGTGCAAATCGTTTGGCAGGGCATCATGTATCAAGGGCTTCCGCCGGTGCTTGTCCAATTTTATGTTGGCTGCGAGGTAGCGTTAGCGCTCATTATGACGTTATTTATGCAAGTACTATTCGTCAACTCGTATGAGTGGTTTACAAGCCATTGGACATATGAAAGACTTGGCTCAGCATTAGTAGTATTTGCAGCGATGCTAACAGGGATGCAAGCGGTAGTCATCAGTTATTTTTCACTACCGATATTCTTATTGCAGCTATTTATTTGTTTTGGTGCCTTGGTCGGCAGTGTCCCACTAGCGACTGTAATCGGAGCTGTACTTGGCGCGCTTATTGGTGTGGCCAAGCTATCTTTTACTGGGATGCTATCGGTGGCTACCTTAACAGGGCTTTGTGCAGGAATGGGCGCACGCGCCGGGAGATTGGGTGTGGCAATAGGTAGTATTTTACCTAGTGTGTTTTTTTTATTTTACGATGCTACATTACCGTTAGATAGCGTGTACTTCACTTCCATTGCAATCGGCAGTATTATTTTCTTAGTTATACCGAAAAGCTATTCCGATAAAGTGCGAAACAAGCTTTTTCCGCAGCGGGAAGAAGTGCTGTTAGCAAGGCAGCATTGGTTAACAGAGCACGTTACATTTAAGCTAGAGCACTTTCAACACTTTGTTCATTTCATGAAAGAACTTGTATTTGAGCGTTTTATGACGGCTCCTGTAGCATCCAAAGAGGAAGTAACCCCGATGAATACATGTTTAAGCTGTTTTCGCCACGATCGGTGCTGGGGAGCACAAAACAATGGCATGGACAAGCTGATGACAGATTGGTTTCATATGAAAGGTGTAGGGAAGGAATCAGCTATTCACCGAGTGGAAGAACAAATACGCTATAAATGTGTAAAATCCACGAAAATCTTTGAGGAATTAGATACGGAGCTTTATCGAGAGAAAATTAATGGGCAGTATTTCCACGGCAAAAAAATGATCGCACTACAGCTACGTGATATGAGTCATCACCTTAATCAGTTAATTGCGGAAATGAAAGAAGAAACGGTTTCATTCGTCAGTGTGGAGAAGGATATTGTTCAACGATTGAAGGATGCCCATATTGAATGTTTTCAGCTCGATGTGTTGAGCAATAAGGCAGGAGCAAGAAAAATTGTCTGTGCCCTCGCACCCGCTCGTGTCGATTGGGAAAAGGATACGACAGTAGCTGAGCGTATGATTTTGCCAATTTTATACGATACTTTTGATGAACCATTTGAAATAGAAAAAGTCGTGGCGTGCGATGTACCATTTCGTCACATTCAAGTAAGCTTTAGATCAGCTATTAGCTTTGAAGTAGAGTATGATATATATAGCATGTCAAAAGATGCGACATTATATTCTGGGGACTCTCATGCGCTCTTCCAATTGCATCCCGGGCTATTTGCGGTTTTATTGTCTGATGGTATGGGACAAAGTAAAGAAGCACAGCATGAAAGTAGAAAATTGATTCATTTAATGCGCGAATGCTTGAATTTTAATATGAATCCCGAGACAGCTATGCATACTTTGCATTATGTTATGTCTCTTAAACAACAAGACGATATGTATGCAACGCTTGATTTTGCGCTCGTCGATTTACAACATGGTGATTTATGGTCGTGGAAAGCGGGGGGCATGTCCACCTATATTTTACGAGGTAAAGAAGTGTTGAAAGTTGAAAGTAATGCAGCGCCAGTTGGCTTTTTGTCGATTTCGGCAGTGGAGGCTGAAAAAAGAAAGTTAAAAGCGGGCGATGTTATTCTCATGCATTCAGATGGACTGTTTTCAAGTGTTGCTGATTGGGATGAGCAGGAGGAAGCATTTTTAACGTTTGCCCAACAAGTAGCCAGTACAAATCAAACAATACAAGATAAATTAACGACCATTATGCAGTCCTTCCAAACGTATTATGAAATTGAGGACGACTGTACCGTGTTGATGTTAGAAGTTACCCACGTCGTACCAACTTGGGCCGTTTTTAAACCGGTTCAATATTCCATGAGTAAATCTTCGTAACAGAAAACGAAAAGGGGAGGAGAAGCGTTTGTCATTTGAATTAAAAGTTAAACAATTTATTGATGAAGAGCAATTACTACAGCAAGACGATCATCTTCTCATCGCCGTTTCGGGTGGTGTAGATTCAATGGCACTACTTCATTACTTTGTGAAATCAAAAGAGCAATGGGGTATTGAAGTGGCAGCAGTGCATGTCGATCATATGTTAAGAGGCGAGGCATCGGCAGAGGATAGAGCTTTTGTGCAAAGGTATTGTGATCAATACGGCATTATTTTGCATGCAACGGCGATTCCTATTCCTGAAATGATAGCAGAGGAAAAGGGCAACTCGCAGTTAATTTGTCGCAGAGAGCGCTATCGTTATTTTGGTGAAATCATACATAAAACGATGGCTTCCAAGCTTGTAACTGCACATCATGCGGATGACCAACTGGAGTCAGTATTAATGGCCCTAACGAAAAATGCCACGATGAATAGCATGCAAGGCATTCGTCCACAGCGTTTTTTTAAAGGAAAATCATTAATTCGTCCGTTTTTAACGGTTACAAAGTCCGAAATAAGGGAATATTTACAGGAGCAGGGCTTGAATTACCGTGAAGATGCGAGTAATACGAAAGATTCCTACGCAAGAAATCGCTTTAGACACCACGTAGTACCACTGCTGGAAGCGGAAAATCCACGTGTAGCAGAGCAGACGAGTCGTTTTACAAAGCATTTGCAAGAGGATGATGCTTTTTTAATGACGCTTGCGCAAGACATATTTTCAAAAACAGTCAAAATATGCAATGGAAATATGTATAGTATGGAGATAGAAGCATTTGAAATGGTAGCACCTGCTTTACAAAGGAGGCTCATTTTAATACTATTAAACTATCTTTACAAAGATTCAAATACGCTACAAAGTTATGCAATCTTAACTTCGCTTTTAAAGCTTTGTGAAACAACATCTGGGTATGCTGAAATTCACTTGCCAGAAGGTTTTATAGCAGTTCGCCGTTATGGCAAATTAACGATTCAGAAAAGCGAGCCATTAGAAAGTGCGATATATCCTGAAACTGGATTTGCTGTAGCTGCTAATGAGAAGACGACATTGACAAATGGTGTAAGTCTCGCTGTCGTTAGGCTGTCTGAATTAGCATCACAATTGCTTACGGATACTGCACAACTTTTTTACTTTAACGCTAATAAACTTACACTTCCACTCTATGTTAGGGCACGTAAGGAAGGAGACCGAATGCTGTTAAAAGGAATGGATAAGC
The DNA here is from genome assembly GCF_046245175.1 of Lysinibacillus sp. 38-6. GTDB lineage: Bacteria > Bacillota > Bacilli > Bacillales_A > Planococcaceae > Lysinibacillus. The sequence goes on from NZ_CP176417.1 coordinate 3,417,632, forward strand.
CAAAGCGTTTATCACGCCTTTTTATAGATGAAAAGATTCCTTTAAATGAGCGAAATAGCTGGCCGTTACTGATTTCTCAATCTGACGAGGTCGTAGCGGTAATTGGTGTGCGTATGGGGATTTACTTTTCAACTACCCCGCAACCAAGCGATGATACAGTGCTCATCGTAGACTAATGGTCTTTGTAAAATATTTCACCTACATACAGGTTGAAAATTTTTGAAACAACACGAGGAGGAATCGATATGTTACAAAATGACATCGAAAAAATTATGATTACAGAAGAACAACTGCAAGAAAGAATCGCTGAACTAGGTGCGCAGTTAACAGCGGAATATCAAGATTCATTCCCATTAGCTGTCGGTGTACTTAAAGGTGCGATGCCTTTCATGACAGACTTGATGAAACGTTTCGATTCTTTTATTGAGCTAGATTTTATGGATGTATCTAGCTATGGTAATGCCACTGTTTCATCTGGTGAAGTAAAGATTTTAAAGGATTTAAATACAAGTGTTGAAGGGCGTGACGTTTTAATTATCGAGGATATTATCGATAGTGGATTAACGCTTAGCTACCTAGTAGATCTATTTAAATACCGTAAAGCAAAATCAATCAAAATTGTGACGCTTTTAGACAAACCTTCAGGCCGTAAAGTAAATCTTGCAGCTGATTACGTTGGCTTCAAAGTTCCAGATGGCTTTGTTGTTGGTTATGGTTTAGACTATGCAGAGAAATACCGCAACCTACCATATATCGGTATTTTAAAACCAGAAGTTTATTCGTTTTAACGCATAAATAACCAGTTGTATTTTTGACTGGTTATCAGGTAAAGCCTCCAGCGGGTGACAACGGCCATGATAGCATTGCGAGCTGAGCCAAAAAGTAATCACCGGATGCAAGTACGCTGGGATTGTAATTAGTAGGAATAAATATGTTTAGATTTCGACAAAATTCAAACGAAACTTTTTTTAAGTAAGGCTTTTCGTTGTATGATGAAATCAGGATATGTTAAGATTTTACTTATAATTTTTCTGTTTGTAATGAGGAGGCTGGAGATGAATCGAATATTTCGATATACCATATTCTATTTACTGATTTTCCTAGTGATCATTGGTATATTTGGTACTTTCAATGGTGGTAAATCACCGACGAGAGAAATTACTTACTCAGAGTTTTTAGCAGCTCTAGATAAGAATGAAATTACAGAAGCAAAAATTCAACCTGATAAATCAGTATATATCGTTGAAGGTAAGATGAAAGGTTATGAAAAAGGCGAAAGTTTCACAGTAAACCTTCCGCGTGATAACCAATTATTAATGGACCGAATCGATGAAGCTGCTAAGGATAAGAATAGCAATATAGATTTCTTAAAAGCACCAGAAACGAGTGGATGGGTACAGTTCTTTACAGGTATTATTCCATTCATCATTATCATCTTCTTATTCTTCTTCCTAATGAGTCAATCTCAAGGTGGCGGCAATAAAGTAATGAGCTTTGGTAAAAGTAAAGCGAAGCTATACGATGACCAAAAGAAAAAAGTTCGTTTTACTGATGTAGCGGGTGCAGATGAAGAGAAAGCGGAACTTGTAGAAGTCGTGGATTTCTTAAAAGATCACCGTAAATTCACTGAAATTGGTGCTCGTATTCCAAAAGGTATCTTACTTGTAGGTCCTCCAGGTACAGGTAAAACATTACTTGCACGTGCAGTAGCAGGTGAAGCTGGCGTACCATTCTTCTCGATTTCAGGTTCTGACTTCGTAGAGATGTTTGTCGGTGTAGGTGCTTCACGTGTGCGTGACTTATTCGAAAATGCGAAGAAAAATGCTCCATGTATCATTTTCATTGATGAAATTGATGCAGTAGGTCGTCAACGTGGCGCTGGTCTTGGCGGTGGTCATGACGAACGTGAGCAAACATTAAACCAATTACTAGTTGAAATGGATGGCTTCGGTGCAAACGAAGGGATTATTATTATCGCTGCAACAAACCGTCCAGATATTTTAGATAAAGCGTTATTACGTCCTGGTCGTTTTGACCGTCAAATTACAGTAGGACATCCTGATGTAAAAGGCCGTGAAGCTATTCTAAAAGTGCATGCACGCAATAAGCCTCTATCGGATTCAGTTGATTTAGCAGCTGTAGCACAACGCACACCGGGCTTCTCGGGTGCCGATTTAGAAAACTTATTAAACGAAGCTGCTCTAGTAGCTGCTCGTAAAAGTAAACGTACAATTAATATGGCAGATATCGATGAGGCATCTGACCGTGTGATTGCAGGTCCTGCGAAAGCGAGCCGCGTTTACTCAGCAAAAGAGAAAAAACTTGTATCTTTCCATGAAGCTGGTCACGTTGTTGTTGGTCTAGAGCTTGATGAAGCAGATACGGTTCACAAAGTAACAATCGTACCTCGTGGTCAAGCGGGTGGTTATGCGATTATGTTACCGAAGGAAGAACGTTTCTTCACGACAAAACAAGAGCTTTTAGACCGTATTGCGGGTCTTCTTGGTGGCCGTGTGGCAGAAGAGATCGTGCTCGGCGAAGTATCTACTGGGGCTCATAATGACTTCCAGAAGGTAACAAGCATTGCACGCGCGATGGTTACGGAATATGGTATGAGTGAAAATCTTGGTGCGATGCAGTTTGGGTCAAGTCAAGGTGGAAATGTATTCCTTGGTCGTGACTTTAATTCAGATCAAAACTACTCTGATTCAATTGCTTATGAAATCGATAAAGAAATGCAAAAAATTATCGATACGCAATACGAACGTACTAAACGTATTCTGACAGAAAAACGTCATTTACTTGATTTAATTGCGAATACATTAATGCAAAAAGAAACATTAAATGCGCAAGAGATCGAGCATTTACGTGATCATGGTGTATTACCAGAACCTGAAGTGGTAGAAAACGTTGTAGAGGAAGCGCCAAAAGCTGAAGCACAACCATCATTAGAAAAAGTTGGGCAACCAGTTCTTGAAAAAGAATTGCTAAGCGATGAGCCGAATCCGACAACAGCGGATTTACCAAAAGAAGGTTTAGAGCAACATGATGAGCCGAAAGGTATTGACGAAAAACGTCAGTAATCATATAAAAGACTGTTTATGAATTTTCATAAACAGTCTTTTTCTTTGCCTTTATTTAGTGTGAAGCATTAGGATATAAATAGAATATTATGCATGTGCATAATGGATAGGAGTGTTGAACATGGGAAAAGTAACATTAAACAATGGTCTAGAGATGCCTTTAGTAGGCTATGGTGTATTCCGTGTGCCGGATGGAGATGATTTAGCGGAAGCTGTAAAAACGGCTATTGCCAAAGGTTATCGTAGCATAGATACGGCACAAGTATATCGTAACGAAGAAAGTGTGGGACGAGGAATTCGCGCAGCCATCGCAGAAGGACTAGTGTCACGTGACGAACTTTTTGTCACTTCTAAAGTTTGGAATGACGGACTTTCTTATGAAGAAACGCTTGCCGCATACGATAGCAGTTTAGAGAAATTAGGTTTAGATTATTTAGATTTGTATTTAATTCATTGGCCAGGTTTAGATACGAACTATATCGAGGCCTATAAAGCACTGGAGAAAATTTATCAGGACAAGCGTGTTCGTTCAATTGGTGTGAGCAATTTCCATGTTCATCATTTAGAACATTTGCTAAAAGAAACAACGGTTATTCCCGTGATTAATCAAATTGAATTTCATCCCCATTTGACGCAAGAAGAAGTGCGCGCCTACTGTAAAGAACACGGTATTCAAGTAGAAGCATGGTCGCCTTTAATGAACGGCTCATTGCTTGAGGAAGACTTGATTCAACAATTAGCAACTAAATACAGTAAAACGCCAGCACAAATTGTTTTACGTTATGATGTACAGCATGGTGTTGTCACGATTCCAAAAACGATGACGCCAGCACGTATGACAGAGAACTTACAGGTTTTTGATTTTGCTTTAACGGATGAGGAAATGGCACAGTTAGATGCAATGAACGACGGTCTGCGTTGCGGTCCAGATCCTGAAAAATTTAATTTTAAATAATCTTTAAGGAGCTACCTTCTCAAATGTAGGTAGCTCCTTCTATTGTGAGTAGGAATGCTATTTCATTGCCTTGAAAGTGTGGTATCATTTTCTAAAGTGTTCAAACTTTATTTGGTGTTCATTACAGCGCCTTCTTAAAATAAAGGTAGCGTCTCTACTGTGCGCATAGGGGCGAATTTGATATGGAGGCATCAGCCATGATTTTAGTATTGGATGCAGGAAATTCAAATATCGTATTGGGAGTTTATGATAGCAATGACCAGCTAGCTTTCCATTGGCGAATGGTAACAGATCTTCACAAAACAGAAGATGAATATGCAATGCAAGTATTGGCTTTTTTTAATCATGCAGGCATTTCATTTGAACAAATTACGGGCATTATTATATCCTCGGTTGTACCGCCCATTATGTTTTCATTAGAATCGATGTGTCAAAAGTATTTTCGCAAAAAACCACTGGTTGTTGGACCAGGGGTGAAAACGGGTTTGAATATTAAATATGAAAATCCGCGCGAGGTCGGTTCCGATCGCATTGTCAACGCAATAGCAGCACTGGATGCTTACAAAGCACCGTTAATTATTGTGGATTTCGGTACGGCGACAACATATTGTTATTTAAATGAAAAAGGCGATTACATGGGTGGCGCTATTGCACCGGGTATTTCGATTTCAACAGAGGCACTTTATACACAGGCAGCTCGTTTGCCACGTATTGAAATATTGCGTTCTACACATATTGTTGGGAAAACTACCGTTTCTGCAATGCAGGCGGGCATTTTTTATGGTTTTGTTGGACAAGTGGAGGGCATTGTTAATCGCATGAAAGCACAAAGTAAAGAAGAGCCGCTCGTTATTGCAACCGGTGGACTAGCAAATTTAATTGCAGGGGAGACGCAAGCGATAGATGTCGTCGATCCATTTTTAACATTAAAAGGTTTGTATAAATTATATAAACGTAACCAATAGGAAAAGAGGGACTTTTCATTTATGAAAGATTATTTAGTTCGAGGTTTAGGATTCAATGGGCAAGTACGTGTTTTTGCAGCTTGCACAACAGAGACAGTCGGAGAAGCGCAACGTCGTCATAATACATGGCCAGTTGTATCAGCAGCACTTGGTCGTTCAATGACGGCTGGTGTAATGATGGGCGCTATGCTTAAAGGTGAAGAGAAAATTACGATTAAAGTAGAGGGCAATGGTCCAATTGGTCCTATGGTTATTGATAGTAACGCCCGTGGTGAGGTGCGTGGTTTTGTAACAAACCCTCACGTGCATTTTGATTTAAATGAAAAAGGTAAATTAGATGTACGAGCTGGTGTAGGGACAGAAGGCGCGTTAACGATTGTGAAAGACCTTGGCTTACGCGATATGTTCTCTGGACAAACGCCAATTATATCTGGTGAAATTGCAGAAGATTTTACTTACTATTTTGCTACATCTGAACAGGTGCCTTCATCTGTTGGACTTGGCGTATTAGTAAATCCGGATAATTCAATTCTTGCAGCGGGTGGCTTTATTCTGCAACTTATGCCGGGTTGTGAAGAAGAAACGATTGATGCAATCGAACAGCATTTAGCAACAATCGAGCCTGTTTCAAAAATGATTGAAAAAGGCTATACACCAGAACAAATTTTAGAAGCTGTATTAGGTGAAGGAAAAGTCCAAATTTTAGATTCAATGCCGGTTGAATTTAAATGTCAATGTTCAAAAGAGCGATTTGGTGCAGCGATTTTAGGTTTGGGTTCACAGGAAATTCGAGAAATGATTGATGAAGATGGTGAGGCTGAAGCACAATGTCACTTCTGCTTAGAAACATACCATTTCTCAAAAGAAGAATTAGAAGGATTCATTGATGAGCTCAACGCGTAATCGAAGACCGCAGACATCTGCATCACCCAACCAAACGCCCTTAATGCAACGCCGATTAAAAACAAAGCCGGCTTTAATTGTTTTTTCCGTATTATTATTAGGGAATCTTTTATGGTTCATTGCATGGTTAATGCCAAATAGCAGTCAGGAAATTGGTAGCGACGAACAAGTCGCTGCCATTGGCGGTGATGTCATCACACGCCAGGAGTGGATGATTGCTATGGAAGAACGCTATGGTAAAGAAACACTTCAAAATTTAGTGAATGAAGCTGTTATGGAAAAGGCAGCTAAAAAATATAAAATCAAGGTAACTGATAAAGAAATTAATCTAGAGCTTGCGTTAATGCGCTCGGCTCAAGATAAATTTGATACAGCATTGCAGAACCTATCAGCAGATCAGCTAAAGCAAAAAATCCGCTCAGGCCTAATTTTAGATAAAGTACTAACAAAAGATGTAGTTATTAAAGAAGACAGTATTCAAAAATATTATGAAGAAAATAAGACGTTATACAATACAGAAACGAGCTATCGAACAAATTTCATTGAAGTGGATTCTAAAAAAGCAGCTGAAGAAGCGTTAAGTGAACTAAAAAATGGCTCTGATTTCTCTGTACTGGCACGTGAAATTTCCATCGATAGTGCATCGGCTAGTTTAGGTGGAGATATCGGTTTCCTAACTGAAAAGCAGGGCAATATAGATCCAGCCATTTTAAAGGCAGCTCAAGCTTTGTCAGCGAATGAAGTGAGTAAAGTATTTAAGTTGGATAACGGACATTATGGAATTGTGCAAGTTCAAGAGGTAATAGAAGGTCAATCCTTTACATATGACGATGTGAAAGAACATATTGAACGAGAGCTTGCGTTGGAACAATTGCAACAATCGATAACACCAGAAGCATTTTGGTCGGAGTTTAAGGCTACTTGGTATTATGGTGAAGAAAAGAAATGATAAAAAGGAAGCCAGAAAGTAGCGTACTTTCTGGCTTCTAATAAATATTCTGAAAATATAAGTTTATTGATTGACAATACAACTAAAAAATTGGTAAAATACAAAATAAGTAAAACCTATAAAAATAGTAGGGATTAGGAGTGGATGAGTAGATGAGTAGATTAGCGAACTCGGTAGCTGAATTAGTTGGTAAAACACCAATTGTAAAATTAAATCATGCAACAGGTGAGAACGAAGGTACTGTTTATGTTAAATTAGAATATTTTAACCCGGGCAGCTCTGTAAAAGACCGTCTTGCGTTAGCGATGATTGAAGCAGCTGAAAAAGATGGTACGCTAAAACCAGGTGGCACTATTATTGAACCTACTTCAGGTAATACAGGGATTGGATTAGCAATGATCGCAGCAGCTAAAGGTTATAAAGCAATCTTAGTAATGCCAGAAACAATGAGTTTAGAGCGCCGTAACCTATTGCGCGCATACGGTGCTGAATTAGTGTTAACACCTGGACCAGCAGGAATGAAAGGTGCTATTGCAAAGGCAGAAGAATTATCTGCAGAGCATGGCTACTTTTTACCACAACAATTTACGAACCCAGCGAATGCAGTTGTGCACCGTTTAACAACAGGACCAGAAATCGTGGAAGCGTTTGATGGTTTAACATTAGATGCATTTATTGCGGGTGTTGGTACAGGTGGTACGATTACAGGTGCTGGTGCCGTGTTAAAAGAAAAGTACCCAGAAATCGAAATTATTGCTGTTGAGCCAAAGGATTCTCCAGTACTTTCAGGTGGCCAACCAGGCCCACATAAAATCCAAGGTATCGGTGCTGGCTTTGTACCTGCCGTATTAGATACAGATGTTTATTCATCCGTATTCCCTGTAGAAAATGAAGTTGCCTTTGATGTAGCTCGTAAAGTAGCGCGTGAAGAGGGTATTTTATGCGGTATTTCTTCAGGTGCAGCAATTTATGCAGCGATTGAAACTGCAAAACGTTTAGGCAAAGGTTCAAATGTTCTTGCGATCGTACCTTCAAATGGTGAGCGTTATTTATCTACACCTTTATATCAATTTGAAGACTAATTTGAATACAAAATGACAGGCTCTCCTATTGTGAGAGCCTTTTTTTGCGTATTTGCGCATGCTTGCCATCTGTTGTAGCACGTGGGGGGTAAATCGGTATTTTTTTATTAGCAAAAACATTCGCATCTTTTCATTTTTCTAGTTAAGATGGAATCACATCATATGTTTCAAAGGGGAATAGCAACGTGAATACATTATCGACTACATCAATAAAGATGGACGCAGATGCGTTTTATTATAGCTATAAAAAGCAAACACAACAGGAACAAGCCCATGTGTTTTTAGAAAGTGGACGTGGCGGGCATTATTCAATTGCTGCTTGGCAACCGTTAGCAACAGCTCAATCGATTGAAGGTGGTTTACTTATTAATTGGAGAGATGGACATAGCGAAATGTTATACGGTGAGCCACTTGATTTATTAGAACAATTAATCGCTACGTATCAATTGGCGTACGACCCTGAGCTACCGGTTTTCCAAGGAGGGGCAATCGGCTTTGTATCATACGATTACGCTCGAAAAATTGAAAAATTGCCTTTAGTGGCAACAGATGATTTATCAGTACCTGATATATATTTTTATCTATTTGACTGCTGGGCAGTGCACGATGTTGCGACAAATGCAGTGACGCTTATGAAGTTAGCAGACTGTGATGTCAATTTAGAAGAGCGTATGCAAGCGTGGCAAGAAGCGGCTCAAGAAGGATTGCAGTTACGGAAATTTGAAAAGACAAGTGCTGTTGAAGTAGTAAATGATGAAAGCGAGTTACTTGTGTCATTTGCTGGCACTGACTTTGAAGCCGCGGTGAAAAAAATTCAAACATATATCGCGCAAGGAGACGTGTTTCAGGTCAATTTATCAGTGCGCCAATCGAAAAAATTAACCGCTACGGCAATGGATGTTTATGAGGCATTACGTGCCTTTAACCCTTCGCCATACATGGCGTATATTGAAGCACCTGAATTTGCCGTTGTGTCTGGGTCGCCGGAGTTGTTGGTGAAGCGTCATGGCAATGAGTTATCAACTCGACCAATAGCAGGCACGCGTCCGAGAGGAAAATCGGAAGAAGAAGACATGGCTTTGGCTCAGGAGTTAATTGATAATGAAAAAGAGCGTGCTGAACACGTGATGCTAGTAGATTTAGAGCGCAATGATTTAGGGCGAGTTTCAGCATATGGTACGGTTGAAGTGGATGAGTTTATGGTCATTGAGCGTTATTCACATGTCATGCATATTGTGTCCAATGTGCGCGGGGAAATAGCAGACGGCAAAACGAATGCAGATGTCGTGCGAGCGATGTTCCCAGGCGGTACGATTACAGGAGCACCGAAGATTCGTACGATGGAAATTATTGAAGAGCTAGAACCGGTGCGCCGAGGATTATACACGGGCTCAATTGGTTGGTTAGGCTATACGGGCGATATGGAATTCAATATTGTCATTCGAACGGCATTTGTTAAAGATGGAATGGCGCATATACAAGCTGGTGCAGGTATTGTCATAGATTCTGTACCGGAAAGAGAATACCAAGAGTCTCTAAATAAAGCAAAAGCAATGTGGCAAGCGAAAGCGATGGCGGAGGAGCGAGCAAAATGATTTTAATGATTGATAACTATGATTCTTTTACATATAATCTTGTGCAGTATTTTGGTGAGTTTGGACATGAATTAATTGTAAAAAGAAATGATTCGTTAACGATTGCAGATATTGAAAAACTTGCGCCGGATATGATTGTTATTTCTCCAGGACCTTGTAGTCCGAACGAAGCGGGTGAAAGTTTAAATATTATTCGATATTTCGCGGGAAATATTCCTATTTTAGGTGTCTGTCTAGGACATCAAGCAATTGCCCAAGTATTTGGCGGACAAGTTATTCGTGCTGAGCGTTTAATGCATGGTAAAACGTCGCCGGTGTTGCATGCGGAAATCGGATTACATGCAGGGATGCCAAATCCGTTTCTAGCAACACGTTATCATTCTCTTATTGTGGAGAAAGAATCATTACCAGCATGCTTTGACGTAACAGCGTGGACTGCGGAAGGTGAAATAATGGGCATTCGTCATAAAGACTATCCTATCGAAGGTGTGCAATACCATCCCGAGTCTATTATGACGGAACAAGGGAAAAAGCTCCTGCGTCATTTTATCGAATTGTACGTAGAAGGAGCGAAGAAACATGCAGTGCTGGATTAACGGTAACTACGTAGCAGCAGAGGATTTACGAATTTCGCCATTTGATCACGGCTTTTTATATGGGTTAGGTTTTTTTGAAACGTTTCGTACCTACAATGGAAAAGTGCTGTTTTGGGATGCGCATATGGAAAGATTACAAGCAGCTCTTGCGCAATTCCGTATTCACATGCCATATACAAAACAAGAATTGCTTGCAGTTTGTGAACAATTAAATGCAGCAGCAGGTGGAGCAGACGGTTATTTTCGTGTCAATGTATCTGCTGGCGAGCATGGAATCGGTCTGCAACCAAAGGATTATACACAACCAAATGTCATTGTCTTTCGTAAGGAATTACCTGACACAGCTCGTGGACAAGAAAAAACAGCACAATGGTTAGAGACAAGGCGCAATACCCCTGAAGGAGCATCTCGCGTAAAGTCGCATCATTATGGCAATAACGTTTTAGGACGATTTGAAATGCCGTCATTAGCCATGCAGGAAGGTTTCTTTTTAACAGCGCATGGTTATGTGGCTGAAGGTGTGACATCAAATATTTTCTGGGCGAAAAATGATATACTATATACGCCTTCTTTAGAAACAGGTATTTTACCTGGCATAACGCGTACGTGGGTTATTGAGCAAGCCGCACTACTAGGGATTGAAGTACAAGAAGGTCTTTTTACTAAAAAAGATTTAGAGCAAGGATGCGAATGTTTTATTACAAACTCTGTACAAGAGCTTGTTCCAATTTGTAGATTAGAAGATAAGCGGTTGTTAGGTAATAAAGGACCTATTTATTTGCGTTTACATGAAGCGTTTGTCAAAGAAGTGGAGCAAGAATAGAAGGAGCGTCAACATGTTAGAACACTATACAACACCGTTAACGATTAACGGGATTACATTAGATTATAAGAACGAAACATTCGTCATGGGTATTTTAAATGTTACGCCAGATTCATTTTCTGACGGTGGAAAATATAATAACGTCGAGGCGGCTGTAGAACAAGCTAAAAAGATGGTAGCAGATGGTGCCAAAATTATTGATGTGGGCGGCGAATCGACACGACCAGGTTATGAGCGTATTTCCGATGAAGATGAAATTGCCCGCATTGTACCGGTTATTCAGGCACTCGTAGCACAAGTACCGGCTATTATTTCGGTTGATACGTATAAAGCGAAAGTAGCGCGTGCGGCGATTGAAGCGGGTGCGCATATTATTAATGATATTTGGGGTGCTAAATCAGAACCTGCGATTGCAGAAGTTGCAGCGGAACTAAATGTCCCAATTATTTTAATGCATAATCGTGAAAACATGGATTATGGAAGTGATTTTTGGGCAGCAGCGAAAGCAGACCTAGAAGAAAGTATCGCCATTGCTAAAAAAGCTGGTGTGCCAGATGCACATATTATATTAGACCCGGGTATTGGGTTTGCTAAAACGACGACACATAACATTGTTATGATGCAGCATCTTGCTCATTTAGTGGATATGGGCTACCCAGTGTTATTAGCGACGTCCCGTAAATCAATGATTGGTAATGTATTGCAACTACCTGTTGAAGAACGGATTGAAGGTACAAGTGCAACGGTGGTGTATGGCATTGAAAAAGGTTGTCATATGATCCGTGTGCATGATGTAAAGGAAATGGCGCGGGCTTCACATATGGCAGATGTATTAGTTGGCAAACGTATTTACAAGGAGGAAGCATAATGGACTATATTCATTTGAAGGACATGCAGTTTTACGGCTACCACGGCGTTTTGGCAGCAGAAACAACACTTGGTCAACGCTTCCGTGCCAATGTTTCACTGGCAGTTGATATGACCGAGGCTGGGGCAACGGATGATTTAACGTACACAGTGAATTATGCCGAAGTATATGCACTTTGCCGTGATATTGTTGAGGGTGAGCCATTAAAGTTAATTGAAGCACTCGTATCGAAAATCGCAAACAGCATAATGGCAGCATATCCTGACAAAGTGAAAGGTGTGCGAGTGGAGCTTATTAAACCAGATCCTCCGATACATGGTTATTATAAAGAGGTCTCCGTTGAGGTCACTAGAGGTGATTTCTGATGAATGATGTATATCTATCGATTGGCACAAATATTGGTGAACGTTACGAAAACCTTCAGCGCGCTATTGAGCTTTTGATGGAAAAAGAAGGGGTAGAGGTTGTTCGAATTTCTTCTGTCTACGAAACAGCAGCTGTAGGCTTCACTGACCAAGCGGATTTTTTAAATATTGCGGTTTATGTTAGAACGAGTAATTCTTCTTCTGAAATGCTAAAGATTTGTCAGTCAGTAGAGAATGAGCTAGGCCGTGTTCGGGAATTTCGTTGGGGTCCTCGAATCATTGACCTTGACATTCTACTCTACAATCACGAAAATATTGAAACAGAGAGTTTGCTTGTTCCGCATCCAAGAATGTATGAACGAGCTTTCGTATTAGTACCACTAATTGAAATTACGCCTACACCATATGGTGAGCAATTACAGCGAGCGCATGAAATGCTGCAACAGATGAATGACCAAGAAGAGGGCGTAACCTTATGGAAGGAATCAGTGGATACAAGATTTATGCCGTCTATGAAGTAACGTGCATAATTGGTATTTATAATGAGCTTAATAATAACTGCCGCAGCATGAACAATAGATCTTTAGCAATGACGGGTGAAAGCCCATAGAAGGAGGAAATTGACGTTGAGTCAGACAACTGAAAAGCCGTTTCAAATTGGCGATATTGTGATGGACAACCGTGTCGTCTTAGCACCGATGGCTGGCATCTGTAATTCTGCATTTCGCTTAACGGTAAAAGAATTCGGAGCAGGGCTTGTATATGCCGAAATGATTAGTGATAAAGGGATCGTAAATAAAAACGAAAAAACGTTAGGTATGCTTTATATCGATGAACGTGAAAACCCTCTTTCATTACAAATTTTTGGTGGAGATAAAACGACATTAGTAGAAGCGGCGAAGTATGTAGATGAAAACACAACTGCTGATATTATTGATATAAATATGGGTTGTCCTGTTAATAAAATAATTAAGTGTGAAGCGGGCGCTCGTTTACTGTTAGATCCAAGTAAAGTATATGAGATGGTAGCAGCAGTAGTAGATGCTGTGAAAAAGCCTGTCAGTGTAAAAATGCGTATTGGTTGGGACGATGAACATGTCTTTGCTGTGGAAAATGCCCAGGCTGTTGAACGTGCGGGCGCTTCTGCGGTGGCAGTCCATGGTCGTACACGTGTACAAATGTACGAAGGAAAAGCAAATTGGGATATTATCCGTCAAGTAAAGGAAAATGTAAATATTCCAGTGCTCGGCAATGGGGATGTTGAAACACCGCAAGATGCAAAACGCATGCTTGATACAACAGGTGTAGATGCCGTTATGATAGGACGCGCAGCACTGGGTAATCCTTGGATGATTTATCGTACAGTTCAGTACTTGGAAACGGGTGAGTTAAAAGAAGAGCCTGGCGTTCGCGAAAAAATGGATGTATGTTTACTGCATTTTGAGCGCCTACTACAACTAAAAGGCGAGAGTGTGGCAGTGCGCGAAATGCGTAAACATGCTTCTTGGTATTTAAAAGGTATTCGTGGTAACGGTAAAGCTCGTAGTGCCATAAACCAAACGGAAACGGCTGTAGAGCTACGCGCTATATTAAATGGTATTGTGCAAGAATATGAGGAACTTGAGACAGGAATTTTTGCGCCGGAACAAAAGAAACTCATTATATAATAGAAAGAGGCATCTCAATTATAATTGGGGAGCCTCTTTTTTTATGGTGGCAGAGGAAGGTAGAAACGAACGATAGCGTAGTTAGGAGTATAATTTTATTGTATTTGACTTTAATTGTTAGAATTATTAATCATTTTAAGTCTTTTGGAAATTAAACCGAAACAGATGAATACGGCTTTAAAATTGTGTACAATAGAAATATTATGGACGTAAACGCGGACAATTTAATAAGGAGTGAAACAAGTGTCAAACATAGAAGAATTAAATGATCAGCTTTTGGTGAGACGTCAAAAAATGACTGCGATTCAAGAGAACGGTCAAGATCCATTCGGTAGTCGATTTGAGCGTACGCATTTATCTACAGAAGTGCGTGAACAATTTGCAGATCAAACAAAAGAACAGCTAGAAGAAAACCTACAAGAAGTGATTATCGCAGGTCGTATTATGACAAAGCGCGGTAAAGGGAAAGCTGGCTTTGCACATATTCAAGATTTAGGTGGACAAATTCAAATCTACGTTCGTCAAGACCATGTTGGTGAAGAAGCGTATGAGTTATTTAAACAAGCTGACTTAGGCGATATCGTAGGTATACGTGGTAACGTATTCCGTACGCAAGTGGGAGAGCTTTCAGTGAAAGCTGAAGGATTTACATTCCTAACAAAAGCACTACGTCCTATGCCTGAAAAATTCCATGGCTTACAAGATGTAGAACAACGTTACCGTCAACGTTATTTAGATTTAATGACGAACGAAGAGAGCAAAAAAACATTTATTACACGTTCTAAAATTATTCGTGCTATTCGTAACTATTTAGATAATGCAGGTTATTTAGAAGTTGAAACACCAATGTTGCATACAATTGCTGGTGGTGCAGCGGCTCGTCCGTTCATTACGCACCATAATGCACTGGATATGGAACTATATATGCGTATCGCGATTGAGTTACACTTAAAACGTTTAATCGTGGGTGGACTAGAAAAAGTTTATGAAATCGGTCGTGTATTCCGTAACGAAGGTATTTCAACTCGCCACAATCCGGAGTTCACAATGATTGAGCTGTATGAAGCGTATGCTGATTACAAAGATATTATGTCGTTAACAGAGAATTTGATTGCCCATGTAGCACAAGAAGTACTTGGCACAACATCTGTTCAATATGGTGAAGATGAAATTAACCTAGCTGTAGGTTGGAGACGAGTTCATATGGTAGACGCTGTTAAAGAAGCTACTGGGGTAGACTTCTGGCAAGCGATGACAAAAGAACAAGCGCAAGCACTTGCTCAAGAGCATGGAGTAGAAGTGAAGGCTACACATGAAGTCGGCCATATTATTAACGAATTCTTCGAGCAAAAAGTAGAAGAAACGCTTGTGCAGCCAACATTTGTGTTCGGTCACCCAGTAGAAATCTCTCCTTTAGCGAAGAAAAATCCAGAGGACGAGCGTTTCACAGATCGTTTTGAGCTGTTTATTGTACGTCGTGAACATGCGAATGCCTTTACAGAACTAAATGACCCGATCGACCAACGTGAACGCTTTGAGGCACAATTAGCTGAAAAAGAAGCGGGTAATGATGAGGCTCACGAAATGGATAATGACTTTATTGAAGCTTTAGAATTCGGTATGCCGCCAACAGGTGGTTTAGGTATCGGTATTGACCGTTTAATCATGCTTCTTACAAACTCTCCATCAATTCGTGATGTATTATTATTCCCAACAATGCGCCACACTTCAAAATAATATTTAATGAAAGAGACTCTTTATAAAAGGGTCTCTTTATTTTATTGTGAAAAGACAAAAACAGAGGTATAGTAATACTAATGTTTATAACAATAACAAATATAACAGTGTACCTAGAATAAGCTATATATAGCTTACTAATGACGTTTTTTTATAAAATGATATTTTTATAGAAAAAAACACTTGCGAAGATTATAGAATCGTGATAAATTATTACTTGTCGCTAAGACGACGCATCAAAAGTATTACAAACTATTAATAACATCACAAAAAAGTGTTGACAACAACATTGCAAAGTGATAAGATATAAAAGTTGTCACTTCTTAAAAGAAAAACTTCTTAAAAAAGTTGTTGACAAAGAATATCGAAAATGTTATTATATAAAAGTTACTGAAAATAACCGGTAACAAAATGAACCTTGAAAACTGAACAAGCAAAACGTAATCAATATAGTTTCTGAGCTAACTTCGGTTAGTGAACGAAACAAAAATTTTGGACATCAAAATTGATGCCAGCAAAACAATTTGAGCTAATCAAATTTCTTTTATGGAGAGTTTGATCCTGGCTCAGGACGAACGCTGGCGGCGTGCCTAATACATGCAAGTCGAGCGGACAGAGAAGGAGCTTGCTCCTTTGATGTTAGCGGCGGACGGGTGAGTAACACGTGGGCAACCTACCCTATAGTTTGGGATAACTCCGGGAAACCGGGGCTAATACCGAATAATCTGTTTCACTTCATGGTGAAACACTGAAAGACGGTTTCGGCTGTCGCTATAGGATGGGCCCGCGGCGCATTAGCTAGTTGGTGAGGTAACGGCTCACCAAGGCGACGATGCGTAGCCGACCTGAGAGGGTGATCGGCCACACTGGGACTGAGACACGGCCCAGACTCCTACGGGAGGCAGCAGTAGGGAATCTTCCACAATGGGCGAAAGCCTGATGGAGCAACGCCGCGTGAGTGAAGAAGGATTTCGGTTCGTAAAACTCTGTTGTAAGGGAAGAACAAGTACAGTAGTAACTGGCTGTACCTTGACGGTACCTTATTAGAAAGCCACGGCTAACTACGTGCCAGCAGCCGCGGTAATACGTAGGTGGCAAGCGTTGTCCGGAATTATTGGGCGTAAAGCGCGCGCAGGTGGTTTCTTAAGTCTGATGTGAAAGCCCACGGCTCAACCGTGGAGGGTCATTGGAAACTGGGAGACTTGAGTGCAGAAGAGGATAGTGGAATTCCAAGTGTAGCGGTGAAATGCGTAGAGATTTGGAGGAACACCAGTGGCGAAGGCGACTATCTGGTCTGTAACTGACACTGAGGCGCGAAAGCGTGGGGAGCAAACAGGATTAGATACCCTGGTAGTCCACGCCGTAAACGATGAGTGCTAAGTGTTAGGGGGTTTCCGCCCCTTAGTGCTGCAGCTAACGCATTAAGCACTCCGCCTGGGGAGTACGGTCGCAAGACTGAAACTCAAAGGAATTGACGGGGGCCCGCACAAGCGGTGGAGCATGTGGTTTAATTCGAAGCAACGCGAAGAACCTTACCAGGTCTTGACATCCCGTTGACCACTGTAGAGATATGGTTTTCCCTTCGGGGACAACGGTGACAGGTGGTGCATGGTTGTCGTCAGCTCGTGTCGTGAGATGTTGGGTTAAGTCCCGCAACGAGCGCAACCCTTGATCTTAGTTGCCATCATTTAGTTGGGCACTCTAAGGTGACTGCCGGTGACAAACCGGAGGAAGGTGGGGATGACGTCAAATCATCATGCCCCTTATGACCTGGGCTACACACGTGCTACAATGGACGATACAAACGGTTGCCAACTCGCGAGAGGGAGCTAATCCGATAAAGTCGTTCTCAGTTCGGATTGTAGGCTGCAACTCGCCTACATGAAGCCGGAATCGCTAGTAATCGCGGATCAGCATGCCGCGGTGAATACGTTCCCGGGCCTTGTACACACCGCCCGTCACACCACGAGAGTTTGTAACACCCGAAGTCGGTGAGGTAACCTTTTGGAGCCAGCCGCCGAAGGTGGGATAGATGATTGGGGTGAAGTCGTAACAAGGTAGCCGTATCGGAAGGTGCGGCTGGATCACCTCCTTTCTAAGGATATTTTCGGAATACAAACCTTGGGTTTGTAAGATTACGTTTTGCGTTCAGTTTTGAAGGTTCATCATTAAGATGAAACACTTCAAAACTTGTTCTTTGAAAACTGGATAAAACGACATTGAAATTGTAACAAACACATTTATTTTTTAAAATTAAGTTTTTTAGGCTTAATAACTTGGTTAAGTTATTAAGGGCGCACGGCGAATGCCTTGGCACTAGGAGCCGAAGAAGGACGGCACTAACACCGATATGCTTCGGGGAGCTGTAAGTGAGCTTTGATCCGGAGATTTCCGAATGGGGGAACCCACTACGTTTAATCGCGTAGTATCTTGACGTGAATACATAGCGTCTTGAAGGCAGACCCAGGGAACTGAAACATCTAAGTACCTGGAGGAAGAGAAAGAAAAATCGATTCCCTGAGTAGCGGCGAGCGAAACGGGAAGAGCCCAAACCAAGAGGCTTGCCTCTTGGGGTTGTAGGACACTCTATACGGAGTTACAAAGGAATGAGTTAGACGAAGCGACTTGGAAAGGTCCGCCAGAGCAGGTAAAAGCCCTGTAGTCGAAAGTTTATTCCCTCCAGAGTGGATCCTGAGTACGGCGGAACACGTGAAATTCCGTCGGAATCCGGGAGGACCATCTCCCAAGGCTAAATACTACCTAGTGACCGATAGTGAACCAGTACCGTGAGGGAAAGGTGAAAAGCACCCCGGAAGGGGAGTGAAATAGATCCTGAAACCGTGTGCCTACAAGTAGTTAGAGCCCGTTAATGGGTGATAGCGTGCCTTTTGTAGAATGAACCGGCGAGTTACGATTACGTGCGAGGTTAAGCTTTAGAAGGCGGAGCCGCAGCGAAAGCGAGTCTGAATAGGGCGAATTAGTACGTGGTCGTAGACCCGAAACCAGGTGATCTACCCATGTCCAGGGTGAAGGTGAGGTAACACTTACTGGAGGCCCGAACCCACGCACGTTGAAAAGTGCGGGGATGAGGTGTGGGTAGCGGAGAAATTCCAATCGAACTTGGAGATAGCTGGTTCTCTCCGAAATAGCTTTAGGGCTAGCCTCGTGATGAGAATACTGGAGGTAGAGCACTGTTTGGACTAGGGGGCCATCCCGGTTTACCGAATTCAGACAAACTCCGAATGCCAGATATTTATACACGGGAGTCAGACTGCGAGTGATAAGATCCGTAGTCAAAAGGGAAACAGCCCAGACCACCAGCTAAGGTCCCAAAGTAATCGTTAAGTGGAAAAGGATGTGGCGTTGCACAGACAACCAGGATGTTGGCTTAGAAGCAGCCATCATTTAAAGAGTGCGTAATAGCTCACTGGTCGAGTGACGCTGCGCCGAAAATGTATCGGGGCTAAACGATTCACCGAAGCTGTGGATTGACATCTACGATGTCAGTGGTAGGAGAGCGTTCTAAGTGCGTTGAAGTCAGACCGGAAGGACTGGTGGAGCGCTTAGAAGTGAGAATGCCGGTATGAGTAGCGAAAGACGGGTGAGAATCCCGTCCACCGTATGACTAAGGTTTCCTGAGGAAGGCTCGTCCGCTCAGGGTTAGTCGGGACCTAAGCCGAGGCCGATAGGCGTAGGCGATGGACAACAGGTTGATATTCCTGTACCACCTCCTCACCGTTTGAGAAATGGGGGGACGCAGTAGGATAGGGTAAGCGCGCCGTTGGTTGTGCGCGTCCAAGCAGTAAGGCGTGTGTGTAGGCAAATCCGCACACTGTAACGTTGAGCTGTGATGGCGAGTCCGTATGGACGAAGTTCCTGATTTCACACTGCCAAGAAAAGCCTCTATCGAGGTGAGAGGTGCCCGTACCGCAAACCGACACAGGTAGTCGAGGAGAGAATCCTAAGGTGTGCGAGAGAACTCTCGTTAAGGAACTCGGCAAAATGACCCCGTAACTTCGGGAGAAGGGGTGCTCTTGAGCGTGCAAGCGCATGAGAGCCGCAGTGAATAGGCCCAGGCGACTGTTTAGCAAAAACACAGGTCTCTGCAAAACCGTAAGGTGACGTATAGGGGCTGACGCCTGCCCGGTGCTGGAAGGTTAAGAGGAGTGGTTAGCGCAAGCGAAGCTGCGAATTGAAGCCCCAGTAAACGGCGGCCGTAACTATAACGGTCCTAAGGTAGCGAAATTCCTTGTCGGGTAAGTTCCGACCCGCACGAAAGGCGTAACGATCTGGGCACTGTCTCAACGAGAGACTCGGTGAAATTATAGTACCTGTGAAGATGCAGGTTACCCGCGACAGGACGGAAAGACCCCGTGGAGCTTTACTGTAGCCTGATATTGAATTTTGGTACAACTTGTACAGGATAGGTAGGAGCCAGAGATCTCGGAGCGCCAGCTTCGAAGGAGGCGTCGGTGGGATACTACCCTGGTTGTATTGAAATTCTAACCCATGCCCCTTAGCGGGGCAGGAGACAGTGTCAGGCGGACAGTTTGACTGGGGCGGTCGCCTCCTAAAAGGTAACGGAGGCGCCCAAAGGTTCCCTCAGAATGGTTGGAAATCATTCGTAGAGTGTAAAGGCACAAGGGAGCTTGACTGCGAGACCTACAAGTCGAGCAGGGTCGAAAGACGGGCTTAGTGATCCGGTGGTTCCGCATGGAAGGGCCATCGCTCAACGGATAAAAGCTACCCCGGGGATAACAGGCTTATCTCCCCCAAGAGTCCACATCGACGGGGAGGTTTGGCACCTCGATGTCGGCTCATCGCATCCTGGGGCTGTAGTCGGTCCCAAGGGTTGGGCTGTTCGCCCATTAAAGCGGTACGCGAGCTGGGTTCAGAACGTCGTGAGACAGTTCGGTCCCTATCCGTCGTGGGCGTAGGAAATTTGAGAGGAGCTGTCCTTAGTACGAGAGGACCGGGATGGACACACCGCTGGTGTACCAGTTGTCTTGCCAAAGGCATCGCTGGGTAGCTATGTGTGGACGGGATAAGTGCTGAAAGCATCTAAGCATGAAGCCCCCCTCAAGATGAGATTTCCCATTACGCAAGTAAGTAAGATCCCTCAAAGACGATGAGGTAGATAGGTTCGAGGTGGAAGTGTGGTGACACATGGAGCTGACGAATACTAATCGATCGAGGACTTAACCAAAAAAGTTTGAAACATTCAATGAACCGTTTATCCAGTTTTGAAAGAACAAGAAAGTTTTAAAAAAAACTTGTAATTATAACGATTTATGTTATAATGAATCTTGTCTTTTAAATAGTCTAGTGATGATGGCAAAGAGGTCACACCCGTTCCCATACCGAACACGGAAGTTAAGCTCTTTAGCGCCGATGGTAGTTGGGGGCTTCCCCCTGTGAGAGTAGGACGTCGCTAGGCATAATACCCAGGAGGATTAGCTCAGCTGGGAGAGCATCTGCCTTACAAGCAGAGGGTCGGCGGTTCGAGCCCGTCATCCTCCACCATATGCCGGTTTAGCTCAGCAGGTAGAGCAACTGACTTGTAATCAGTAGGTCGTGGGTTCGATTCCTATAGCCGGCACCATTTTTTGAGCCATTAGCTCAGTTGGTAGAGCATCTGACTTTTAATCAGAGGGTCGAAGGTTCGAGTCCTTCATGGCTCACCATTTAATTACCAACAATAATATGCGGGTGTGGCGGAATTGGCAGACGCACTAGACTTAGGATCTAGCGCCGCGAGGCGTGGGGGTTCGACTCCCTTCACCCGCACCATTTATATTTCAAATTCATAATTGCCAGGATAAATAATCTTATGCACATGCGGAAGTAGTTCAGTGGTAGAACACCACCTTGCCAAGGTGGGGGTCGCGAGTTCGAACCTCGTCTTCCGCTCCAAATGTGCCGGGGTGGCGGAACTGGCAGACGCACAGGACTTAAAATCCTGCGGTAGGTGACTACCGTGCCGGTTCGATTCCGGCCCTCGGCACCATTTTTCAATATATTAAGCGCCCGTAGCTCAATTGGATAGAGCGTCTGACTACGGATCAGAAGGTTGTGGGTTCGACTCCTGCCGGGCGCGCCAATAAATAAACGGGAAGTAGCTCAGCTTGGTAGAGCACTTGGTTTGGGACCAAGGGGTCGCAGGTTCGAATCCTGTCTTCCCGACCATTTCCTTAAAAATTAAAATTTTGGGGCCTTAGCTCAGCTGGGAGAGCGCCTGCCTTGCACGCAGGAGGTCAGCGGTTCGATCCCGCTAGGCTCCACCAATCACAATAAATGAACCTTGAAAACTGAACAAGCAAAACGTAATCAATATAGTTTCTGAGCTAACTTCGGTTAGTGAATGAAACAAAAATTTTGGACATCAAAATTGATGCCAGCAAAACAATTTGAGCTAATCAAATTTCTTTTATGGAGAGTTTGATCCTGGCTCAGGACGAACGCTGGCGGCGTGCCTAATACATGCAAGTCGAGCGGACAGAGAAGGAGCTTGCTCCTTTGACGTTAGCGGCGGACGGGTGAGTAACACGTGGGCAACCTACCCTATAGTTTGGGATAACTCCGGGAAACCGGGGCTAATACCGAATAATCTGTTTCACTTCATGGTGAAATACTGAAAGACGGTTTCGGCTGTCGCTATAGGATGGGCCCGCGGCGCATTAGCTAGTTGGTGAGGTAACGGCTCACCAAGGCGACGATGCGTAGCCGACCTGAGAGGGTGATCGGCCACACTGGGACTGAGACACGGCCCAGACTCCTACGGGAGGCAGCAGTAGGGAATCTTCCACAATGGGCGAAAGCCTGATGGAGCAACGCCGCGTGAGTGAAGAAGGATTTCGGTTCGTAAAACTCTGTTGTAAGGGAAGAACAAGTACAGTAGTAACTGGCTGTACCTTGACGGTACCTTATTAGAAAGCCACGGCTAACTACGTGCCAGCAGCCGCGGTAATACGTAGGTGGCAAGCGTTGTCCGGAATTATTGGGCGTAAAGCGCGCGCAGGTGGTTTCTTAAGTCTGATGTGAAAGCCCACGGCTCAACCGTGGAGGGTCATTGGAAACTGGGAGACTTGAGTGCAGAAGAGGATAGTGGAATTCCAAGTGTAGCGGTGAAATGCGTAGAGATTTGGAGGAACACCAGTGGCGAAGGCGACTATCTGGTCTGTAACTGACACTGAGGCGCGAAAGCGTGGGGAGCAAACAGGATTAGATACCCTGGTAGTCCACGCCGTAAACGATGAGTGCTAAGTGTTAGGGGGTTTCCGCCCCTTAGTGCTGCAGCTAACGCATTAAGCACTCCGCCTGGGGAGTACGGTCGCAAGACTGAAACTCAAAGGAATTGACGGGGGCCCGCACAAGCGGTGGAGCATGTGGTTTAATTCGAAGCAACGCGAAGAACCTTACCAGGTCTTGACATCCCGTTGACCACTGTAGAGATATGGTTTTCCCTTCGGGGACAACGGTGACAGGTGGTGCATGGTTGTCGTCAGCTCGTGTCGTGAGATGTTGGGTTAAGTCCCGCAACGAGCGCAACCCTTGATCTTAGTTGCCATCATTTAGTTGGGCACTCTAAGGTGACTGCCGGTGACAAACCGGAGGAAGGTGGGGATGACGTCAAATCATCATGCCCCTTATGACCTGGGCTACACACGTGCTACAATGGACGATACAAACGGTTGCCAACTCGCGAGAGGGAGCTAATCCGATAAAGTCGTTCTCAGTTCGGATTGTAGGCTGCAACTCGCCTACATGAAGCCGGAATCGCTAGTAATCGCGGATCAGCATGCCGCGGTGAATACGTTCCCGGGCCTTGTACACACCGCCCGTCACACCACGAGAGTTTGTAACACCCGAAGTCGGTGAGGTAACCTTTTGGAGCCAGCCGCCGAAGGTGGGATAGATGATTGGGGTGAAGTCGTAACAAGGTAGCCGTATCGGAAGGTGCGGCTGGATCACCTCCTTTCTAAGGATATTTTCGGAATACAAACCTTGGGTTTGTAAGATTACGTCTTTGCTGTTCAGTTTTGAAGGTTTATAACTAATTTTATAAAACTTCCAAGAGGGCCTATAGCTCAGCTGGTTAGAGCGCACGCCTGATAAGCGTGAGGTCGATGGTTCGAGTCCATTTAGGCCCACCATATATAACCTCTTGGGGCCTTAGCTCAGCTGGGAGAGCGCCTGCCTTGCACGCAGGAGGTCAGCGGTTCGATCCCGCTAGGCTCCACCAATTTTTTATTTGTTCTTTGAAAACTGGATAAAACGACATTGAAATTGTAACAAACACATTTATTTTTTAAGTTTTTTATAGGCTTAATAACATTAAAAAAGGTTTCGAGATACGAGTAAGACAAGGAAGCAATTGAGTGAGAGAAGGAGCGTACCTCTGTACGTGACTGAACGAACGAATGAAGCTGACGATGGATTACGATGTATATCGGAAGCTGTAGGTTAAGTTATTAAGGGCGCACGGCGAATGCCTTGGCACTAGGAGCCGAAGAAGGACGGCACTAACACCGATATGCTTCGGGGAGCTGTAAGTGAGCTTTGATCCGGAGATTTCCGAATGGGGGAACCCACTACGTTTAATCGCGTAGTATCTTGACGTGAATACATAGCGTCTTGAAGGCAGACCCAGGGAACTGAAACATCTAAGTACCTGGAGGAAGAGAAAGAAAAATCGATTCCCTGAGTAGCGGCGAGCGAAACGGGAAGAGCCCAAACCAAGAGGCTTGCCTCTTGGGGTTGTAGGACACTCTATACGGAGTTACAAAGGAATGAGTTAGACGAAGCGACTTGGAAAGGTCCGCCAGAGCAGGTAAAAGCCCTGTAGTCGAAAGTTTATTCCCTCCAGAGTGGATCCTGAGTACGGCGGAACACGTGAAATTCCGTCGGAATCCGGGAGGACCATCTCCCAAGGCTAAATACTACCTAGTGACCGATAGTGAACCAGTACCGTGAGGGAAAGGTGAAAAGCACCCCGGAAGGGGAGTGAAAGAGATCCTGAAACCGTGTGCCTACAAGTAGTTAGAGCCCGTTAATGGGTGATAGCGTGCCTTTTGTAGAATGAACCGGCGAGTTACGATTACGTGCGAGGTTAAGCTTTAGAAGGCGGAGCCGCAGCGAAAGCGAGTCTGAATAGGGCGAATTAGTACGTGGTCGTAGACCCGAAACCAGGTGATCTACCCATGTCCAGGGTGAAGGTGAGGTAACACTTACTGGAGGCCCGAACCCACGCACGTTGAAAAGTGCGGGGATGAGGTGTGGGTAGCGGAGAAATTCCAATCGAACTTGGAGATAGCTGGTTCTCTCCGAAATAGCTTTAGGGCTAGCCTCGTGATGAGAATACTGGAGGTAGAGCACTGTTTGGACTAGGGGGCCATCCCGGTTTACCGAATTCAGACAAACTCCGAATGCCAGATATTTATACACGGGAGTCAGACTGCGAGTGATAAGATCCGTAGTCAAAAGGGAAACAGCCCAGACCACCAGCTAAGGTCCCAAAGTAATCGTTAAGTGGAAAAGGATGTGGCGTTGCACAGACAACCAGGATGTTGGCTTAGAAGCAGCCATCATTTAAAGAGTGCGTAATAGCTCACTGGTCGAGTGACGCTGCGCCGAAAATGTATCGGGGCTAAACGATTCACCGAAGCTGTGGATTGACATCTACGATGTCAGTGGTAGGAGAGCGTTCTAAGTGCGTTGAAGTCAGACCGGAAGGACTGGTGGAGCGCTTAGAAGTGAGAATGCCGGTATGAGTAGCGAAAGACGGGTGAGAATCCCGTCCACCGTATGACTAAGGTTTCCTGAGGAAGGCTCGTCCGCTCAGGGTTAGTCGGGACCTAAGCCGAGGCCGATAGGCGTAGGCGATGGACAACAGGTTGATATTCCTGTACCACCTCCTCACCGTTTGAGAAATGGGGGGACGCAGTAGGATAGGGTAAGCGCGCCGTTGGTTGTGCGCGTCCAAGCAGTAAGGCGTGTGTGTAGGCAAATCCGCACACTGTAACGTTGAGCTGTGATGGCGAGTCCGTATGGACGAAGTTCCTGATTTCACACTGCCAAGAAAAGCCTCTATCGAGGTGAGAGGTGCCCGTACCGCAAACCGACACAGGTAGTCGAGGAGAGAATCCTAAGGTGTGCGAGAGAACTCTCGTTAAGGAACTCGGCAAAATGACCCCGTAACTTCGGGAGAAGGGGTGCTCTTGAGCGTGCAAGCGCATGAGAGCCGCAGTGAATAGGCCCAGGCGACTGTTTAGCAAAAACACAGGTCTCTGCAAAACCGTAAGGTGACGTATAGGGGCTGACGCCTGCCCGGTGCTGGAAGGTTAAGAGGAGTGGTTAGCGCAAGCGAAGCTGCGAATTGAAGCCCCAGTAAACGGCGGCCGTAACTATAACGGTCCTAAGGTAGCGAAATTCCTTGTCGGGTAAGTTCCGACCCGCACGAAAGGCGTAACGATCTGGGCACTGTCTCAACGAGAGACTCGGTGAAATTATAGTACCTGTGAAGATGCAGGTTACCCGCGACAGGACGGAAAGACCCCGTGGAGCTTTACTGTAGCCTGATATTGAATTTTGGTACAACTTGTACAGGATAGGTAGGAGCCAGAGATCTCGGAGCGCCAGCTTCGAAGGAGGCGTCGGTGGGATACTACCCTGGTTGTATTGAAATTCTAACCCATGCCCCTTAGCGGGGCAGGAGACAGTGTCAGGCGGACAGTTTGACTGGGGCGGTCGCCTCCTAAAAGGTAACGGAGGCGCCCAAAGGTTCCCTCAGAATGGTTGGAAATCATTCGTAGAGTGTAAAGGCACAAGGGAGCTTGACTGCGAGACCTACAAGTCGAGCAGGGTCGAAAGACGGGCTTAGTGATCCGGTGGTTCCGCATGGAAGGGCCATCGCTCAACGGATAAAAGCTACCCCGGGGATAACAGGCTTATCTCCCCCAAGAGTCCACATCGACGGGGAGGTTTGGCACCTCGATGTCGGCTCATCGCATCCTGGGGCTGTAGTCGGTCCCAAGGGTTGGGCTGTTCGCCCATTAAAGCGGTACGCGAGCTGGGTTCAGAACGTCGTGAGACAGTTCGGTCCCTATCCGTCGTGGGCGTAGGAAATTTGAGAGGAGCTGTCCTTAGTACGAGAGGACCGGGATGGACACACCGCTGGTGTACCAGTTGTCTTGCCAAAGGCATCGCTGGGTAGCTATGTGTGGACGGGATAAGTGCTGAAAGCATCTAAGCATGAAGCCCCCCTCAAGATGAGATTTCCCATTACGCAAGTAAGTAAGATCCCTCAAAGACGATGAGGTAGATAGGTTCGAGGTGGAAGTGTGGTGACACATGGAGCTGACGAATACTAATCGATCGAGGACTTAACCAAAAATGTTTGAAATATTCAATGAACCGTTTATCCAGTTTTGAAAGAATAACTCTTTCAATTTAATTAATGTCTAGTGATGATGGCAAAGAGGTCACACCCGTTCCCATACCGAACACGGAAGTTAAGCTCTTTAGCGCCGATGGTAGTTGGGGGCTTCCCCCTGTGAGAGTAGGACGTCGCTAGGCAAATAAAACCCTGAGAATTTTATTCTCAGGGTTTTTTTCTATTAAACGTTAAATAGCATTGTTTCTAAAGTGCAATGCCAAATTCATTTTCTAGAACAGCTGCATAATACAGCTGTTTTTATTTTGTTGTTTAAAATTCAAGGGCACTTCGCAAATGATTAAGATAAGATTGGCTGACTGGTAATTCTGTTCCATCCTTTAAAGTAACAATGAAATTTGAAGTGAGATCACGTGCCATTTTTTTTATGAAATGAATATTAACTATATAGGATCTATGAATGCGAATAAAAAATGGTGGTAAACGCATTTGTAATTCTTTAAGTGTAATACTTGTTTTAAATTGATCTTTTTCTACATAAAACCATGTTCTTTTCTGAAGGCTTTCAATATAAGAAATTTGATCAATTGCCACAGGGGTCCACTCTTCATCCCTTTTCCCTGTTAAAAATTGATAAGGTTCTAATTTCTGAGTAGTAGCTGTCGAAGGTAAAACAACAACGAGAGCAGCTGGAGTTTCTTGTATATGTATTGGATAGCCAATACCGTAAATCGGCGTGCCAAATAGCGTGTTATCTATGATTGGGTCTGTGCGTTTCTTTGTATGCATTACTAATTGGGCGATGCTGCCTGGTTCGACTTGTCTTCCTAATTCAAAATGAATACCGTAATTTCCAGGGTGAAAATAAATATAGGAGTTTTGAACAGCAATGGCGATGGACGAGTTAGCTGGAATCCAGTCTTGTAACATCGTAATAAATTGTTGTGAAATATCTTTTTGTAAAGAATTGAACTCATTATTCATTGTGATTATCCCCCTTATGTGTAAACAGTTTACCAAATTTTGTCGCTGAAAAAGGTAGTTTCATCATTAAAATTTGGTATTTTATCTAAAAATAGTGAAAATTCAGATGTTCTGTTATATATTAATTTACAACAAATAAACCTGTTATGGAACAGAAATTAAAAAGTTTTTTAACAGAGTATATTTTATACAATGGGGAAGGTGGAATTTCAAAATGTCAACACGTCAAGAAAAAATTCAAGCTTTAGAAAAACAATGGGCGGAAAACCCACGTTGGGCTGGTATTGAACGTGCTTATACGGCTGAAGAGGTAGTTAAATTACAAGGTTCTGTTGTGATTGAACAAACTTTAGCAACTAAAGGTGCAAAACGACTTTGGAACTCATTACATGAAGAACCGTTCATTAATGCATTAGGTGCATTAACTGGTAATCAAGCTGTTCAACAAGTAAAAGCAGGATTAAAAGCAATCTACTTATCTGGCTGGCAAGTAGCTGCTGATGCTAACCTTTCTGGTCAAATGTACCCGGACCAATCATTATACCCAGCTAACTCTGTACCAGCTGTCGTAAAGCGTATTAACCAAGCATTACAACGTGCTGATCAAATTGATCATGCTGAAGGCCGTGTAGATGATTTTGATTGGTTTGCACCGATTGTAGCAGACGCTGAAGCTGGATTTGGCGGCCCATTAAACGTATTTGAACTTGTAAAAGGGATGATTGAAGCAGGAGCTGCAGGTGTTCATTTAGAGGACCAATTAGCTTCTGAGAAAAAATGTGGACATTTAGGTGGTAAAGTATTACTTCCTACACAAAATGCTGTTCGTAACTTAATTGCTGCTCGTCTTGCAACAGATGTGATGGGCGTAGATACGATTTTAATCGCACGTACGGATGCTGATGCTGCAGATATGGTAACTTCAGATATTGATCCACGTGATGCTGAATTTATTACTGGCGAACGTACACCAGAAGGTTTCTTCCGTACAACACCAGGCATTAAACAAGCGATTGCGCGCGGTTTAGCTTACGCTCCATATGCAGATTTAATCTGGTGTGAAACGTCTAAGCCATCACTTGAAGAAGCACGTGAATTCGCTGCAGCGATTCATGCTGAATTCCCAGGTAAAATGCTTGCTTACAACTGCTCGCCTTCATTTAACTGGAAAGCAAATCTTTCAGAAGAAGAAATTGCAGAATATCAACGTGAGCTAGGTAAACTAGGTTACAAATTCCAGTTCGTAACGTTAGCAGGCTTCCATGCATTAAATCACTCTATGTTTGAGCTTGCGCATGACTATAAAGATAATGGCATGGCTGCATACTCTAAACTACAACAAGCTGAGTTTGCTTCTGAATCGAAAGGTTATACTGCTACTCGTCACCAACGTGAAGTAGGTACAGGTTACTTCGATGATGTGTCACAAGTTATTTCAGGTGGTACTTCTTCGACAACAGCTATGGCTGGTTCAACAGAAACAGAACAATTCGTTTAATTCAATTACGTTAATTCCTAAATTCATAATCATAGATAAGTTTCCCTCGCACCTCCTAAGCGGGGGGAACTTAAATCACGAGAGGTGGGGGAACTACTAATGGAACAGGTAACTACAGGTAAGCTTACTATTGTTGGGGAACAAAACGAGCAAACAAAAGAAATTTTAACACCGGAAGCCCTTGAGTTTGTTCTTGCCCTGCATGAAAAGTTCGATGCTCGTCGTAAAGAGCTTTTAGAGGCTCGTCAAGAACGTCAAAAGCGTCTCGACGCTGGTGAGAAACTTGATTTCTTGCCAGAAACGAAGCATATTCGTGAGGGAGATTGGACAATTGCGCCACTGCCGGCGGATTTACAAGATCGACGTGTAGAAATTACAGGTCCAGTTGATCGAAAAATGGTTATTAATGCATTGAATTCTGGTGCGAGAATGTTCATGGCTTGCTTTGAAGATGCATCGGCACCGACATGGGAAAACATGATTTCAGGCCAAATTAATATGCGTGATGCTATTAATAAGACGATTGAATTTACCCAAGCGTCAAACGGTAAAACGTATAAATTAAACAATGAAACAGCTGTATTATTAGTACGTCCTCGTGGTCTTCACTTACTTGAAAAGCATGTACTTGTGGATGGGGAGCCTGTTTCAGGTAGTTTCTTTGATTTTGCTCTGTATTTATTCCATAATGCTAAAAATGCACTAGCAAAAGGTACAGGTCCATACTTCTACCTACCAAAGCTAGAAAGCCATTTAGAAGCTCGTTTGTGGAACGATGTCTTTGTCTTTGCACAAGATTATATCGGTATTCCACAAGGTACAATTAGAGCTACGGTTTTAATAGAAACAATATTGGCTGCTTTTGAAATGGATGAAATTTTATATGAACTCCGCGATCATTCAGCCGGTCTGAACTGTGGCCGTTGGGATTATATTTTCAGCTATATTAAACGTCTGCGTAATCAACCAGATGTGATTCTACCTGACCGTGGTCAAGTAACGATGACAGTGCCATTTATGAAGGCTTATACGTCTTTATGTATTCAAACATGTCATAAACGCAACGCACCTGCTATGGGTGGTATGGCGGCGCAAATCCCTGTTAAAGGTGATGATGAGGCGAATGCAGTCGCATTTGCAAAGGTTGCGGAAGATAAACGTCGTGAGGCAACAGCTGGTCATGATGGCACATGGGTAGCACACCCAGGCATGGTGGCAACAGCTATGGAACAGTTTGATGCGATTATGGAGACACCAAATCAAATCCATAATAAACGAGAAGATGTTAACGTGACGGCTGAAGATTTAGTAGCTGTTCCAGAGGGTACGATTACACTTGAAGGTCTTCGTATTAACTGTAGTGTGGGCGTACAGTATATTGCTTCTTGGTTACGAGGCAATGGCGCTGCACCAATTAATAATTTGATGGAAGATGCAGCCACAGCAGAAATCTCACGTACACAAGTATGGCAATGGATTCGTCATCCGAAAGGTATTTTAGATGATGGCCGTGGTATTACATTGGCATTTGTATTAGAAATTTTGGAAGAAGAGCTTGTGAAAATTAAAGAGGCTGTTGGGGAACAAGCCTATAATAGTGGTCGCTATGATGAAGCTGCTGAACTATTTAAATCTTTAATTGAGCAAGATGAGTTCGTGGAATTCTTGACACTTCCAGGGTATGAAAAATTAAATTAATAAATCTGCATCTACTAACGAACATATCGAACTTTCCTACATTATTAGTGGGCTGAACTTGAATGCAGCTCACAAATTCTACTAACGTAGGAAACGGGGTCTGTTCCCCCGTTTCTTACTGAAAGTACAATGAACACTGTTTAATAAAAGGGGTTTGCTAATAAAATAAAGAGATTTAAAAATGGGGTATAAGATGTCTTACGAGCTTTGATGGGGGCTTGTAAGGCATTTTTTATTGTTGCTAGCGTTGTTGTCCATTGCAACACAAGCTTTCTGCTGTAGAACGTTAGCCGCAATCTTGAGTTGCGGCTAACGTTTTTGCTGTTCCTTTGGTGTCGCGGCATTCGCTAAATGCGGCTCCATTAGATATAGGGGGAATTTACTCCTTTTAAAATAATGTGCCAGCCTCTCTTTTTCAGTTAGTTAACAGTTGCTAGTACGAAGCCGTCATAGCCTTTAATTCCGACTGTTTGAATGGCTGTTGCTTCAATACGCGGATGCTGTTGTAATAGATCCATAAATTGTTGCACACCTTGTACACGTTCATCTTCGCTTTTATCATCGATAACTTCCCCGTTTCGCACGACATTATCAGCGATAATTAGTGCTCCTGTATTCGCTAATTCTAACGCCCACTTTAAATAGTGCGGATTATTCGGTTTATCAGCATCAATGAAAATAAAGTCAAATAAAGGTCCTGACTTTTTTAAGATTGGCAATGAATCTAATGCATTTCCAACCATTACTTCGACTTTATTGTCACAGCCTGCTTGTAAAATGTTTTGTTTCGCTATTTCTGCATACGTTGGATCAATCTCTAATGTGTAGACTTTCCCTTTTTCAGGAAGCGCGCGGGCAAGCCATATACTACTATAGCCCCCAAGTGTACCAATCTCTAAAATGTTTTGAGCACCTTTTATTTTTGCTAGTAGGTAGAGCAGCTTTCCTTGTGTCGGTGATACATCAATTTCTGGTATGTTAGCATTTTTATTTGTTTGTAAGACGTTGTCCAACGACTTATCAACGGGAATTAGCTTTTCAATAAAATATTCATCTACATCATGCCAAACATTGTTTGTTACCATATGATAATTCCTCATTTCCTAAGTGAAATCACTTGCAACTACAGTGTATGCTAAAATAAACCATAATAAAAATATATAATTATTACTTATCTATAACTTAAAGTTATAAGAGAGGGGGAAGGTATGAATAGCCACGCATTAAAATTATTTTACCAAGTAGCGAAAACAGGGAGTTTTACAAAGGCAGCTGAATCCTTGCATATTAGTCAGCCTGCAGTTTCCAGCCAAATTAAAAGGTTTGAACAGGAAATAGGTGTACCGTTATTTAAACAGCAAGGCAGAGGCATTATCTTGACGGAATTCGGTGAGGCGTTAGCTGAAAAGGCACAAAATCTCGTTGCGCTTGAGGAACATATTGATTCATTTATTGAAGATTATCGTACGGCTAAGACTGGAACAATTCATATTGTGGCTACTTATTTACCTGCGAATTTTTTGCTTCCAAGATGGGCAGCAACCTTTAAAGGAGCAAACGAAGAAGTGAATTTAGTTATTACAACGGCCAATACGAAAGAAGCGTTTGAACAACTTATACACTATAAAGCAGATATCGCTATTTATGGAGGTGGATATGCAGAGAGACCTGATGAAGTATTATGGGAGGAGCTTTTTGAAGATGAGTTGTGGTTTGTCGTTGCACCTGAACATCGTTATGCAAATCAAACGATTTCTATAGCGGATATCATGAAGGAACCCTTTATTATGCGAGAAGAAGGGAGCTCCATGAGAGAGCATCTATTTTCACTTTGTGAAACACACCAAATACAACCGCCAAGAATTGCACTGCAATTTAGTGGGATAAATGAAACGATTCGCTCTGTTATGGGCGGCTATGGTGCCATCTTTATCTCATCTCTTGCTGTGAAAGAATATGTTCATACGGGGCAATTGGCAAGAGTGTATGTACAAGGAATACAGAGTAAACATAAAGTGGCTATCTGCACAAGGAATAATGAAAAGCAAAGTGAGCTAGTGAGAAAATTCATTGAGGCGATAAAAAACTATGCCGTATGATACAGCTGCTTCTATGCATGAAATTGGTTATTTGTTATACTATTTATATAACAAATATGGAGCTGATATAGATGTTAATTCAAATAGAGCCCTTCTCTGATGTACCTATCTATGAACAGGTGACACGGCAAATTATTGAGGGCATTGCAAGAGGAGATATGAGGCCGGGTGATACATTACCATCTGTACGTAGTTTAGCGGCTGATCTAGGTGTTAATATGCATACTGTTAATAAGAGCTATCATGAGCTTGAGGCGAAAGGCATTATTACCATTCGTGCGAAATCAGGTGCAATTATTCGTTCAGCAGAGGAACGTGCATTAACGCCAGAACAGTTGCGGCAGATTGAAAAAAACTTAAAACCTGTTGTGGCAGAAGGAATGGTGCTCGGCGCAACAGTAGATCAAATTGAGCACATGATGAAAAAGGTATTTGCAGATTTGCAATTGCCAGTAGAAGAGGTGTAGCATGCTACTAGGTATTTTTACAACTTTGTATCTGATGACATTAGCTATGCAAATTTTTGTCCCTTTTATCGTACGTGAGACAATCGTATTTGGTGTTTCTGTACCTGAACAACATGTAAAGCATTCTGCATTGGCAGTTGCTAAAAAGCGCTATGCGCAAATAGTAGGCTTTTGTGGCGTGCTAATTTTAATTATTATGTTTGTATTTTACGGGAAGCTTGCGCCATCTGAAAGTGCACAAGGCACTCTTTTACTTTGCTGCTTATTTGGAATGCTAGCTGTCAGTATGGTGTTATACTGGTTCAACCATCAAAAAGTAATGAGGCTAAAAATGCATGAGCAATGGGGCATGAATTTGAAACAAATGCGAGCAGTCGATTTAACAGCTCGTAGCCGTGATGAAATACTACCTTGGCCTTTTTATGTTGTCCCTATAGTGGGCTCCATTTACCTCATTGTATTTACGTTGTTGCATTATGATCAAATACCAAATGCAGTCGCGGTACATTGGGGACCAAGCGGAGCGGCAGATGCGTGGCAAGAAAAAACATATTTTACGGCAATTGCGCTACCATTAGTCATGTTAATGATGCAATGTATGATGTGGGGTACTGCGGATTCATTAAAGCGTTCAGCAATTCGCATGTCTGTTAATCGTCAACAGGAATCTTTAGAAAGTGAATTAAAAGCACGGAAATTTATGAGTTGGAATATAGCGTTAGTCAGCTATAGTTTAACAGGCTTATTGACAATACTGCAGTTAAGTAATATTTACCCTGAGATGGCTGAGGGGAAAAAATTACTACCATTCTTTATGGCTTTTATTGTTTTAATTACAGGTTCAGTGCTTGTTTATGCGTGGAAAAAGCGACAGTTACGTTTGCATTATAAAGACAATGTAGAATCAGAGATAATGGATGTTGATGAGGATCGTTACTGGAAGGGCGGTCTTATTTATATTAATCGCCATGATCCATCTGTTTTTGTGGAAAAACGTTTTGGGGTAGGCTGGACAATGAATTTTGCAAACCCAAGAGGGTATATCGTCATTGGCTTGCCATTCCTAATATTGCTGCTGGTTTCTATCCTTTCTCTTTAGTGCCAGGCACCCAAACAATTCTGACAATTCACAAAAAGCGCAGTAGGTTGATGTTAGCAAGTTTAGGAACTGAACTCCTAGAGCACTTTATTGAACGGAGGCAAGTGTGAATGAAAATTTTAGTGGTCGATGATGATGTGCATATTTTACAGCTAGTTAATATTTATTTAACACGCGAGGGCTATCAGGTCATGCAGGCAGAAAACGGCGAACAAGCTTTGCAATTGCTTGATGGAAATATGCCTGATTTAGCAGTTGTCGATGTGATGATGCCTGGAATGGATGGTTTTACACTAACGGAAATTTTAAGTAAAGATTATGATATTCCGGTGCTGCTATTAACAGCGAAAGGAGAGCTTGAAGATAAAGAGCGGGGCTTTTTAGCAGGTTCAGATGACTATGTTGTGAAGCCGTTTGAGCCAAAAGAATTGCTGTTTCGCATTGCAGCCATTTTACGTAGGCTCGATAAAAAAAATCAAGTAACGATACAAGTAGGCAAGCTCGATATTGATCGACGTAGTTTTGAAGTTACAGTTGATGGAGACACACTCATTTTGCCTCTAAAGGAATTTGAGCTACTGGCATTGCTTGCCTCTCGTCCAAATCAAGTATTTACACGTAGCATTATTATGGAGCAAGTATGGGGCTATGATTATGAAGGGGACGAGCAAACGTTAAATACACATGTGAAGCGGATTCGTGAGCGCTTGCATCGGTATGATACAGGTGTCGAGATTACAACGGTGCGTGGTGTCGGTTATAAGCTTGAGGTAAGTGCGACATGAAGACGTTGTATAGTAAGTTTGTTATCACAACGATGCTCATTATGATTGGTAGCTTATGTATTGGATTTTTAATGACCAATACGTATTATCATCAAGTGATAAAAGAAAAAAATGATGCTAAAAACGTTGCGATTGCAGAGGATATTGTGAATTATATTGAATCGTCGAAGCAGATGGATTTGGATAATTATTTGACAACGCTTGGGGAGATTGGTTATCAAATTTATGTGACAACGGGCGAGGAGCATCGCTTTTTTGGTGGCGAATACCGAGATAAACGATTGTCCACAAATGTCATCGAGCGTGTTTTAGAAGGGGAAGTCTATCATGGTATGCGGGATTTTCCAAAAGAGACGTTTATGACAGGCTTTTTTGCAAATGAACTCATTAATACGATAGGTGTACCATTCACCTATAATCATCAACAATATGCACTGTTTATTCGACCCGATATTCGTCTGCTGTTCTCTGAAGCACATACGTTATTAGGCGGTCTTATTCTTGTCATGGCGGTGCTGAGTTTACTGGCCATGCTGCTGTTTGCAAAAGCGTTAATTCGACCGATAACACAGTTAACAGAAGCAACGCATCAACTGGCACATGAAAAGTTTGATACGTTACTTGAAATTGAACGAGCAGATGAAATTGGACAACTGGCAGATAGCTTCAATGTCATGACAGAAAAATTACAAGAAAATGATCGAATACGTAAACAGTTTATAAGCAATGTATCCCATGATTTCCAATCACCATTATTGAATATTCAAGGTTATGTGGATTTACTAAAAAACCCTACGCTTTCAGAACCTGAACGGCAAGAATATGCAACGATTATCGAGCTAGAAACAAAACGATTGTCGACATTGACGAAGCAATTACTGCTACTGACATCACTCGACCAATCTACTCGAATGCTGAAAAGAGAACCATATTCTCTAGATGAACAATTGAAGGAAACTGTGCGTAAATATCGTTGGCAGCTAGAGGAAGCGAATGTGCAATTATCGTATCAGATGGAGCCCGTAACATATAACGGCGATGCCGGGTTATTGCAAAATGTTTGGGATAATTTATTAACAAACGCCATTAAATATAATGTCGATGGGGGAGAAATTCACATCCATCTTCAAGAACAAGCTACTGTCGTAGAAGTGTTAATAGAGGATAGTGGCATTGGTATGAATGAGGGACAATTGCAAAAGGTATATGACCGTTTTTATCGAGCTGACGAGTCTAGAACGAAACAGGGGACAGGCCTCGGTCTTGCTATTGTTAAACAAATAATTGAATTGCACGGTGGCCAAGTGCAAATGAAAAGTGCTATGAACGTAGGGACAAGTGTTTGTATACACCTACCAAAATTGTAATATAGAGTTCATGTAAAGTTCATGTTCAATCGATAAACTTCTAAATGTAAGTTAAAAACTTGGGGGAGTTGTCGTATGGAGCAAAAATGGAGTTTACGTCTTATTCGACTCGCTGCAATTTTCGGATTGCTGGGTACGTACTTAGGTTCACATATGTCAGGGTCAGGTAGTTATGAATTTCGACCAATTCACGCACACGTGTTACTTGTTGGTTGGCTAAGTATGTTTGCATGGGGCATTTTTTACCGTGCCTTTAAAGTAAAATCACAGAAATTAGTAGCTTTACATGGCTGGACAGCAATTATTGGTGTCTTCGGCTTAACACTTGGTATGTTGTTCTACAATATTAATCCTTTTAACTTTAGTCATACATTTACTTTAATTTTCTTTATCGTAGGTGGTACAACGTTGTTAATTAGTTTTGCGCTGTTTATCGTTGTGACATTTATGGTAAATCAAAAAGAGACAATAAAAAATTAATATAAACACGCGCCAGAATTGACGTGGTTAATATGTAGGCAAATTCAAAGATATTTGAGTTTGCCTACATTTTTTTGAGGAGGCTCCTGCTCGCCTAATGCACTAAATGTTCTAATGATTTTTTGAGCCAGCGTGTAGCTTCATTATAATCTTGTGCAACGCCCTGTCCCTTCTTATAAAGCATACCTAGTTGAAATTGAGCTTTTTGATGCCCTTGATTAGCAGCAAGTCGATAAAGTTGTGCTGCTTTTGCAAAGTCTTTTGGTACCCCTTGTCCATGACTATGCATTTGCGCTAATTGGTATTGCGCTTTGGCGTGTCCTTTAGAAGCCGCCTGTTCTATCCATTTGGCCGCCTCCGTAAAATCTTGCTGCACCCCTTTGCCTTTATCAAATAAATTACCAAGTTGGTATTGCGCTCCTGAATGCCCTTGAATAGCGGCAAGTCTATAGCAACGTCGAGCTTCATCTAAGTCTTGGGAAACTCCCAATCCTTGCTCATATAATAATCCTAGTTGATATTCAGCTTTAATATGGGATTGGTCTGTTGCAGCCCTCCACCAATGAACAGCTTTTGCATAATTCAACGTAACGCCAGTGCCATTTGCATATAACAACCCAAGTTCGAATTGTGCATCCGCATAGCCCTTTTCAGCGGCCCTACTAAAATACTGTAGTGCTTTGTCAGGTTGCTGAAGCTGATAGACATAAAGAAGACCAAGCTCGTAGCCTGCACTAATATGTCCATTATTAGCGGCAAGCTGTAACCATCTTTCCGCTTGTATACTATTTTTTTCTTTTTGATACAGCATAGCGAGACAATATTGCGCATTAGAATGCCCTTTATGTGCCGCCAGTTTAAACCACTTCATTGCTTCCATCGGATTGTGCAGAATGCCTTGTCCTGCATTGTATAGCAAGGCCAATTGAAATTCTGCATTTGTATGGTCTTGAAGTGCGGCCATATGGAACCATTTCGCAGCTTCTTCAATATTTTGTGAAATACCACGGCCCTTTAAATACATATAGCCAAGGTTATACTGAGCACTTGCGTCTCCAGCAAGTGCCGCCATTTCAAAATAGGCTATAGCTTTTTCAAAGCTTTGCTGAACACCAGTGCCGTGATGATAGAGAAAGCCAAGATTATTTTGTGCGCTTGTGTTGCCTTGATTGGCCGCTGATATATACCATTTTGCTGCCTCTTCAAAATTTAGAGGAAGTCCAAGCCCTTGATTGTAAAGTACGCCAAGATTATACTGCGCGTCGGCATTTCCTAAATCTGCGGCTGATTGATAATAATGTGCAGCCTCATAATAATTTTGTTTAACACCTTGCCCTAAATGGTATAACACACCGAGACTATAAAGTGCATTAGCATCATGCTGCGCTGCTGCTTTCTCATACCACATCTTTGCCGTAGCATAATCTTTTTGGACACCTCGACCGTGATTATAAAGATATCCTAAATTGTATTGAGCACTTGCATTGCCCTTTTTTGCGGCTACTGCAAACCAACTAGCAGCGTGTTCATAGTCCTTAGCAGAGTACTGATCGAGCAATTGCGTATCGATTGGTGGCAATATATCTTCAAATTTAACGGCTTTTCGTGATGACATAGCAGTTTGCAGGCTACGATCATAACGGTGAATAAACCATTCAACGACATCACTAACATAATCGAGGACAATTTTGGCAGCCTTTGCTTCGATAACATCATTATTGCTAGTACTTGTCATTTTAAGCACAAGCTCCATTAATAAATAAATGCGCCGCGGATGTATTCGGGCGATAAAGTTTCGATTATTCAATAGCGTTCGACTTTTTATTTTGGGCTTAGCATGCATTTCCAACTCGTAAAAGTGAGCGATTATTTCCTCGATAACGAGGCGCGACTTCTGTAGGGAAATGGACGGCTGAGATATAGCATGGCTAGTAGCATCTTGTAAGCTTTCTGCTAATTGTGTAAACGCGAATAGACGTAGTTTTTTACATTGTTCCTGTAGAATATCGTAATGTATGACCATTGTACTCACCTCTTCTTATCTAGACGGTAATAGTCTTTTATCATATATCGGGATATTATGTCCGTTATTGATTCTTTACAGATGAATTCAGCAGTTGAAATGTCATTATTACATGATACTATTTGATTTAAGAGTTAGTTTATAGTCTTTAGGGGGATTGGTTGATGAAAAAAATTGCAGCAATTATTCCAACATATAATCCGCAACAATCATTTGTAACATTTATACATCAATTGTTAGCCACCTCCATTACGCAAATTGTTATTGTAAATGACGGTAGCGATCAAAAATATGCACCTATTTTTGAAGAGATAATGAAAATAAACCGCTGTACAGTGCTCCAACATGACCAAAACATTGGCAAGGGGGGCGCTTTGAAAACAGCATTTTCTTATATTTGGTCCAAACAAGGAGATTTTCAGGGCGTTCTAACAGTAGGAGCACACGGCCAACATACGTTGAAAGACATCAATTTAGTGTTGACTATGACAAAAGTATTTTCAGAAGGCATTGTCTTAGGCATTCGCAATTTCCATTCATCCGATAGTACGTTTTTGTCCTTTTGGGGCAATCGAGCGACTAGTTTGTTATTTGAATTGCTGTTTCATAAAAAGCTCTTGGATACACAAACAGGCTTGCGCTACATCGCAATCAAAGAAATACCGTGGCTTATAGAAGTACAAGGTGATGGTTTTGAATACGATACGAATATGCTGGCCGTAGCACTAAAAAGAAAATGTCCCATTTTTGAAGTAGAAATTGGTCAGCTACGCGTCAAAAAGAATTCAATCATTCAATACGATGAATTAACGAATGCAGGCACGGTCATGGCCAAGATGCTAATTAACTATTTGAAGCCTTAGTAAGTGAAGCGTAACAGGTGTATTTTGAACATTTTGTGCTAGGATAAGAATAATAATTACTCAACTGGACGTAGCGAGTATGGAAGAAGGGGTAATGCATGTGGAATATTCAGATCAAGTAAAAAATCGTGTAAAGCGCATGGAAGGTCAGTTACGCGGTATTTTAAAAATGATGGAAGAAGAGAAGGATTGTAAGGCTGTCATTACACAATTATCGGCAGTACGTTCAGCAGTAGATCGTACAGTGGGCGTAATCGTTAGTACAAATTTGTTAGAATGCGTACAAAATGCTGAAGGTGACGGCGAAAAAATGAATGAAGTTATTCAAGAGGCCGTTAATTTAGTTGTAAAAAGTCGTTAACATCCAAAAGATGAACGAGCCCCGCCTAGAAGTATAGGGGCGGGGCTTTTGTATTCAATGAAAATGCAAAAAACTACTTGAATTTATTAAATAAACGGCTCGGCTAGGTGTAAAAACCTAATTACATAATATGAAAATTTTAGAAAAAAGTCATATGTAGTGAACTTGTATGATAGATTTGCCATTATATTTTCTTTTATAATAATGATAAAGATATATTATAAAAGAGAAGGTGAGTTTATCTTGAAAAAATGGTTATTAAGCAGTGCAACATTGTTAATGTTAAGCCCGACAGTAGCCCATGCACAAAGTACACAGACTCAACCCATGAACATGCACACAACGATGGCATACAACGTGATGGCGAGCGCCAAGATAGCAACTTTTGAACAATTAACAAATGAAATAGCAAAACAACTTAATCAATTCACTACAGAAATTAAAATTACATATAGCGGTTCAATGACTGATGTCGATAAAAAATTTATGGAAGCTTTTGAAAAGGCACAGCAACAGGCAACGTATGCAAGCGGTCATCTTCAAGGCGTTTCGATGACTGCTGACTCTGTAGGTAATATTACTTATAAAGTGAAATACTTCACGAATACAACACAAGAAACTGCCGTTCAAAAGAAAATCGATAGCGTCTTAAAAACGATTATTAAGCCATCCATGACACAGTTTCAAAAAGTAAAAGCAATCAATGATTATATCGTGTCCAATACGACTTATGGTACAAAAACGAAGGCAAGCCCGCATAGCGCGTACGCATTATTATTTGAAGGACAAGCTGTCTGTCAAGGCTATGCACTATCAGCATATAAAATGTTAGAGCAAGCAGGTCTTGAAACAAAATATGTAGTAGGGTATGTGAATGGCAATGAAGCACATGCATGGAATATGGTTAGTGTTGACGGCAAGTGGTACCATCTAGATACAACGTGGAATGATCCATTACCAAATCGTATAGGGGCATCATCCTATGATTATTTCCTTGTCACAGATGCGCAACTAAAAAAGGACCATTCTTGGATTGCTGCAAATTACCCTGCGGCAACGAGTACGACTTATAGTTTTATGCAAAATGTACATTTCGCTTACCAAATGAACAATACGCTATTCTTTAGCAATACAGCAGATAACGATAAATTGTATAAACTTGATTTGCTGAGTGGCAAGAAAACAAAGGTTATGAATAGTCGTGCACTGTACATTACAGGTGTAGGAGACAATCTTTATTATAGCGATTACAGTAATAGTGGTTACTTAACGAAACTAAATCTAAAAACTTTAAAAACAGGCGTAGTGGTAAAGCAATCGGTAACAGATATAATGATTAGTAACGGTTATTTAGTATATAAAGTTAAAGGGAAAGAACAAAAGCTAAAACTTAACTGATAAGTTCACTGTAAAAGCTTCTATATTACATGTTTATTGCATATATTATTTCTAAGCGCAAAAGGGCTCCTAAATGAGTTCTTTGTGCTTTTTTTGTATATAATGATAGTAGTGAAACTGTGTGAGGTGAAGATTTTTGTGGAAGAAGCTAGCCATTATTATAATATTAATCATTTTTATTGAACCAATTTATACAGTTGGGAAATCGACAGTCAAACAAGTCGTTACTTGGGCAAATAATGATGACATTGAAACAATGTTACTAGCAACTAAAGAGAAAATTGTTGATGTTACCACTAAATTTTCAGAAGATGCCTCCATCGAAACAGCCAATCCTGAAGATGTTGAGGAACAGGCGATAGCTGTCACCGCTCGAGCTGCACAGCAACCAGAAACTAAACTCGTTGTTACAAATGCTAAAGAAATGGCGGATGCAATGTACGCCTATTATAGTAGTTTTTCACCTAGCTTTGAGATTCAATATAAGGGCAGTACACAACGAATCGAGAAGATAGTAGAAGAAGCGTATGACAGTGCCATAAAACGCGATGATTACGTATATGGACATATTAGTAAGCATTCTATACGTTATGAATATGGCGCAAAATCAGCCAAAATTATTGGCCAACAAAGCTATTTAATGACGCCAGAACAAGCGGCTTATGTCGAGATGAATGCTCAGGAAATAGTAGCTACGATTGAGAAGAAGGCGCGTACAGATGTGGAAAAAATCAAAGCCGTTAATGATTATATCGTAGCGAATACAGCTTATACAGAGCAAACAAAATCAAGTCCCCATAGTGCTTATACAGTGCTTGCGGAGCATGGTGGTGTTTGCCAAGGCTATGCATTATTAGCACACACATTATTACAAAAACTTGGCTTTGAGACACAATATATTGTCGGTTATGTCGGTCAGGAAGGGCATGCTTGGAATTTGATTAAACTTGACGGTCAATGGTATCACCTTGATACAACGTGGAACGACCCTGTGCCTGATCGAAAAGGTGCAATCAGATATCAATACTTTTTAGTTGATGATCGTACAATGGCGCGTGACCATACATGGATAGCGAATGATTATCCGAAAGCAACAAGTACCCTTTATAGTTACTACCAAGATATCGATTTTCCTGCACAGGTAGGGAACCAAATATTTTATAGCAGTATTAGTGATGATAATAAAATGTATGTGCTTGATATAACGACAGGTAAAGCACAGCGCGTCACGAAAACGCGTGCACTATATATTGTTTATGCAGATGGATGGCTCTACTTTAGTAATTATTCGCACGGTGCTTATTTAACGAAAATTCGCCCCGATGGAAGCGGTGAACAACTGTTGAATCGGGAAGACTCCAAGGATTTAATGGTGAAGGATGGCTATTTATATTTTATGACGGATGAACTGAAGAAAATGCAACTATAGTGTTGGAGTTGTGAATATAAAGGCGTATGACATTAACGATTGTCATACGCCTTTTTTGTACGATGAATAATATAGTGTATTGGCTGATGTTGGCATAAGGAAACTTGAATTTTCGGGTACATTGAGGTCATTTCCTGGGAAAATATTTTTAATATGAGTGGGTTATGTTTGATAGCGCCACCATTACAGTAAAAATGAAATGGCTCGTCGCCTGGATAGCCTATTTTTTTAAGTACTGCACATGCGAGCGTTACTAATTCATGGGCCGCTTGCATGGAGATTCGAATAGCACATGCATCATTCTTAGCCACAGCGTCAGCTAAAAATGCCCCCATTTTAGCTAATTGCGCATTTGTATAAGTTGGACGGAATAACCATGCAGCCAACTCTGTAACATCTTGAATACGTAAATAATGATAAACGGCCTCTTTTAAGATGGTTGCCTCGCCGCGTCCATCCTCCATGCGGAAAATAGCCCTGATGACTTCCTGACCTAACCAATAGCCACTCCCTTCATCTCCTGCACGATGACCCCAGCCACCTGCACGAAAGATTTGTCGCCCATCAAATGCGAATGCAATGGCCCCAGTGCCTGCGATAAGTAGCCCACCT
Organism: Lysinibacillus sp. 38-6; assembly: GCF_046245175.1. Taxonomy (GTDB): domain Bacteria; phylum Bacillota; class Bacilli; order Bacillales_A; family Planococcaceae; genus Lysinibacillus. Next base: position 3,461,775 of record NZ_CP176417.1, read on the forward strand.
GCTTGTCCAGCTGTCACACCTAGTAAAGTAGCTTGTGCATCATTTTCGATGATTAGCGTATGGATATCTAGCTGTGCCGCTGTAATAGCCTCATGGACCATTGCTGTCACATGTTGATGATCCTTCGGAGAATCAATTCCTGCCATAGCAAACGTAGCAACAGCAATTTCAGAGATATTTTGTTCCTGCAAAAATACACGAGCTTTTTCTAATAATGCTCGCACTATTTCCGTTGCAGCCGCTATACCAATAGCTTGGTAATTAGAGCCGCCTAATGATGTTGTATACTCAATTTCACCTGACTCGGCATGCACGATAGCACATGCCGTTTTAGTTGCACCACCGTCAATAATTAGCAGCCATTCATTCATTATCCCATTCCTCTATAAATGTAATTAATTGCTTTTCTGCTTCAGTAATAGCCTCTTCTTTTTGCTTGATCCACTCAAATAATGCGTCTGCTTGTTCCTTAGAACGTTCAATGGAAGCGCGCATCGTTTCAGGGGAAGGACCGCCTAATAATGTTCGAACACTTACAAAAAACTCCGGTTTTAACGTATGGTAGAAATCTTCTTCAGAAATACGTAAAGGTTTGCCAGTAACTAATTTAGCTTGTGTATTGGCTAGCCCCCATGTAAGGCTAGCTAGTGATTCTTCTCCATGCGCTAGCAACACTTTAATGCATTTGCTTACAATGCTGTGAGCTTGACGGAATGAAATCCCTTCAGAGCGCACTAATGTATCAGCTAGCTCGGTAACGTTGGCAAAGCTATTTTCTGCACGGTTTCGGAGCTTTTTCTTATTGACATCCATTGTCACAACAAGTGAGCCAAATAATTTATAAATCCCGATTAATCGATCTATTGCTCGCCATAAGTACGGTTGCATATCGTCCTCAGTGTCAACAATATCACCAAACGGTGTATTATGTACCATTTGTAGAACCGTACTTGCATCTCCAACGACTGCAGATAGTAATGAGCGTGTATGCTCAATGGAAACAGGATTGCGCTTTTGGGGCATGATGGAGCTTATTTGAACATATGGACTCGCTAATGTAAATGCGTTGAATTCCTGTGTAGCCCAAAGTAAGAAGTCCTGTGATGTACGGCCGAGATTGAGGGCTGCCAGCTGTACAATACTTGCTGTTTCCGCGATATAATCCGCACCAGCAACTGCATCCCATGCATTTTCGATAATATCGTCGAATGCTAATAAATCTCGCATACGCTCGCGACTAATGTTAAAACCAGTCGTCGTTAAGGCAGCTGCCCCCATGCTGCTTCGATTAACCGTTTGATAGCAATGTTGCATACGCTCAAAATCACGATCGAGCTGATCAATGACGGCTTTTAAATAATGGGCAAAAGTAGTTGGCTGCGCTTGTTGTGTGTGCGTATAGCCAATCATAATTGTATCAACATGTTCTTCAGCTGCTGCGATTAAATCTTCGCGTAATTTAAGTAACTCGCCCATCAGCATTAATAATTTTTTGCGCAATGTCATGCGATAAATGGCAATGCCCATATCATTGCGACTTCTACCGATATGAAGATTTCCAGCAACGTCACCAGCAAGTTCTATTAATTTATTTTCAATACGGAAAAATAAATCCTCGTATTGTGGGCTATAATCTTCTATTCGATAATAGTTCAAGTCTAGTTTTTTTAGCGCGGCCGCAATTTGCTGTGCTTCTTCTTTTTTTACAAGTCCTTGTTCTTCTAACATTTTTAAATGTGCAATATTAATTTGAAGCATAATCGTTAAAAAGTTTTTCTTTGCTTCATCATAGGCTGGTTGCAAAACAATTTTACGATAAATATTCGAAGGAAAGATTATGCCGTCCTCTTGCTGAATTTTGTTGCGGAAATCTTCAAACATAGTAATGGCCTCCTAATAGAATGACAGTTAAATGGCTGAGCCAGCACTGCCTTTTGATAGCTTCTCGGAAATAATAAGAACAATTAAAATTAAGAAAATCTGTAAAACGCCATAAGCACATGCGGTTCCAAACTTAAAGGCATATAATTTTTGAAAAATAGCTACAGATAGCGGGATTGTAGAAGTGCTATAAATCAGAATAGAGGCAACGAACTCTCCTAAACTTTGCACAAGTGCTAACAAAGTTCCTGCTAAAATGCCCGAAAAAGTAAGCGGCAGTACAATGCGTCGAAACGTATACCACCAATTTGCACCTAAACTTCGTGATGCCTCCTCGATCGATTGATCTAATTGCACAAGGGAGGCGGATGTGGAACGGAAAACAAGCGGTAAATGGCGTATAAAATAAGCTAACGGTAAAATCCAAAATGTACCGATCAGTACTTGGTTAAAAGCAAAAATATTTTCAGTACTAAAGGCCGCAATTAAATTGACCGCAACAACCGTCCCGGGCAATGCCCAAGGAACCATAATTAAAATATCGAGCAATGTTTTCCCTTTAAAGTTGAGGCGAACCATTGCGTAGGCGGCGGCAACACCGAAAAGTAGATTACCGAACGTAGCGACAATGCCCATTTGGATAGAGTTCCAAATAGGTCTCCACGTTCGTTCATCCGTAAAGAGCGCTATATAATGATCGAGTGTATAGTCGGTCGGAAGAATTTGAGTTTTCCAGGCACCATCGACTGAAAACGAAATTAAAATAAGAACGAAAATCGGTAAAATTAAAATAAGTGTGCCACCGAATGAAGCAATGGTAGCGATTATTTTCATCAGTTTGGAAGATACTTCTGAACGGTGCACACTAATGCCTTTACTCAAGTTTTGGTAATTTCTACGGTTTTGGTACCAGCGCATAATCAGTAAAAAGGATATCGACACAAAAGATAGGATCATAGACTGTGTAGCAGCCATACCTAAATTGCCGTTTGTACGCGATAAGTATATTTGCATGGTCATCGTTCGTTCTACACCAAACATTAATGGGGCTGTATAGGATGCCATCGATATCATAAAGACGAGCAATGCTGAAGCAATGATGGAAGGTGTCAGCATCGGTAATATAACCTTTGTCCATACACGAATACGCCCTGCACCAAGACTAGTGGCTGCCTCTTCTAAAGAAGGATCGAGTCCTTTAATAGCGGCGGAAGCGGTTAAGTAAAAGTATGTGTACATCGTAAAGGTATGGACGACGATGACACCCCAAATGCCTTTTAAAGAAAAAGGAACTTGTTGAAGTCCAAATAAATGTTGGATAGCGCGTGGGAAAATGCCGCTCTCCCCGTAAAGAAATGTGAAGGACAGTACACCAACAAGCGGTGGAAGAGCCATTGGCACTAATACTAAAATCGACAGTACCCGTCTTCCGGGGAACTCATAACGCTCCAACAAAAAGGCCATTGTTACGCCAACAAATGCACAGCAAATCACACTAATAATTGAAATATATAAACTAGTCCAGAGCGCTTCGAGATTCGCAGGGCTAGCAAGGCTAAAAAACTTTTGATAATACGTAAGCGTACTATCGCCGGAAAAGCTTTGAAGAAAAGTTTGATAGAAAGGATAGACAACATAGGCAAACAACACTAAAAACAAAGGTGAAATTAATATATAAACAAACCATTTTGATTGGGTTAGCCGTGTCCACGCATTATTTTGATCAGAATATACAGGTGGTTTTTCCATGTGGTCTGCCTCCTATTCTCCTAAAAAATAAAGTGATTCACGAGCTATATTTAATGTAATTTCTTCGCCAATATTTTTTAACCGAGCGTTTTTATTAATAATCATGACTTTCAATGAAAAATCGATAAAATCGACAATATAATTCACACTTATTCCTGTAAATTCAACAAAAGTAATGGTCCCTGTTAACGTATTTTCTCCAGGGCCTTGATTCACGGACTCTGGACGAATTGAAATAAAGACGTTGTCTCCTATCATATGCGTTAAAGTAGGGGAGCTGTGTTGCTTTCGCCCAGTTAAAACAAATCCGTTCTTTGTTTTTACTTGTACTTCCTCGTCGTGGAGTGCAATTATGGTCGCCTCAATTAAATTCGTCTCCCCAATAAAATCTGCAACAAAGCGATTTAATGGTCGATTATAGATCTCCTGTGGTGTGCCGATTTGTTGCACATAGCCATTTTCCATCACCATAATACGGTCCGACATCGACATCGCTTCCATTTGATCGTGAGTGACATAAATAGTGGTAACACCTAACTCTGATTGAATCCTTTTAATCTCAACGCGCGTTTCCTCACGTAGTTTCGCATCTAAATTCGACAAAGGTTCATCAAGTAATAAAATATCCGGTTCAATAACAAGTGCTCTCGCCAATGCAACGCGTTGCTGCTGACCACCCGATAATTCATTGATTTTCCTGTTTCCATATTGCGCAAGATGAACGAGTCCTCTAATGCGGTCGACTTTTTGTTTTATATCCTGTTTAGAGAGCTTTCGTACTTGCAAACCAAATGCAATATTTTCGTCTACAGTCATATGGGGGAACAGGGCATAATTTTGGAACACCATCCCGATGTTGCGTTTGTTTGGCTGAAGCAATGTCACATCACGATCATCGAAAAAAATTTTTCCTTCAGTAGGATAATAAAAACCTGCAATCATTCGTAATGTCGTTGTTTTCCCACAGCCACTAGGCCCAAGGAAAGTGAAAAATTCGCCTGTTTGAATCGTAAGATTTAAATCTTTCACACCATGTACTTTCCCAAATTGTTTAGAGACATTTTCGATTTTGACATTTTTCAACTAAAATGCTCCTTTCTCTTTATGAAAAGATGGTTATGCCCGACAAACTACGTAGCATACTTATTTGCCTGCAATTGATACAACTCTGCAAAATACCCTTTAATCGTTAATAGCTCTTGCATCGAGCCTTCCTCAGTTATGTGACCATCTTGCAATACAATGATTCGATCAACCATTTTTAAAGCCGATAATTTATGCGTAATCAATAGTAATGTTTTCGTTGCTGAAAGGTCTGTTAATGTTTCAAGCATTTGATGTTCGCTTCTAGCGTCAAGTGATGCAGAAGGTTCATCTAAAATAAGAAATGCCGCATTGCGGAAGTACGCTCTTGCAATGGCTACCTTCTGCCATTCGCCGCCAGAAAGTTCTGTGCCATTGTCAAAGTTTTTACTCAATACTTGCTCGTAGCCATGCTCGAAATTTGCAACTAACTCACCAAGGCCGCTTTTTTCGGTAACGCTTGCTAGCCTTTCCACATCACTTGTATTTTCTGTGTTACTAATAAAAATATTTTCTTTATACGGTAACTGGTAACGTGAAAAGTCTTGAAAGACAATACCAATTATTCGGCGGTACATATCAATATTGTATGCTGCAATATCTTTGCCGTTTAATTCGATGGTGCCCTCTGTTGGCTCGTATAATCTTGTCATTAGCTTAACGATGGTAGATTTTCCAGCGCCATTTTCACCGACAAGTGCAATCTTTTCTCCGCTGCTGATTGTAAAACTGATATTTTTGAGTATTAGTTTTGAAGAGTTAGGATATTGAAAGGATACATTGTTAAAACGAATCGTAAATTCATTTTTTTCTAGCGACAATCTTTTCTCACCTGATGCAATATCCGATGGTAAAGAGATAAATTTAAAGTATTTTTCCATATAAAGTAGCGTGTCATATAGCAAGCTTGAATTTTCGATAAAACTCGCCAAACTTTGACGTGCTAGTAAAATAGACGAAGCGAAAATTAATATATCTCCGGCAGTAAATGTGTTATTCAGTACACCGGTAACTACCCACCAAAAACTGAAGCCAATACCGACCATGCCAATGCCAACAAAGACGATGGAGTAGCAAGCTTGTTTATATCTAATTTTTTTCATAGCTGCATGAATTTTATGAAATGTCATCATGTATTTATTAATGAAAAAGGTAGCTGTGTTATACAATTTCACTTCTTTAATATGTTCTTTTGACAGCATGACGGAGCTATAATATTGCATCTTTCGAGCTTCCGGACTATTCGTGACAAGTGTTTCAAATGCTTCTTTTTGTAATCGATACGTAACGATAGCCTGTGGAACGATTGCGATAAAAATAATGCATGCAATCCAAAAATTAAAGTTCGTCAATAACACCAGCATCGAAATGCCTGTTAGAATACTACTAATCATGCCCGATGTAAAAACGATAAGGTTTACGGGTCTCCATGCAGCCTCTTGCTCAAGCACTTGTATATCATCGTGAAATTCCGGGTTTTCGAAGTAGTATAATCCTTTTATTTCTGAGGATTTATCCATCAAGCTTTTGTTTAACTTGGCAATTAATTGATCGGTCATTAAACCTTGGAAAGTCATTTCTAGTGGCCCTAAAATGGCATTCAAAAATGACACAACTATCCAAGATAGGACAAAGAAAATAATGATAGAATACACGATTGTGTCGGTCGTAGAAATGGCATCTATTAATCCTTTCGAAAACCATATTATTAGAGAAGGTAGTATAGCCTGAAAGGGAATAATAATGAACAGAATAATAGAATAAAACTTGGAAGCTCCCCAAAAAAGAGGGAAGGTTTTTAAGGTAAGTTTGAAGTAAGAGTAGATTGTATTCATGATTCTTCACCTAATTATATAGTATATATTTTACTTATATTCCGATTAAAATTACACAGTCACATAATAATCAATAGGCAAGGGACTACAAAAAAACAATCGGGTCCCTAATAAAATGAAAAGTACTTCATTTAAATAGGGAATGTAAATAAAAATATTGTTAGGAGAATATTTGATTTGCTAAACATATTCAAAATATACATCTGTTATACTGAAAATCTAGATGAAAAAAATCCCCTTTAAGAAATTATAAAAATTAATGTAATATTTAATATTTACATTTATAAGTTCTAAAAGAGGATATTAAATTACGTGATTTTTAAATCCAATGCTTAGGATTCATATACTTCATAGCTATATAATCATATTCTTGATGAGAAATCTTCTCGATTTTTTCAATGCCATAACGTTCTCTCATAGGTTTGTTTTCAATATATCTTAAATAAACTTTATATCCCTCTTCTACATAAATAATAGGGAACTTTTTCCCTTTTTCATCATACTCCCAAATCTCTGTTTCTTCAGAAAGAGAATAAAAGACATCTAAACCCTTTTCGACATTTTCTGTATGAAGGGTTGTAGGGCATTTAAGATAACAACTAGTTCTATATTTTCCACCACACATCATAGGTGGATATCCACTGAATCTTGTTTTAAATACTGATCCGAAGAAAACAGGGGCTATTCCAATGACTGTTAACTCTAAAGAAAACTCAGAATGCTCTCCGAGTCTGAAAATTAATCCATTATTATCTCGAATCTCCACTAAACAGTTATGTGTAAGAATTAAATCATTTACACCAATTAAAGAACCTTCTAATAATGGAAATTTTCCATGAGCACTTAAAATTTCGGCTACTTTTTCTCCGTGCGTATTTACTTTAGTAACTCTATAAGTATCTTTAGGTAAATAGGAGCTTTCTCTTTTTTGAATATGAGATTCATGCTCCCTTTCTGCCAGATAGATACTTTTATTAAATACCATAAGAATTCCTCCTTTGAATTTAATTATAATAATTATAAATTGAATAATCAGAAAAGACAAATTATTATAAAATTAGACAACGTCAAAATTTTTGTGGGAAGCGGACGCTATCCGCTCAGCATACAGTAAGCCGCAAGGAGTCTGACTTGCATGGAATTGTTTGAGTGCCTGGTACTTCTTATAGCATAAGGCATCAAGTTGAACTTCTTGATGCCTTTTATGGTCACTGTAAATTTTTAGATGGGTGGAGGTATTAAATTATTCCATGACTTAGAGCCATATTTTTTATTTTATTTCTTCCCGCTACCTTTAATATTTGTATCCCAGTGCTCCATCCACTCAGCTTCTTTTTCCGCCATCAGTTGCCAGTCTATATCAAATGTTTTTAAGTCTAATTCTTGGTACCATTCTGGCATTGACGCTTGATCAATGTCGGAGCGTGTTGGAATTTGATAATAGTCATTCGCCAATTTTGTTACCATGTCTTTTTCAAATAAAAACTCTACGAACAATTTAGCATTCTCCAAGTTTTTCGCATTGTTAACGACCGCCACACCATCAACTAAAATCGGGGCACCACTCTTCGGATAAATGTAATCGAACGGATAATCCGTTGTATATTTCTTTAATAAAATATCTTGCAAATTCCATAAAGAAACAGCGCCTTCTTGGCGTGTAAGCTTTAAATAAAGGGCATTTGGATCTTGTGTATATTCTTTCGTGTTGGCATCTAATTTTAAGAGCCAATCGTAGCCTTTGTCAGGTGTATCGGCACCTTGGCGAACGATCATTGAAGAATAAATCGTGCGCATCGTTCCAGAGGCTAAGACACCTCGAATTAAAATTTGATCTTTCCATTTTGGGTCCAATAAATCATCCCAATCTTGTGGGCCAGTCTCTTTTGTAAGTAAGTCACTGTTAATCATAATAACTTCAGGTAATAGCATTTCACCGAACCAGCGACCTTCGTTATCTTTATAGTTAGTATCAATCGTGTCGATAAAGCTCGGTTGCCAAGCATGTAGTAAATCTTCGTTAGCTCCAACCATTAATGCCGATTGTGTACCACCCCACCAAAAATCTGCCTGAGGATTCGCTTTTTCACCGCGAAGGCGCTCTAATATTTGCTGAGCTCCCATTGTTAAAAACTCCACTTGAATGTCCGGGTACTTCTCATTAAACTGATCGATTACGCCTTGCACCATTTCTTCATCACGTCCTGTGTAAATGACCAGTTTGCCCGATGGTGATGTGTTGTCCTCTGCCTTGTTCGCATCAGATGCAGTGTCGCCATTTGCGGCTTCTTTTGTCGAATCCTTATCGTCGCTGTTGCTACAAGCAGCTACAACAATAAGCATCAACACAAGCAAAAATCCGAAAATACGTGTTTTTTTCATAATCATCTTCCCCTTCCTATAGTGAGTTGCTTGCATAGTGCAGTATAATACTTAAATGAAGTATTCATGTTAGAATATTTAAAAAAATCTAACGTATTATTATCATAATTGAAAAAAATAACGTTTTTCAACTACATATACGAAAAAACGACTTAAAAATGGATAGACCATTTTTAAGTCGTTGTTGTTTTTCGATTGGCAAGCAGAGCGGGAAGCATCATGCCTAAAATAACCAAAATAATGCCAATAACTTGTACAACCGTGAGTGATTCATGCAATACAATAACGGAAACAGTCACAGCAACAGGTAGCTCAATCGCGCTTAAAATGGAGGCCAGTGCGCCACCAACTTTAGGGACTGCAATCGAAAACAAATAAATCGGTAGAATAATACCGAAAAGTCCAAGTGCTAATCCGTATTTCCATAAGCCCTCAGAAAATAATTTTCCGTTCCATGCAATTTCAGGACTTAGGAAAATACTGATCATAATTAGTGCTACAAAAGATACAATTAAAACTCTTGATGTCGTTGTAACACCTTCAACGGGACGAGAGTTAAATTGGATAAAGCATGCAAAGGTAAATGCAGCAGCTAACCCGAATAACCAGCCTTGTGCGGGGATACCGCTTAAATCGACGTTTAATACACCAGCAGCTAAAATCGTTCCTGCAAATAATATCACTATCGAAATGACTTCAGGTCGACTTGGTAGACGCTTACGAACAATGCAATCTAACAATAAACCAATCCAAGTAAATTGGAAGAGCATAACGACGGCAAGTGAGGCAGGTAAATATTTTAATGATTCACCATAAACAATGCCGGTAGTACCTGTAAAAATACCCGCGCTAACTAAAATAACTAGCCCGTTTTTTGAAAGTTTCGGTAGTTGCCTTTGGGTAACGATAAAAATTGTCCCCACGAGCATAAAGCCAATAATATATTGGCTCGATACCGCCTCTGATGATGTAAAGCCATGCTGCATAGCTACTTTGACAATGGTCGATAAAATACCATAGCTACTTGAAGCGATGACAATCAATAGAGGATATAATAAATTTGTTTTCATACTTAATTAATCCACATCCTAAATTTGTTTCACCATATGATGGAAGGGTTCGTCTATGATTGACCATGGTTCCGTAATAACAAAGCCCATGCGTTCATATAAGCGACGAGCATCTTCTTTTTGCGTTTCTACATTTAATGATAATTTTGTAAAGCCTCGTTCTTTCGTTTGGTCAATGGCGAATTGAATTAATAGTGTACCAATTCCTTTACCACGAGCCTCTGGCGCCACACAAACTGTATCGATATAGTATTCATCATCATGAGCCTCTTTATCGATCGTAATAGAAGGGGCATTTTTTTCTTTAAGCCATTTTACGAGATTGGCATCCATTGCAATGGCTTGTTCGCCGTTGTAGTAAACAAGAATACCTAATATTTGTTCACCTTCTACAGCAACATAAGTATTTAAATAAGAATGTCTATTATCTTCACGTCTAAAAAGCTCTGTTAGTTCTTGTTCAACCATTGAAGCTGTTTGTTCACCTGTTAAACGGTTGGCAATCTCACCAATCGCATCAATAATTAGTGGCACAACGGCGTGGGCATCTTGCGGTTGCGCTTGTCGAATTGTAATACTCATTGTCAAAATCCCTACCTTTCTATAGGCAAGTATAACAAAGATAGATGATGTCTCAAGCTTTTGAAATATTCACTACTTTGTTTTATAGATGATTCTTCCCCTTAGGATGACCATTTATTGAGGCGATATGAATAGGAATTGTTTGAAGAAGTTTAGCGAATAAGGTCGGAAAATAGCGATATAGGAGCGCGATCACGTTAAGAATGTAATGATTTCATTATTTTTCCGAAAGTTTAAAACTTTATAGGAAATCAACTTTCATGTTAATCTATAATGACTAGACTTTCGGGGGGACCACAATGACAAAGGAAGATAAGGATTTTATTTTAGTCTATGGAGATGCTTTTATTGACTATATTGCTGATGATGTAACAAATACATCTTTTACTAAATATATGGGTGGCGCAACGGTCAATGTAGCTGCTGGCATTAGCCGTATCGGTGCTCCATCTGCATTGATTACGATTACTGGCGATGACGAAGGTTCACAATTTGTTCGAGATGGTCTTGCACAAGAAGGTGTGAATCTTGATTTCGCAGTATTTAATCCTGCAAAACGTGTAAGTGGCGTGTACGTGCATTTAACAGAAGCATGTGAGCGAATTTTTAAAGATTATGTCGATGAGACACCGGATTTACAAGTGGAGGCAACACAACTAAATGAAGCTGCATTTAAACATGCATCAGCATTAATTGTGTGCTCAGGTACGATGTTTCATCCAACAGCACTAGAAACTACTAGTGCTGCTGTGGAAATGGCAAAAGAAAAAGGTGCTATTATCGCAATGGATGCCAATATTCGCCCATTACGTTGGAGCAGTGAAGAAGTTTGTCGCGAAACGATTACGTCTTTCTTTGACAATGTAGATATTTTGAAAGTAACGGACGATGAATTATTTTTCTTAACAGAGACAACTACGTTAGAAGAAGGTATTGAACAATTAAACAGCTATTTAGTGCCAATCATTTTAGTAACTGTAGGTGAAGAGGGTACGTATGCCGTATTAAACGGCGAAGTGATCCATGTTCCGACAGAAAAGGTTGTCCCAGTTGACACTACTGGTGCAGGCGATGCATTTATGGCTGGCGTATTACGCGATGTGCATTACAATGGGTTACCGACAACGGAAGAAGAGCTAGTTCGTTGTGTAAGCTTTGGCAATCGTTTAGGTGCGATGGCAGCAACCAAGGCAGGCGCGTTAACAGCGCTACCGTATTATGAAGATATCAAACATTTATTAGAGAAGTAACAGTTCGGAGCGTGCATATGATGGAAAAAAACTATGATGTGTTAGTGAAGGATCGATTATTTTTTGGTGGTGCGCAAGATGCAGAAGCTGCTTTTTCAAATGAGCAGGTAGATGTAGTTATTGATGTTCGAGTAAATGGATTAACAGAACAACAACAGCAAGCCGCACACTATGACTACCACCATATCCCTATCGCTGATGAAGAAGCGGAAGTAGCGCCGTCTATCGACAAGGTCGCGAAAAAGATTGTCTCTGCCTATGAATCTGGACAAAAGGTTTATTTCCACTGCGGAAGTGGCGGTGGACGAGCAGGTGTAGCGGCAACGGCCGTGTTAATGGAACTTGGCTTAGCGAATTCCTTAGAGGAAGCGGAGACGGCAGTAAAAAAGGCACGTTCCCAAGTAACGATACGCCCAAATATGGCGACCGCTTTAAAGAAGTTGTATGACAAGTAATTGATACAAGATTAATGGAAATAGTCTTTACGAAACAAATGAATAACTATGAATTTAGCCTACCATGTTCAAATGGTGGGCTATTTTTATATTCGGAGACGCGATTGTCTTAATTGAACAGCATAGGGGGAATGCAATGGAATTGCTATAGTCGTGTAAAATAAAAAATTGTTCTATACATATTAGAACAAAATTGTTATAGTTATATTAGAACAAAAGATGAGGTGGTTTATATGATGGAGGAATTAGCAAAAATCCCTTGGGCTGTTATAGCGCCACTAATCGGGGTACAAATTATTTTAATGATTGTTGCGCTCATTGACCTACGTAAGATTCATGCAACGAACGGGCCGAAAATTTTATGGGTATTTATTATATTGTTTATTAATCTACTAGGACCGGTTGCCTATTTTATCGTCGGGAGAAAACAATCATGACAACATTACTGCAGGTTACAGGTTTGACGAAGCGTTTTGCTGATAAAACGGTAGTAGATGCCATTAATTTTTCATTGGATGCACATACTTCTACAGCATTAATTGGACCAAATGGGGCAGGAAAGACAACGACTTTATCGATGTTAACAGGCTTATTAAAGCCGACTTTAGGTAGTGTGGAAATGGCAGGTGGAGATTTACGTGCAAATATTGGCTTTTTGCCACAATATCCACAGTTTCAGCCTTGGCTAAGTGCGCTAGAGTTTACAGAAATGGCTGCAAAATTAAGTGGCGTATCTGCAAAAAAAGCAAAGCAAGATGCTCAAAAAACATTAGAATTTGTAGGGCTAGGAAATGATTTGCATAAAAAAATCGCAACGTTTTCAGGTGGTATGAAGCAGCGATTAGGTATTTCCCAGGCAATTGTGCATAAGCCTAAATTACTTTTGTTAGATGAGCCCGTATCTGCTTTAGATCCTGTTGGTCGAAGAGAAGTGCTTGATTTATTAAAAGGTTTGCAGCAAGAGACGACGATTTTGTATTCAACACATATTTTGAATGATGCTGAAGAAATGACTGATCAGTTATTATTTTTGCGTCATGGTCAGCTTGTCGAGCAGGGGACATTACAAGAAGTGCGCCAGCGTTTTGATGAACCGAGTTATGTCGTTGAATTTAGCACGCTGGAAGAGGCACAACATTTTGTCAGTCAATCGACATTTACGTGTACAGTGAACAGTTGCTATGTGAATATAGCGATTGAAGACGAGCAACCTAGCATGCAGCAATTACTTGAACGCCTTACTGTTTATCCTTATTCAGTACGTAACGTAGCACGTCAAACGGCGTCGCTTGAGGAAATTTTCATGAAGGTGGCGAAGCGAGCATGAGTGGATTAAATGTACTACTTCAAAAGGAATTCCGTGAAGCGTGGCGTAGTAGGAAGTTTTTATGGATTCCGCTTGTTTTTGCGCTGATAGGTATGAGTGAGCCACTTACAAATTATTATATGATGGATATTTTAGAGGCTGTTGGCAATATGCCAGAAGGTTTTGAAATGCTGATGCCAGAATTAGCCCCAGCAGATTTAATATTAGCTACTATCAGTCAGTTTCAATTAATTGGGTTACTAGTACTGATGGCTTCATTTGTAGGCTCTATTAGCAAGGAGCGTTCAAGCGGTTTAGCTACATTATTGTATGTACGTCCTATTTCATTTGGTGCATTTTTCATCAGTAAGTTTTTAGTAATCAGTACAGTCGGTCTTGTAAGTACCGTAGCTGGATTTACTGCCAGTGTATATTATACGGTCGTGCTGTACGGCAAACTCGAAGTAGGTACTCTATTAGCAAGTGTTTGTACGTATTTTATTTGGGTATTATTTGTTATAGCATTAACGCTTATGATGAGTGCAATGTTTAACACGGTAGTGGCCACAACATGCGCATTTATTGTTATTTTTGTAGGTCAAATACTGGATGGACTTGTAGGTACATTTTGGACAATTTCACCTTGGAAGTTACCTGTATATGGCGTTCAATTAATTCGTGGCACGATGGAGATGTCTAATTATTGGTGGAGCTTATCTATTACAATAATGCTTATCGTAATTTGTATAAGCATTGGTGTCTTGTCAATGAATAAAAATGCATCCATGACAAAAATATAGTGCAAATATAGTGCCAGGCACCCGAACGATTCTGAATATTTCAAATTATTTGAGTGCCTGTCACCTCAATTGTCACCTCAATTAACACCCTAATCCACTTTGTGTTCCGTGGCTTACCTGAGCCAGTGGAAAGCAAAGTGGATTTTTACTGTGCCAGGCACCCAAACGATTCCGAATATTCTAATTTGTTTGAGTGCCAGGCACCTAAAGAAGGCACCATAAGAGGCGCCCAAACTTCTTGGAATATCCAGAACTTAGGAATATAATGTAGCTATAACTCCGCAGTTGTCGCATAACTTGAAAAGTAGAAAATCTTGCTATGGAGTGGGTGATAAATTTGGCTACACAAAATTCCGATCGTTTTCTCACGGCTTTTAATCGTATTGATCATCGGCTAAGAGATATTATCGGTACGAAGGATTTTATGCCTTTTTACCGTCTCGTCGATCAGGCGAAGAAAAAGGATGTACTAGTCCGTAAATATGAGGATGATTTGCGCTCTTATGCAGATTTACGGAATGCAATTGTCCATCATCGAACATCGATGGAATATGTAATCGCTGAACCTCACGAAGATGTCGTAGAGCGCATTGAATATATGGATGCTACTCTTGCAAAGCCAACACTTGTCGGGCAAATGTTTCGAAAAAAAGTGCTTGTCTTCCAAGAAAGTGATTCATTAAAACATGTATTAAAAGTAATTCGCCAACGGAAATTTACACAGTTTCCGGTCTATCATAAAGACCAGTTTAAAGGTCTAGTAACAACGGTTGGTATTACCAACTGGCTTGCATCCGTAATGGGGGGCAACCATGTGCCGAAACGTGTTCCAACATTGCATGATATATTATTGCACGAAAAAAATAGAGTGAATTACAAATTTATCAGTAGATACATAACGATTTATGAGGCGGAGGAAATATTTAAGCAAGGTGTAGAGAGGGGACGGCGCTTTGAGGCGTTGTTGATTACGGAGCATGGAAAAACACATCAAAAACTAATTGGTATTATTACACCATTAGATATTATGCAAATACAATAAGAAGACGAAACAAGCTGTTAAGGGCTTGATCGTCTCGCTTTATCTTTAAGGCTAATGTATAAGGAGCCATTCGTTTGAACTTGTGCAAAATAGACATCCTCATAAGATTGGACATTTTGTTTTTTCAGCTTTTTCATAACCCAATCTTCGGTTAACTCCAGTTCCACAATGTTTTCTTTAATGAGTTGGCCATCGGAAATAACTTCTGTTGGTAAATACGTTGGTGGTGTAACATCGGCTTTAATATCTTGTTTTGTAGAGGGCTGCTCTGCAGGTTTTAACAAGACGCTCAAGTTCCCGGTCGTTTCTAAGAGCGCGTATTGCACGTCCTGAACGGAAAATACGGATTGTTCACGCAACATCATAGTTAACTCATCCATGTGCAAACGATTTTTCTTTAGTCCAGATTCTAAAATAAGGCCATTTTGAATAAGAATGGTTGGTTTATCGTCTACCAGCACACGCGCTTTTTTAGATTTAATCGTTATAACCGTCATGAGATATGTTAAAACACTCCACCAAATTAATGCAATAAGTCCTTCTAAAAAAGGTGTCTCAGAATGTGCAGCAATTTCTGCAGCGATAGAACCAAAAGCGATACCTGTTGTATAGTGGAAAAAAGTAAGCTGACCTAGCTGTTTTTTCCCTAATAATCGTGTAACAATGAGTAATGCAAAAAAGGCAAGAGATGCCCTAACTACCATTTCCAAAACATTGGCGTGGAAAAATTCATCTACAGTCATACAATTTCAACTCCTTAGAACTGCTATCGAGAAATAGCTTGTGCAAAAAAAGGAATTGTATGCGACAATCATTTATAAATAAAGTTTTAACTATGAAGGAAGTGTGGTAGTAGCATGAACAAGCAAATGACGAATTTGAACAACCCAGTCTTTCCGATAATGATTGCTATTGCCATTGCCCATCTGATCAATGACACGATGCAGTCTGTAATACCTGCAATGTTCCCAATATTAAAAAGTGAGCTCGGTTTGACTTTTACGCAAATCGGGCTTATTTCGTTTGTATTGAACATGTTTGCCTCAGCGCTGCAACCAATTGTCGGTTTTGTGAGCGATAAAAAGCCAATGCCCTATGCGTTACCGATCGGTATGATTAGCTCGTTTATAGGTATTGCCATTTTAGCTTTTACAACACAATATTGGGTAATTATTATAGCGGTATTATTTTTAGGCTTCGGTTCAGCAATATTCCACCCGGAAGGTTCACGTGTATCATTTATGGCCGCAGGTTCTAAAAGAGGTCTTGCCCAATCCATTTATCAAGTTGGTGGGAACTCAGGACAAGCGCTTGCACCATTAATTAGTGCCTATATTTTGGACATTTTTGGACAGCGTGGAGCGGCGTTTGTTTTAATCGCAACAACTTTTGGGATATTCATATTAAGCAAGATTGCTGGCTGGTATAAGAAGCAATTGGAGCAAGAACGTCTAGCTAAGAATAAGCGGACATTGGTGTCATCTTTACCGCCATTGACTAAGAAACAAGTCGGAGTCGCTTTAACATTATTATTTACTATTATTTTTGCACGATCATTTTATACAACGAATATTACAAGTTTTTATGTTTTTTATTTAATGGACCATTATGATATTAGCTTGCGACTTGGTCAAATTTTGATTTTTACTTTTATGGCTTTTGGTGTTGTTGGTACGTTTTTCGGAGGATCACTGTCAGATCGTATCGGCCGAAAAAATGTTATTTTACTTTCTGTGGTTGTACCAATGCCATTTTGTTTAGCATTGCCTTATGTGCCACTATGGGCAGCAACTATATTTTTAGTGATTATCGGAACATTAATTATGATTAGCTTCTCAGTGACAGTCGTTTATGCACAAGAGCTAGTGCCCACTAAAATTGGTACAATGGCAGGGTTAACGACTGGCTTTGCATTTGGTATGGGGGCAATTGGAGCGATGGTTATTGGTATATTGATGGATCATAAAGGGATTGATTTTACGATGTTAATCGTGTCATTACTGCCGTTATTATTACTGGTAGCATTTTTCTTACCGAAAGATAAACCTGCAGCTTCTTTGTAAAAAACTTCAAAAAAACACGCCTCTATTGTCGAGGCGTGTTAGCTAGGTGCATACAGCAATCCATACAAACTATGGGCGTAATGGAGTGGTAAACTCGGTAGGTAGCTTTTCTATATCATTTACCAAGCCCTCAGTAATATGAACCTCATGCATTTTATCATCGTAAGTGAATTTAAATACGCCGTTGTCAAAATCAGTGCCAATTTCTTTAAAGAAAATGCCTTCAATCGAAACATGCCGTGGACAAGTAAAGGCTACTTTAAAGTTTTCCTGTTCCTTAATTAAATAGGCACGAACACCTTTTTCGTATGTATCATACGCGTCATCTTCAGTAGGGCGTTGGACAGCTACAATGTGAAAATCTACAAAAGGTACTTCTTTTAATAACACGTTCAGGAATGAGCCCTTTGTAATTTCCTCCCAGCGACTTTGTGCACTCTGACCTACGATAATTTGTGAAATACCGTAATTTTTTGCTACTTCAGCAATTACTTTTTGGATAGGACGTTTTTCATTATCTAATAAAATAAATTTTTCTACATCAAGTTCTTCGGAGAGGTCTTTCCACTGTTCAATGTAACCAGATTTCTCTGCATCAAATGCATCGAGAGGTTGTGAATCGACCGAAAGAATATAGAGGGGGCAATCAAGCATCATGGCCATTTTATGACCCCGACGAATTAAGCGTTCCCCATTCAGCCCATAATAGACACAAACTAAAATACTTTCGTCCAATCTCCCTTTAACATGCTTCATTAAAAAAATACACCTCTTTATCCTATTGATATTTTGTTATTTGTACTGCAGATGATGAAAAAAATATCCTAAAACAGCTAAAATTAATGCTGTTACAGTGCATTATGCTTATTTATATTGTATACTTAAAAGTGAATAAAAGTTAATGACGATATACGGAAAAGCTTATGAAATTCAGCTTAAATCCATGTTCTCAACATGTTTTGTTTATGCATAATGTGCATTTAAATAAATAGCTTCCATATGCCACATTATTATGCAGTGAGTTAAATGGATAGTCAAGTATTGATGCATCGAAACATTTATCGGGTACTTTAGGCATGATGAATCTCCTGTATGCACTAGTCGTTGTACAGGTGAAAGAATTCTGATATACGTTAAACTTTTTGTCGATCTACTCTCTTGGTAGATATAGATGGGCTTTGGTTTTTTCAGCAGGTAACGAAACACCACTGTTGAAAGTTAAAGCATCGGCGAATGGCATTGATTTTGTAAGGAAAGCTTAGGGAGTACAATAGCTAAAAGACCCGTGAATCTAAGTATTATACAAAATCTTAAGCATAAATTTGCTGCACGAATTTGATTGTAGGAGGTTTTCATTTGGTCACAGTTCTCATTGCGATACTTTTACCATTTGTCTGCGCCGCGCTTATCCCTTTTCTATATAGGCGACTAAGGCGTATTGCACATTTAGGCTGGTTTGTTTTATCCGTTCCAATCATATTGTTTATTTTACTTGCACGGTACATTCCTCAAATTGCCGGGGGTAAAACATTTATTCATACATATGAGTGGATTCCCTCTTTTTATATAAACTTCACGACGTATCTCGATGGACTCAGCATAATTTTTGGTTTGCTGATTACAGGCGTAGGTAGTTTAGTTATTTTATATTCAATTTTTTATTTATCAACGAAAGAATCTCTTCATCATTTTTACTGCTACTTATTACTATTCATGGGCGCTATGCTCGGCGTCGTCTTTTCAGATAATTTAATGGTGCTGTATACATTTTGGGAATTAACAAGTGTGTCATCATTTTTGTTAATTGCATTTTGGCATCATCGTAAAGCTTCACGTGCTGGTGCACGAAAAGCAATGACCATTACTGTATTTGGTGGTCTTTCTATGCTGGCAGGTTTTCTAATGCTGTATGTAGCATCAGGAACATTTAGCATCCGTGATATTGTAGCTAACGTAGAGATAATCCGTGAGCATTCATTGTTCGTCCCTGCATTGTTATTAATTTTAGTAGGTGCTTTTACGAAATCCGCACAATTTCCTTTCCATATTTGGTTGCCAGATGCAATGGAAGCACCAACCCCAGTTAGTGCCTACCTCCATTCAGCTACTATGGTGAAGGCGGGGATTTATTTAGTTGCGCGTTTTTCTCCAGTATTTGGAGGAGAGGCTATCTGGTTCTGGCTAGTCAGTGGTATTGGTCTATTAACCCTGTTCTGGGGCTCGTTCAACGCAGTACGTCAAACAGATTTAAAGGCATTACTGGCATTCTCCACAGTTAGTCAGCTCGGCTTAATTATGAGTTTATTTGGGCTTGGTTCGGTAGCGCATTATTTTGGCTATGCGGAAAGTTCAATTATTTATACACAGGCAAGCTTTGCCGCATTGTTCCATCTGATTAATCACTCTACGTTTAAAGGCGCATTATTTATGATGGTCGGTATTGTCGATCATGAAGTGGGTACACGTGATATTCGACGTCTCGGTGGTTTAATGGCATTGATGCCAGTGACGTTTACAATCGCAGTAATAGGTGGTTTTTCAATGGCAGGATTACCACCGTTTAATGGCTTTTTAAGTAAGGAAATGTTTTTTGCAGCAGTCTTGGCAATTCGTCATGTCGACATCTTTTCTATGGATAGTTGGGGAATATTGTTCCCTATTGTGGCATGGGTTGCAAGTGTTTTTACGTTTGTTTACAGCATGATTTTAATCAGCCGTACATTTTTCGGTAAACTACAGCCAACCAAACTGGATAAAAAACCACATGAAGCACCGCTTGGTATGCTTTTATCGCCAATCGTACTTTGCCTACTCGTGGTCATGATTTTCTTCTTTCCAAACGTCCTTGGACATTATATTTTACAGCCAGCAATGGCAAGCATTTACCCAACTTATCCATCGGCTAGTGATTTAACACCACATATTTATGCGTGGCATGGCGTGAATACAGAATTGTTAATGACCATTGGTGTCATTATAGTCGGTCTCATCTTATTTAAAACAATGAATAGCTGGAAGCCACTATATCGTGTCTTTTCGCAAAAATATACGTTTAACACTTACTATAACCGCCTTATTGAGTTTAGCGAAAAAGGCTCAATGAAGGTTACAAATCGTTATATGTCAGGTAATTTAACGCACTATTTTGTCTATATTTATGTATTTTTTATCGCGCTCATCGCAGGATATTTTGTATGGTCAGATGCACTTGCATTTAATTTCGCGAAAGATTCACCAGTAGATTCTTATGAGCTCATGTTGGTGTTTGTTATGATGTTTGCTTCCATATGGATGATTTTTGCTAAAGGTCGTATTACAGCAATGCTATTGAACGGGGTACTTGGCTATTCCATTGCATTTTTCTTCGTTATTTTCAGAGCACCTGATTTAGCACTTACACAATTAGTTGTTGAGTCCGTGACAACCGCATTGTTCCTATTATGCTTTAAATATTTACCGGATTTAATGCCTGAAACTGCACGCTTGAGAGTGAAATGGTCGAATGCGATTATTGCCATTTTTGTAGGAGCAACGGTGACATTAGTAGGCTTGGCAGTCGTGCACTATGATCGTTTTGAGACGGTTGCTGAGTACTTTAATGATGCCTACGATTTAGCAGGTGGTTCAAACATTGTGAACACCATTTTAGGGGATTTCCGTGCATTTGATACGATGTTAGAGGTTGTCGTTCTTTTAATTGCTGGCTTAGGCGTTTACACGCTAACAAAACTCAAGCCACGTAAAGAGGAGGCAGACCATGAAAATTAATGATGTTATATTACGGACGATTACAAAGGCTGTCGTCTTTATTATATTAACACTTGGCGTTTACTTGTTCTTTGCAGGACACCATGCGCCTGGTGGAGGCTTTATCGGTGGTCTTGTGCTTGCCTCGGCAATCGTATTGCTGTATTTAGCTTATGACATCGAAACAGTGCACAAGGGGATGCCGTTTGATTTTAAAAAGGTAGCTGCCTTGGGCGTATTACTAGCTACGGGAACAGCGATCGGTTCATTATTCTTTGATGTGCCGTTTTTAACGCAAACGTATACGTATATCAACGTGCCGATTTTTGGGAAAATGGGCTTTTCGACTGTTACTATTTTTGAAGCCGGCGTGGCGTTAACGGTTGTAGGGGTTGTTGTAACCATTATTTTAAGTATAAGTGAGGATGAATAGCCAATGGAGTCTTTAATTCTAATATTAGTTGGTGTGTTAGTTGCTGTGGCGACTTACTTAATCCTCTCAAAGCAATTACTACGTGTCATTTTAGGAACAGCTGTGCTTTCACACGCTGCACATTTACTTATTTTAACGATGGGCGGCTTAAAAAAGGGGGATGTGCCACTCATTGGTGAATCGCCAGGTCCTTACACAGATGCGCTACCCCAAGCTTTGATTTTAACGGCTATCGTCATTAGCTTTGCCGTGACCGCATTTGTGCTCGTTCTTGGCTATCGTGCTTATAAAACGAATGGCACAGGGCAATTGGATGAATTGAGAGGTACGTCTGATGAGTAATATGATTGTTTTACCATTAATCGTGCCGGTAATAACGGCTATTTTACTAGTGTTTCTAAGAGAAAATATCATGATACAACGCATTGTGAGCTTGTGTACATTAGGCTTCGTAGTCATTATAAGTGGAGTTCTTTTGCTGGAGGTTCAATCCCAAGGGGTCATGCGCATTGACTTTAGTGGCTGGTTGCCGCCATTTGGGATATTATTTGTTGCCGATTCTTTTGCCATGCTGCTTGTTTTAGTGGCGAATATTGTCGCAACTATCTGTGTAATTTACGCCTTTTTTACAATTGGTGAGCGTTTTGAAAAAATGTACTTTTACCCGTTTGTACTCTTAATGGTAGCAGGGGTAAATGGTTCGTTTTTAACAGGCGATATATTTAATCTGTTCGTCTGCTTTGAAGTAATGTTGCTTGCCTCCTATGCCCTTATTAGCTTAGGCGGTGGCAAGGTGCAGCTACGGGAAGCACTAAAATATGTGCTGATTAATATTGTTGCATCGTGGATTTTTTTAGTGGCATTAGCCTTTTTATATGGAACGATCGGCACATTAAATATGGCGCATATTTCCTTGCGTGTTACGGAAGTGGGCGTTGATCCACTTATTACAACAGTAGGGCTTGTGTTTCTAATTGTCTTTAGCTTAAAGGCAGGTTTATTACTATTCTTCTGGTTGCCAGGTTCTTATAGTGTACCTCCAACTGCCATTGCTGCATTGTTTGCCGCGCTCTTAACGAAAGTGGGCATCTATGCACTAGTACGCACATTTACCTTATTATTTACAACGAATCCAGAAGTAACACATTTGACGCTCGGCATCATGGCAGGATTAACGATTATTGCTGGCTGTATGGGTGCCCTTGCTGGAAGGGATGTCAGAGCAATCGCTGCCTACAATGTGCTCATTGGTGTTGGTTTTATCGTTGCTGGACTTGCAATTGGAACGGAGTCTGCCTTACAAGGTGTAACGTATTATTTAATGCATGATATGGTCGTAAAGGCCATGCTGTTTTTAGCGGTAGGCATGATGATTTATGTGACTGGTGAAACGACAATAGATAAAATGAGTGGGCTTATTCGCAACTATCCATTTTTCGGGTGGCTGTTCTTTATCATGATGTGTTCACTTGCTGGCATTCCACCTTTAAGTGGATTTCTAGGTAAAGTGTTAATAGGACAAGGGGCAATAGAAGGTGGGAATTTTGTACTACTAGGACTAGGTTTCCTTTCTAGCTTAATTGTTCTTTATTCGCTACTTCGCATTTTTCTTTCCTCCTTTTTCGGTGAAACGATTATTAGTATAGAGGATGAAAAACCACTACCGAAGCGAATTGTGCTGCCATTGACGTTATTAGCTGTTTGTACAATAGCTTTAGGGATTGGTGCAGAGTGGATGGCGCCGTATGTAAAGGATGCGGCAGAGACGCTTCACACACCTTCTGTTTATATTGACGCAGTATTGAACGGTGAAAAATGGCAAGGTGAGGTGAATCAGTAATGGCAATGCAGTTTATACTAAATTTATTTATTGCGACTTTGTGGTTATTATTACAGGATGAAATTACACCACAGTTTACGACCTTTTTAATGGGATTTGTCGTCGGTATCGGCATTTTGTATGCAATGCACCGCTTTTATGGCACACAATTTTATTTGCGTCGTGTGTTCTCGATTATTAAACTACTTTGGCTTTTTAATTGGGAGCTATTACTCTCAAGCTACAATGTACTAAAACAAATAACAACACCTAGGTTGAATATTACGCCAGGCATCTTTACGTATAAAACAAAGCTGAATGGAGACTGGGAAATTACAGCGCTTGCACTCTTGCTAACACTGACACCGGGTTCCGTTGTGATGGAAGTTTCAGAAGAAGGGGATATGTTTTATATTCATGCGATGGATATTGAGCAATCAAAAGACGCAGTAATTCGCTCCATAGGGAAATTTGAAGAAGCAATTATGGAGGTGACACGCTAATGGTTGAAAAAATTTTACTACTAGCACTAGCGTTATTTAGTGTGTCGATTGCACTGTCACTATATCGAGTAATAAAAGGGCCATCTATGCCTGATCGTGCGATAGCACTTGATACTATTGGTATTAATCTACTTTCGGCGATAGCTATTGTATCCATCGTATTAAAAACGAAGGCATATCTTGAGGCAATATTAATTTTAGGTATATTGGCTTTTATCGGTACAATCGCTTTTACAAAATATATTGAAAGAGGTGTGATTGTTGAACGTAAATCAAATGATTGAGTGGACGGCAGTCATCCTTATCCTTTTCGGTTCTATTGTAAGTGTTATTAGCGCATTCGGTATGATTCGCTTGCCTGATGTGTATACCCGTTCACATGCGGCAACGAAAAGTTCTACATTATCTGTACTTACCTGTCTGTTAGGTGCATTTATTTATTTTTGGGTCCATGACGGTTATGTTAGCGTTCGATTAATTTTAGGAATTCTTTTTGTATTTGTAACAGCACCAGTGGCAGGACATTTAATATGTCGTGCTGCCTATCGATCGCGCGTCCCTTTAGCCGAGGGCTCGGGAGAAGATGAATTAAAAGCAAAGCTATTTTCAGACAATGAATAACATATAAATTTTTCATTGATGTGGACGAAGAGTTTTGTAAACTTTTTTCGATTGATTATGAAAAGAACTTCGCCACTCTTTGGCGAACAATATCGCCGTAGCGAACAGGAACGACATAGCAAAAAAGTGTTAGATTGATTTGGCATTCAATCTAACACTTTTTTATTTTGTCCAACTGCAAGTGCATTGATTCGTACGGATGTCCTTTGTTTTACAGGCATAAATAAAGCGAAGAATGAAAATAGTAAAGTAACACGGTAATAATCCAAAAAGAAAATATAAAAACATTGATTTTTTAGAAAATTCTGTGTAAAATATTTTGCTAAAAAATTTCATGTATAGCTTGAAAATTATATTGAAAGAGTATATCTTAATTAGCAGATAGATTTTTTATTCTTATGTATGAATAAATATCCAATCGACATTTTCGAGACGTATCGGTCTCATAGACAATAAAAATGATAATAAGGAGATGTTAGAATATGAAGAACAAATTTTTCATGCTGATGCTCGTTTTAGTAATCGGTGTACTTGCGGCATGTGGCGCTAAAGATAATAATGCAACAAATTCAAATACTGGCTCTGATACAGCCGAAAAACAAGTATTAAAAGTGGGTACTTCAGCGGACTATGCACCATTTGAATATGTTGACGCTGCTAAAGGTGAAGAAATTATTGGTTTTGATATTGATTTAATTAAACTTGTTGGTGAAAAACTAGGTGTAGAAATGCAAGTTCAAGATATGGACTTTAACAGCCTTGTGCCTTCTTTACAAGCAGGGAAAATCGACGTTGTTATTTCTGGTATGACACCAAATGAAGAGCGTGAAAAAGTGGTAGATTTTTCTGACAAATATAATCAAACAGAACAAGTAATCGTCGTTAAAAAAGATAGTGGCATTAAAAAAGAAGCGGATTTAGCTGGTAAAAAAGTTGGTGTACAAACTGCTTCTATTCAAGAAAATTTAGGTAAAGCTATTGCTGAAAAAGTAGATGTATCGATTGAAGGACGTACACGTATTCCTGAAATTATCCAAGATATGATGTCTAAACGCTTAGACGGAGCAATTATGGAAGGTGGCGTAGCAAAAGGCTATCTGAAAACAAACGATAAATTAGCGGCGTTCCCAGTAGAAGAACAGCCTGAAGACTACAAAGCAATCGCTGTTCAAAAAGATAGCGATTTAAAAGATAAAATTAATAAAGCGTTAAAAGAATTAGCAGATGAAGGCAAAATTCAACAACTTGAAGAAAAATGGTTAGAAAAAGCTGAATAATTCAATTGAAATGCGATAGCTCTATCTAGGGCTATCGCTTGTCCATTTCACTAAAAGGAAACGAGAAAGGAGGGGACGCTGTGAATTTAGATTTTACAGCTATTATTCCCTCTATTCCTTATATATTAAAAGGAATAGGTGTTACACTACAAATTGCAATCGGTGCATCCATCATCGGTTTTATCGTTGGTATATTATTAGCATTATGTAAAATTGGAAAAGTAAAAGTTTTACGTTGGTTTGCGGATTTCTATACGTCCATTTTCCGCGGTACACCACTTGTACTCCAATTATTAATTATTTATTACGCAGTTCCACAATTATTAGACATTCAAATTGAGCCAATCCCAACAGCAATTATTGCATTCGGGTTAAACTCAGGTGCTTATATTTCAGAAATTATCCGCGCTGGTATTAATGCTGTTGATAAAGGGCAGATGGAAGCTGCTCAAGCATTAGGTATACCGTATGCAAAAATGATGAAAGATATTATTATTCCACAAGCCGTAAAAAATATTTTACCTTCTTTAGTCAATGAATTTATTACGTTAAATAAGGAAACAGCTGTGGTAACCGTGATTAGTGCACTTGATATTATGCGCCGTGCCTATATTGTCGGTGGTTCAACGTATCGTTATCTTGAACCTTTACTATTTGCTGGGGTAATCTACTATATTATGACGCTTGTCTTGACGTTCCTTGGTAAACGAATCGAGAAAGGAATGAGAAAAAGTGATTAAAATTGAGGATTTACACAAATCGTATGGTCAAAATGAAGTGCTAAAAGGTATTTCAACAGAAATAAAAGAAAAAGAAGTTATCGCGATTATCGGCCCATCAGGTTCTGGTAAGTCTACCTTCTTACGTTGCTTAAATTTATTAGAAGAGCCAACGAGTGGCAAGATTACAATTGCGGGCGATGTCCTTACTGATAAAGGGACAAACATTATGAAAATCCGCGAAGAAGTTGGTATGGTATTTCAGCATTTTCACCTTTTCCCACATAAAACAGTGCTAGAAAATTTAACTTATGCACCCATCAATGTAAAGGGCGTGGACAAGGCAACCGCTATTAAAAATGCTGAAGATTTACTAACAAAAGTAGGCCTGTTCGAGAAACGCAATGAGTATCCAAACCGCCTTTCCGGTGGGCAAAAGCAACGTGTGGCAATAGCTAGAGCACTTGCGATGGATCCAAAAGTGATGCTATTTGATGAGCCTACTTCGGCACTTGACCCTGAAATGGTGAAAGAAGTTTTAGCCGTAATGAAAAACTTAGCAGACTCAGGGATGACGATGTTAATCGTCACACATGAAATGGGCTTTGCGCGTGAAGTGGCAGATCGCATTCTATTCCTTGATGGTGGTAAGCTGATAGAAGATGCATCACCAGAAGCATTTTTCTCAGCACCGTCTACACAACGTGCAAAAGACTTTTTAGAAAAAGTTCTATAAATAAGAAAACGCATTAAAACCTTTTACAGAGGGAATTTAATGCGTTTTTTTATTTCCTTTTTGGCTTATGTTCAAGATTACAACACAGTAGGTAGAAAGGTTAAGAAAACTTAACTTAAAATGCGTAGAGGAAAAGAGGGGATTTATAATATAATAAAAACAGTAAGGGAGTCCTAATAACCGCAATATTCGACACCATATTTAGGTAGTAAGCAATAGTCAATTCATACATACGATTAAATTATTCAGAATATTCAGTTAAGTTATAAGTGGAAATAGGCAATCTTTTTTGAATGACTCACATAATACGGATTGAGATTTAGCGCTAGCAAAGGAAAGTGAAGTTTTGATGACAATAGAGCTTAAAGCTATCACCAATGCAGATGAGCCATTTCTTTATGAAGTCTACAGTTCCACGAGAAAGCAAGAAGTAGATTTATGGGGATGGTCTGTTGAGCAAAAGCAAATTTTTTTAACTATGCAATGGCGTGCACAGCAGGCTTCGTATAATCGGCAATTTCCTACAGCAAGCAATTACATGATTGTCGTAGATAAACAGTGTGTAGGGAGATTATTAATAGAAGAATTAGTAGATTACCATCATCTGATCGATATTTCTATATTGCCAACTTACCAAAGTAAAGGAATAGCATCATCTATAATTGCCGGGCTTTTACAGAAGGCGCGAGAAGGAAATAAGGCAGTACTATTACGAGTTTTTCATACAAATCCTGCGAGGCGTCTTTATGAAAGATTAGGTTTTCAAGTTGTATCAGAAAATGAATTATATCTTACAATGCGATGGCAATAAAAGAAGAGGTCACTCTTTTTCTAAAATATTGCTGTCTTTCGTCCATTATTAAAAAGTGAGGTGAATGAGAATTGCCGATTTCAGATGCTGTTTTACAAACATATGAAAAAGAGTTAAGGCAAACGATTCAATGCTTTTTTTATTTAGAGGGACAAATAGAAAGCATTGTAGTCCGCTTAGAGGATAATCGCAAAAGCTCTGTTCAAAATAGTAAAAAACGATTTTTTTTAAGTAGTAAAAAGAAAGAAAAATCACTCCAACTACTAGGAGCAGTACAAGCCGATTTACGAAAGTCTTTAATAGTGATTGCGCATATCAAGCAGTTACTTCTAAACGAAGTGAACACTTTGCTAAAAACTAGCGGACAATTAAAGCAAGCTTATAAAGAAATGCTCCCATTACTTCCATTCGCAGTATCAAGCAATCCTTTAGAGACAAGCCTTTCGACAAATGTTCAATTTAGCATGTTCCTATTCCCCTTAATAGAAAATGAGATTGTATTCAAATTGCCGCTACTCACAGCAACAATTGAATCGACGTATGCTAAAGAAATAATAGCAACGCTTGAAAAACTTGATGTCAATAAACATGAGCAAGTAAATGAAGCAAAACGTAGTGTAGCGAATTTAATAAGCATGCTAACAGAGACAGAAAACGAGTTGGTTCGGCAAATTGGTAATGTCAGTTCAAGTTTATATCAACGAGATATATTGCCAGCATACACGTATAGTCTGCAGCAATTCGTTGATAAGGTTACAAAGAATGAGCAACAGATAAACGTATGGATGGATCATTATGTAATGTTACAAACAATGCTGAATAAAGGAATGCAGTTTCAAGATGCTGTACATTTAAGCGCAAAATTGTTAAGTGAAAGTTTAGAAGAGCCATCACAAATATATCAAAATCAGAGAATTTTACACGGGGCTTATCTACTTGAAACGGCTGTAGGCTATTCGACAATAGCTCAAGATATAAAGCTTACAGAGCAACAAGCAAAGCACTTAATGGCCATCTATCTATTGCTAAATAATATGGACATAACAACTATATCCGAAAAGGTGGAGCTGGAATTTCAAGAAATTGATTTATTATATCAAAAACATAACGATTTACTTTCTATCGTTATTTCCTAATTTGAAAGGAGTATGGCAATGCCAATTACAGATAACCAATTAGCCGCGTATGTGAAAGAACTGCAACCGAGTATTAAAAATATTATTGGACTAGAAGATAGTCTTGGAAAAACAGGTGGGGATATAGATAGTATTTTATCGAAATTAAACGATGAAGGCTTCGATTTAGGTGCGTGGCTTGGTGATAATCTTTTTCGTACGGATAATCCGAAAAGGAAAGAAACGGCTATTCAATTATTAAATGAGCTAAATAATGAGCTGAGTAATGCCAAAATAGATTTAAATATTTTAAAGCATGATATCCAAGATGAATTAAATACTTTATTAAAAGAATATGAGGAATGGAAAACATATTTTGATAATAGGTTACCATTTATTGCAGTTTCTATAGCTATACCGAAATTCCAGGCTTCGAATCCCTTTCATCGCTTAATGTTAGGAGTTGTACTAACGATTGTATTGAAAGATATATTATTACCAATATTTGAAGCGATAGGGTTAGGTGTTGTAGGTCTGATCGTTGTAATGGTGTTAATAGATGGATTAATTCAAGGCGAAAAACGCATGGAGTTATTTGAAAATATTCAAAAAGAATCAAAAACAGCGATGGAAAATGTTCGGAAGCTAAGGTCGGATATTCATAATGTGCAGGAGCAAGTAAATGCCTTTTTTGATGATGTGGCAAAGAGCTTTCAAGAAACAGGCATGTTAACAAAGCCATTCACCAATCATCAGGAGCTCGTATCGTTCGTTAAACAGCAGGCTGGTACGTTAAGACGTTGGTCAGACCAATATGATTCAATGAAACACATGATTAGTAAAGGTTTAGCAATTGAATTTTCAGCGGAAATAGTTGCCGCCAATTTAGTTACTAATCGAGATGATGAAATGGAGTTAAACAATTGTATCCAGATGTTAATGGGTGCCTATCTTCTTGAAATTGGAGAGTCGACGAGTGTAGTGTCTCAAAAGCTAGATATGTCTTTAGAAAAAATTAAAAAAGTAAAAGCAACGTATATGTTGTTTAAAAGGCATACACCAGAAGACATTGCAAAAGTATTAGATATGGATGTAAACGAAATCTTAACAATTCAAGAGACGAATAGCGATTTACTAGCAATTGTTAGCTAAAAAATAATTTTAGAACGGATGGATAGATATGGCGATTACAGAAGCGACATTAGCAACTTATGTAGAAGAATTGCAACCTTGTCTAAAAAATATTTATGAGGTAGAAGACAAGTTGGCCGAATGTAAAGAGGGCATTGATAGCATTGTTTCGAAGTTGTTAGACGAGGATTTAGAGATTAGTGCTTGGATAGGAGATCATATTTTCCGCACTGATAATCCAGAGCGTAAGGCAGAGGCAATTAGGCTGTTAAAAGCACTAAAAAGTGAGCTGAGTGGAACAACCATTGACTTAAATATTTTAAAACACAATATCCAAGATGATGTAAATAGTTTGCTAATGGAATTTCTAGAGTGGCGAAAATGCTTTAAAAATACATTGCCGCTAATCTCATTATCAATCGTTGTGCCTACATATAAGAAAATCTCTTTAGATAAAGGCGTCGCGCTTTTTTTATTTGTTGCGAATCAATGTATTGGAAAAATAAAAGTACTCGATAGCTTAGTGGCCAAACTAGGGGTGCTTGGTGGAATAGCCGCTGTTCTTTACCTGATTACAGGAATTATTCAAGGGGAAATGCGGAAGGAATATTTTGAAAATATCCAAGCTGAAACGAATAAGGCAAAGCAAGATTTAGCTGAGACGAAACAAGAGATTAATAGTGGGCAAAATCAAGTAAATGCTTTCTTTGGAGAGGTTGCCAAAACGTTTAAGGAAGCTGGGCTGTTACAAGATACAAATGTAAATAATCGAGAGCTTGTTTTTTTAGTGAAGGAGCAAAGCAATACGTTACGCAGATGGTCTGATCAATTTAATGCCATGAAACGTATGCAAGAAAAAGGAATGGACTTATCTATCGCAGCTAACATTGCGGCTGAAGCATTATGTAAAAATGCTGCAGATCAACATGAGTTAGAAAAAGTTGCTACTACTTTATTAGGATCATATTTAATTGAAAGCCATACAGATTTAGCGGGCATTTCAAGCACCTTAAATATACCTAAAGAGCAGGCAAAAAAGATTAAGGTGATGTATATGTTATTTACAAAACATACACCATCCGAGATTGCCGAAGCGCTAGATATGGACATGCAAGAAGTCGAGTTAATCCAAGAAGAAAATAAAGATGTGTTAGCAAGTGTTGCTTAAAGTGCTTTCAACGAATTGCAAATGATAAGGGAGGGTGTGCATCATGTCAGATCAATATATAGGCGAAATTCGCATGTTTAGCGGTCAATATGCGCCGGTTGGATGGGCGTTTTGCCATGGTCAATTATTACCGATTACAGGGAATGAGGCACTTTATTCATTAATAGGTATCTTATATGGCGGAGATGGTCAAACAAATTTTGCTGTACCTGATTTACGTGGAAGATTGCCGATTCATCATAACGCTCATTACCCGCTGGCAAGTAAAGGTGGAGTGGAGACAGTGACATTAACGGAGGAACATTTACCTGCACATACACATGGCGTTTATGCGAATAATCTAACAGCTGAAGCGACAGAAAATTCGCCAGCTAATAATACTTGGGGCGTATCAAAACTGACAAACTATCAAACAGATGCTTCCAGTAAGACTGTACAAATGAGCAACGAGTTAGTTTCTTATGAAGGTGGGACTCAGGCCCATAGTAACATCATGCCTTCGTTTGTCCTTAATTTTATTATTGCAACGGAAGGTCTTTATCCTGATTTTATTTACAAGGAGGAGTGAGTTCAATGGCAGAGCCATTTTTAGGGGAAATACGTCTTTTTAGTTTTGATCAAATACCGAGTGGGTGGCTGCCTTGCAATGGTCAATTGCTTTCAATAGCTACAAATACAGCCCTTTATTCATTGTTAGGCGCTACCTATGGAGGGGATGGAAAGACAACCTTTGCCATTCCTAATTTACAAGGGAAAGTACCATTACATGCAGGGAATCAGATTGCATACGGAACAGCAGGCGGAGAAGCAGAACATACATTGACAGTGAATGAAATGCCTGCTCATACGCATCAAATAACAGCAGATGCATCGCCAACAGATAAGCCCTCACCAAAAGACAATACATGGGGTGCGGTAAATGGAAGGGATATTTATGCGAAAAATGACAATGTCGCAATGAATGCAGCGGCTTTATCAACGACAGGACAAAGCCAACCACATACGAATATGCAGCCCTATTTAAGTGTTTCTTTTTGTATCGCAACAATGGGGATTTTTCCAACTAGAGAATAAGGAGGAATATAGGAATGGATCCGTACTTAGGTGAAATTAGAATTTTCGCAGGAAACTATGCTCCAAGGGGCTGGGCATTTTGTGATGGACGTGAATTGTCTGTTGCGCAAAATAATGCATTATTTTCGATTATCGGAGTAACTTATGGTGGAGATGGCACTACAACATTTAAGTTACCTGATTTAAGAGGACGTGCCCCTATGCATTTCGGTGAAGGACCTGGTTTAACACCAAGGACAATCGCGCAAACAATTGGAACAAGTACAGTCACGCTAAACGAAACGCAAATGCCTAATCATACGCATAGACCACAAGGTTCCTCTGTAGTAGCTGGCGGCATTGACAACCCAACGAATGCCATTTGGGGAAGTGAGTCAGCCCTTTCGGCAAAACCGTATGTAAATGTGAAAGACCCAGTGGCAATGAAGGCGGACATAGTAAAACCACAAGGTGGAAACCAGCCACACAATAATATGCAGCCTTTTGTTGCCATGAATTTTATTATTTGTTTAGAAGGAGTTTATCCTCCGAAGCAATAGAAAGAGGGAGTAAACATGGATTTAACTTCTTTTATGAAAACAGCCATATACAAAGTAATTGTCATCATCACCATTATTACACTGGTATTTACAACTTTAGGAATACAGCCTGCGGGTGCTAGTACTAGAGCTAGTGGAGGTACTGGTGCTTCAGAAACGTACTATCCTGTGGAACAGCTGAATGTACAAAAGGATTCGAGTGGTAAGGTTCTAAATAAATATACTGACCCTTATTCTATGTATATTGGAAATACTACGAATCGGACAGATTTTGCTGCACTCAAATTTACTATTGATACAGCTAAACCTATTCAATCAGCTCAGCTAACTTTACATGGAATTAATCAAGATGAGATAGTCAAACTCTATTCCAAGCTAACCATTGGAATAGGAGATGATGATTGGGATAGTAATTCCCTTCCCTCACCAGAGCAAACCAAGTTTCCAAATTTTATACAAGGAGCTCCTGTAAAAAGTGAGTTTGTAGCCAATGGTGACGGTGCAGAAGAGTATGATGAATTGATCGATGTGACAGATTTAGTAAAAAGTCCATCTGCGATTAGTGGGAATAATGTTACATTTATATTAACGAGTGATTCGAGCGAGATGACTGTTGTTAAATTTAGTAGCTCGTTGCCAGCTGAATATGCATCATTGGCACCTTCTTTAGAAATTACTTACGGTGAAGCCCAACAAAATAGCACACCGACTGATATTACATTAAGCTCTTATAAAGTGTCCGAGAATCAACAAGAGGGAACTATAGTTGGGACATTAAGTGCCACTGATCCTGATGTAGGAGATACATTTACGTATAGTTTAGTAAGCGGAGCGGGAGATAACGATAATAATAGCTTTACCATAGAAGGAAATGAATTGCGAACAAATAGTCCATTTGATTACGAAAGAAAGAGCAGCTACAGTATTCGAGTCAAAGTTGCAGATCGAGCGGGTTCATCGTTTGAAAAAACATTAACGATTTCCGTTACGGACGAAAATGAATTTCCAACTAATATTACATTAAGTTCAAACGTTGTGTCAGAAAACGAACCACCGGGAACTATAGTGGGAACTTTAAGCACCACAGACCCTGATGCAGGAGACACATTTACGTATAGCTTAGTAAATGTAGATGGAAATACCAATAATACTAGCTTTACGATAGTAGGCAATACATTACGAACAAATCGTTCATTTGATTATGAAACAAAGAACAGTTACAGCGTTCGGATTAATGTAACAGATAAAGGTGGATTTACTTTTGAAAAAGTATTTACTATTCTCATTACGAATGTCAATGAAAGCGCAACTGATATTATATTAAGTTCAAATGAAGTGTCCGAGAATCAACCACCGGGCACCCTAGTTGGAACATTAAGCGCCATTGATCCTGATGCAGATTCCACTTTTACGTATAGTTTAGTAAATGGAGAGGGAGATACTGATAATAGTAGCTTTAGTATAGTTGGGAATAGTCTAAAAACAAATAGTCCATTTGATTACGAAACAAAGAGCAGCTACAGTGTACGAGTTAGGGTTACGGATCAAGGTGGCTTATCTTATGAAAAACCATTTGCTATTTCGGTGACAGATATCATGGAAGCGCCGATACCAACAGTCGTATCAACAGTACCGGCTAACAATGCAATAAATGCTTCTACGAAACCAACGCTAACGTTAAATTTTAGCAAAAATGTCAGTGGCGTTGCAGGAAAACATCTTCGTATCTATGATCAAGAGAATACTTTAATAGAATCTATAGAAGCCAATTCAACGAATGTAACAATGAATGGTGCTACTGCGACCATCGAGTTAACAAAATATTTAACAAAGGCCATGACCTATTATGTATTAATGGATACTGGAGCATTTGTCGATACAGATCATCAAGAAGTCGCAGGTATTACAGCGAATAATGAATGGTGTTTTACAACATTACTGCCAAGCAATAATGCTGACTTAAGTAATTTAAGCGTTGTAACACAGCAGTTAAATCCAATTTTTTCGAGTGGGCAATACCATTATCAAGTGAATGTAGCCCACGATGTGCCGACAGTGGATGTTATTCCAACAACGGCAGATGGGAATGCAACAATTAGGTTAAATGGGGAAGCAGTCACAAATGCAGTAGGGAAGACAGTATCTCTCAACGCAGGTCATAACGCGATATCTATTATGGTGACTGCTGAAAATAGATTAGTAACTAAAATCTATACTATCGATGTGTTACGTGCATTGCCTACACTTGATCAAGTGAAAAATGTGAGCTTAAGCACGGTTGGCATAGCGACGTGGTCAGATATAGAGGATGCATCTTCTTATGAAGTACAACTCTATAAAAATAGCCAACCAATTGGTAGTGCCATTAGCATAGCAGCCAATCAAACATCTACTAATTTCTTAGCAGCTATGCGAGCTGCTGGCACAGGGGAATATACTGTAAAAATAACAGCTAAAGGCAATGGGCTAACCTATTTAGACGGACAAACTTCCGCATCTTCCAATGCACAAACGATTATACAATTAGCTACTGTAACGGATGGTATAAGCTGGGATGGTAGTGTTGCAAAGTGGCAAGGCGTTCCTGATGCAGTTAGCTACGATGTACTTCTGTATAAGGATAGTTCGGTTGTTGGAACGGTAAAAAATAGTTTAGCAGAAAATATTCAAGATGGGATAGATTTCGCTACAGAGCTCTTATCAAACGGAGTAGGGAGCTATACTTTTACAGTTCAAGCAAAAGGAGATGGGGGGCTTATTTTAGATGGAGACCAAGGGACTGCATCGGGGCCTATCATTATTTCCCCTGTGACGTATACGGTTATGTACAATGGTAACGGTAGTACAGGTGGAACTGCACCAATAGATAGTACACAATACACTCAAGATGATGATATTGTCGTGTCTGCTAATGTTGGACAGCTTGTTAAAACTGGACATCTATTTACAGGTTGGAACACAAAAGCTGACGGTACAGGGACGAATTATTCACCAAATGAGTCATTTAAAATAGGAACAAACAATGTAACACTTTTTGCACAATGGGCAATAAAACAGTTTACAGTGCGCTTTGTGTCAAATGGTGGAACAACGATTAATCCAAAGCGAGTTCAATATAACGCAAAAATCACAGCGGAACAGCCAGTGAAGTCGGGCTATGTATTTGAAGGTTGGTATAAAGACGCCACTTTCACAACAGCATGGAACTTTGTATCAGATGTTATAACAGCGGATACAACTTTGTACGCTAAATGGGGTAGTATTCCTACAAGTGGCGGCAACACGAATCCTCCAGCAAATAATTCCGACTCGGAGACAACACCACCATCTGACGTTGAAAATATTGTCGTAGATGTAGCGGCAGGCGATGGCATGACTGTTTCCAAAACGACTATTAAACGCACAAAAAATGCAGACGGTACGTTTAATGATGATGTGGTATTTACGGAAAAGAGCGCAAGAGAAACGATTGCAAAACTAAAAGAGCAGGGTACAGATAAAGCACATATTATCATTCCAGATTTGCAGGATAAAACGAAGCAAATTAATGTATCGATCCCAAGTAATATTGTATCGATTCTAGAACAAAGCGCTGTGCATTTAGAAATTGACACGTTCAATGCTAAAATTGCGATTCCAAAGAGCTCGATGGTTTCTTTCAACGATGATTTATATTTCCGATTGGTGCCAATTAAGACTTCGGAACAGCAACAGCAAGTGGAAGAAAGAATACAAAAAGAAGAGCTGATTAAAGATACATTGCAAAGTGAAAAAGTTCATTTAATTGGCCGTCCAATGACGATTGAAACAAATATGCAAAATCGCCCTGTGACATTAACATTGCCATTACCGAACAATGTAACACAAGAACAACTTGATCATTTGGCTATTTTTATTGAGCATAGCGATGGCACAAAAGAGTTATTACGTGGGAAAATTGTAGATTATCAAAAAGATATGCAAGGCTTGCAATTTGAAGTGCAGAAATTCTCTACCTTCTCTATGATTTATTTGCCAGAGCAGGCTGATGAAGTGAAACATTCTCCATATATTCAAGGCTACGCAGACGGTACATTCCGACCAAATGCATTTGTAACGCGTGCCCAGATGGCAAGTATGTTTGCGCGACAGCTAACCGGGAATGCCATTCCAACATCACAGGCGACATTTATAGATACTGCGCAACATGACGCCAAAGATGCAATAGAATTTGTCAAAGAGACAGGCTTGTTTAAAGGGGTTACAAAGACGAGCTTTCATCCAAATGGTTCGATTACACGTGCACAAATGGCAGCGGTAGCAGCTCGTTGGATAGAAAAGCAGTGTTCGGACGATGCGGTTGCAGATTTCTGTAAACCAACATTAGAAGAGAATATGTTCAAAGATGTCAGTGCTCATCATTGGGCTATTAAAGAAATTAGTGCTGTCAATGCATTGGGTATCATGACAGGCGTGTCGGACGATACATTTAATCCAGAAGGTTATTTAACACGTGCCCAAGCGGTGAAGGTGCTAAATCGCTTGTTTGAACGTCAAGTGACAACAGAACATCAAGAGCCAATATTTAATGATGTCTCAAGTAAACATTGGGCATTTTATGAAATTCAAGAAGCGGCAAAAAAATAAACGAAGAGAAAAAGTGTTAGATTGAGGCAATCAATCTAACACTTTTTTGTTTCTGTAACAGCGTGCAACGTTTTAGTGGCGGTATCCCCCGGGTTAATGGCGGTATCCCCGGGGTTAATGGCGACCTGCCTCGTTATAGTGGCGATCCACAGCCTTCAATCAGCGATTTCCCTATTGTCACCATCAAAGAGGAACTGATAGCCAGATCCTCTGACCGTTACGATTTTCGCTCGGTGGCCAGAGATGGACTCTAGTTTTTTTCGTAAATTACTAATATGAACTTTTAAAGCCTGTGTTTGGCCAATACTATCTTCCGCCCAAATGAGCTTATATAAGTCAGAGGGGTGAAAAATTGCCCCAGGTCGTTGCGCTAAGAAGAAAAGAATATGAAATTCCTTCGTAGATAAGATTAAAGCTACTCCGTTAATGTAAACCTTTCCTGAATGCACATGAAATTGAAGATTATCAATAACGTGGACATCTTCATTTCGTATAGGGACATCTGTTTGTTGAATTTTCTTTTTTCGTAGCGTAATTCTATCAATGGTTTTCATTAAGCGCGCTTTGTCAATGGGCTTCAAAATATAGTCCATCGCTTGCACAGAAAAGGCATCAATGGCATAACGTTCGTAGGCCGTGACAAAAACAATATCCAATATATGTGCTAGATTTCCTAATTGGCTAGCCAAATCGATGCCATTCATCTCTGCCATTTCAATATCTAAAAACAAAATATCGGGTTGGAGTGTAGGAATGTTTGCTAAAGCATCTAAAGGGTTTAGAAATTTTCCGATAACTTCAATAGCCGGATTATCCTTTAACATAGTCTCTAATAAATTAATCGCTAAAATTTCATCATCAACAATGATTGCTTTTAACATGCTATCACCTCTTTTTATCCAAAATTAGCGGAAATCTCAATGTGACAGTTGTGCCTTCCCCGATATTGCTTGCAATATGGAAAGTAGCATTCTCGTATTTTTTTATACGTTTAGTAATATTACGGATGCCGACACTTTGATGAACAGACGGCTCTTCCGATAAAACCTGTTCGAGTATTTCTTGCGTCATCCCTCTACCATTATCTTTAATTATAATCTCAATCATTTGTTGCTCTTTTTTTATCGTCAGGATGACTTTGCCATTCTTGTTTTTTAAGCCGTGGAAAAGAGCATTTTCTACTAATGGCTGAAGCAAAAGAGGTGGAATGAATATAGTTAAAGGCTCATCCATCTGAATTTCCCATTCAAGTTGATCAGGATATCTTGTTTGGTGAATATTGACGTAAGCTTGAATCAAGGTAAGCTCCTGTTGAAGTGGAATCAGGCTATTAGTATTTTCAAACGAAAAGCTACTTCTTAAAAATGATGCGAAATCCGTTATCATAATACGCGCCTTATCCAAGTCTAAATAGCTTAGCGATAAAATAGAATTTAAAACATTGTAAATAAAATGTGGCTTTATTTGTGCTTGCAAAAAGGCGGTTTCCATTTTAATGGCCATTTCAGCTGATTCCTTTAGTAAAATAAGATTTCTTACTCTTGTCTTCAATTCAGCAGTATCTAATGGTTTATGCAGAAAATCATTGGCTCCTGATTGGAATGCTGCTAGCAAATCCTCAGGCCGAATCGCTGCTGTCAGCATTAATATCGGTAATTCTGCCGAAGTATAGCTTTTTCTAATTTGTTGGCACACCTCATAACCCGAAAGGTGGGGCATCATAATATCTAAAATTAATAAGTCGACATCAGGATGCAATTGTAATTGTTCAAACACCTGGCGACTATCATCTACTGCAATGACTGAATAGTTTTCCTTTGCCAAAATATCGATAAGTACTTTGAGATTAATGTGATCATCATCGGCAATCAGTATTTTTTTGCCCATCCTTTTGTCGGTGAAATAAGGAAAGGCTATTGGCAAATAATCTTTCGTTAAGACGATTTTATTTTGTTGCTGCTTTTGCTGCGTATCTCTCTTTATAGGCTCCACAGGTAGTTTGACACAGAAAGTTGTTCCTTGATCGACAACGGAATGGACGGTGATTTCACCACCATGCAACTCCACCAGCTCCTTCGTCACATTTAAACCTAAACCAGTACCTTTACTTGCATCTTCTAACTGGCGGAATGGTTCAAATATCGACTCTAAATGTTCTGGTGCAATGCCGCGTCCAGTGTCACTTACTTCAATCGTAAGGTATTCCTGTTCTTCATAACATGAAATCTCCACTCGTCCTTGCTTTGTATATTTAACAGCATTTTCGATGATGTTATATAAAATTTGGCGTAGCCTATCCTCATCGGCAACTATCAATTTCCCGCGTTCGATGTAATTGTAAATCTTTACGTCTTTACTGCCGATGTAAGACAATATATCAACGATAACATGGGTCACAGAGTAAAGATCAACGGTAGTAAGACGAAGCTTTAACTCACCTTCTTTTAACTTCGAGAAATCAAGAATATCATTTACAAGATGTGATAATTTTTCTGTAATATTAAATATAAGTGATATTTTTTCTTTTTGCTCTACTGTTAATGAAGCGCTTTCCTTCGGCTCTAACATGGACTGCGAAATAGCAATTACACCATGTAACGGCGTGCGAAATTCATGGGACGTTTTTGCAAGAAATTCATCTTTTAATTTATCGACTCGAAGTAAAGCATTTGTTAATCGCCCTTTTTCTAAATAAGAATCAGTAAAACGATGAGAAATATAAAGAGACAGCATCGTTAAACAAATAAAAGGAAGCAATGGCGGTAAAGCATAAATTTCTAGATTAATATTGAGATTTAAAGTAGCTACAACCATATAAATAAGAATTGCCATCGTACTAAGCCATAAATAAATCGCACCTACTAATCGTTTAACGATTGCAACTGTTTGAATGTAAAGCAAATAGAAAATAATGATTAATATATAAACAGAATGTGCAGCTTGTAAATATGAGCTAATGGATATTGGGAGCAAAACCGTAGCTAATAATAAAACGCCAATAATATATAAAGCTTTGACGAACTTTTTATGTGAAAATTGCTGTAGGACATGGTTAAAGTACAGCAGCATGAAAATACCTGAGCCAATACTTGAAATAATTTGGACTCTAATTAGGGATTCATAACTGATAGGAAGTAACAACATTAATATTTTTTCCCCATGAGATGTACCGTATAAACCAACCATAAAGCAAAATAAAGAAAAGTAGAGCTGCTCAATCTCTAGCTTGGCATATAGGTAGGAACCAGCAAAATAAATAAACATGGTAAAAAAGGCTGCAATAGTTATTAAATCGTAGAACAGTGAACCTTCTCTTAATTTCCCAATACTCTCTTGATCGCCAATAAAAATAGAACCAATAATTCCGCCACCTGATGCATAATCGAAATTAGCAACATGAATGATGAGCTCAAGTTCCTTTTTTTCAGGGGAGAAAAAAGCTACGTACGGTACATTTTGTTGTATATAGGTAGAATCCTCAGCAGGCTCTCCACTTTGTCCAATTCGTTTTTCGTTTATGTAAATAGCATTCGACATTCGAATATTACCTGTTTTGATGCCTAATATTGTATCTGTCTCGTTAATTAAAATTTTTAAACGATAGGTACCACTACCGAGTGTTGTGAACTGTTGATTATCGAGTTTGTAGCTAGACCATAGGGAAGGGACATTGACAGTATAAGATTGATTGTTGTAAAAATCTGAATAATTCAACAACTTATCAGGGACGAAATCCCATTCGCCATCTAAACGAACAGTATTTTGATGCAAATCATACTGTCTAAGATCTATTACGCCTGCCACAGCTTGTGGAGCATTTTGGCTGTCATTATTAAGTCGAGATGTCATGCCAATTATGACAACACTAATAATGACCATAAAAATAAGTAAGAACTTTCGCATTCTCATCTTTGTTCTCGCATTCTTGTCATATTTTGAGAGATTAATTGTATGTAAATAAATGTGAATTTATACCTATATTATAGCATGTGAAAGTGAGCTAAGAATAGATGCAAGACAGATGGACTCTATTAAAGGGAATGGGTTGGCTTGATTTTGGGCGTTTTATGTATTTAAAGCACATCTACTTACAATCGTTCTGTTTTT
The DNA here is from genome assembly GCF_046245175.1 of Lysinibacillus sp. 38-6. Lineage (GTDB taxonomy): Bacteria > Bacillota > Bacilli > Bacillales_A > Planococcaceae > Lysinibacillus. The sequence continues at coordinate 3,503,699 of NZ_CP176417.1, forward strand.
TGCTTATAATAGAAGGGTAAGATATTTTTCTGAAAAAGTAGCCACAAAGTGAGCGATTGCGATTGAAAAAATTATTATACGTAGTATTTTTGCTTGTTTTTATAGTCATTTTTTTGTACGTAAACAATCACTGGCTGGTTGTAAGTAAGCATGTGTATGAGTCTGAAAAAGTGCCGGGTAGCTTCAATGGACTACGCATTGTACAAGTATCAGATTTACATGATGCCCTTTTTGGTAACAACCAACAAAAGCTTATTGCAAAGGTGCAGGCACAAAATCCAGATTATATATTTATTACCGGCGATGTCATCGATAGTAATCGCTATAATTTGGAACAGAGTTTACAGGCGGTAAGAGGGTTAGTTGAAATAGCGGATGTCTATTATGTACTAGGAAACCATGAAGTGGCGACGAATAAGGTTCGTGAAATTTATGAGGCGCTGTCATCGTTAGGTGTACATGTGATGGCCAATGAATCGACCGTGTTAGAGCGCGACGGGGAGCGCTTGGCGATTGTTGGTATCGAGGATCCGCTAATGGGTAGACCGACAGAAGAAATGCTGGAGATGGCGACAGCTGATGTTCCGGAGGATATGCTAAAGCTGCTGCTTGCACATCGGCCAGAAGTGTTTAGTACGTATGTAAATCAAGCAATAGATTTGGTATTTTCAGGTCATGCACATGGTGGGCAAGTTCGGATTCCTGGCGTAGGAGGACTTGTTGCACCAGGACAAGGACTGTTTCCTAAGTTTACGGCGGGTGTTTATGAAGAACAAAACACCAAAATGGTCGTTAGTCGCGGGCTAGGGAATAGTAGTGTACCTTTTCGAATTTTTAACCTACCAGAAATTATTGTGATGGATTTAAAGAAAAAGTAATGTAAACAAAAGGCATCAAGAAGTTCAAAGTTCACTCTTGATGCCTTTTGGGTGCCTGCCTTTTGGGTGCCAGGCACTCAAACAATTCTTAAACAATTAGACTGATTGATTGGAGCGAAGGGCGGGCGACTCCTGCGGGAACGCACAGCACGTAAGACGCAACAATCCGCGCGATAGCGAGGGTTGCGGCTTACGGTGTGCCCGCGGAAAGCGCCCGCTCGCAGCGGAAATCAACTTGCCACTCTCTAAACACTCCTTTATGCTGTGCTTTCTAGTTGTTTACGTTCCATACGCTTAACAAGGTGAATACTGATTTCATATAAAATAATCATCGGTATTAATACGAGTAATTGGCTAATAAAATCAGGTGGGGTAATGACTGCTGAGCCAACGCCCATTAGAATATAGGACCAGCCTCGTATTTTTTTCATCGATTCAGCCGTTAGTACACCGATGGACGATAAAAAGAGCGCTACGATCGGCAGCTCAAACAATAATCCAAGTGGCACCGTTGTCATAATTAAAAAATGCATATATTCACTGGCGGAAACCATGACATCAAAATTAGCCGCGCCTAAGCTGACTAAAAATGAATAGCTAAGTGGATTGACCACAAAATAGCCGAACGCTATACCTAATAAAAATAGCACGAACATAACAGGTGCATAGAGACCTAGGAAACGACTTTCCTCTTCTTTTAAGCCAGGCTTCACAAAGCTCCAAAGAAAATGAACGAGAAAAGGCATAGATAGACCAAATGCCAAAGTGGTGGAAATCGTCATATAAAATTTAACGACCTCTAATGGCCCTAAAATAATAAGGGAATGCCCACGAGTGACATAAGGAAACCAAATATTAATGGTCGAAAAAGCAACAATAAAAAATAATAGAAAGACGGCAAGCCCCTTAATGATTTGCTTTCGTAGTTCGGCAACATGCTCGACTATTGAATCTAAAGGGAAAAGGGGTTTATCCTCAAGTGTTGACTGTTCAACTGCATCGTTTGCAATTTCAACAAGAGCCTCCCGTAACGGTGGAGGCTCTTGTTCATTTTTATCAAGTGGACTTAAATAATTTTTTTCTTCATAAGGATCCATAGGAAACCTCCTACGAAGCGTCAGATTTTTTTTCTATTTTTTTCGCAGGTTCGTCATCATCATCCATTAATCCTTTAGTGGACTTTTTGAACTCTGCAAATGTTTTACCAACCGCGCCACCGATTTCTGGTAATTTTTTTGGTCCGAAAACGATTAGTACAATAACTAAAATAATAATTAAACCGGGAACGCCAATTGCTCCAAGACCGCCCATCGCTTCAACCTCCTATAAATATAATTGTTGTGCATTCAAGATAACTTACACTAAAGAACCACCTGATTTGCTATATTTCACAATACCTTCTGCACAGCGATAAGCTAATGCGCCAAGGGTACCCGTTGGATTATAACCACTATTATGAGCAAAGCTTCCAGAACTTATTGCAAACAGGTTCTCCATATCCCAATGTTGTAGATAGTTGTTTACGACACCTTTATCAGGTGTTGAGCTCATCACCGTACCACCAGTATTGTGTGTCGTTTGATAAGGCACGATATTGTAATCTGTAATTTCCGCATTAGGTACAACTGTTTTGGCACCCATTTCTTTCATAATGTCTGCAGCACGAGCCGAAACGAATTTGTGGAGTGCACGATCTTGATCAGTAAAGTTGTATGTTAGCTGTAAAAGCGGCAAACCAAAAGCATCTTTGTAATTAGAATCAAGAGACAGGAAATTTTCCTTATGTGGCATAGATGCCCCCTGTGCACCCACACCGAATGAACGTGTATAGTAATGTATAGATTGCTTTTTAAATTCTGGTCCCCATGTAGGTGTATCCGGAGGTGTGGGGTTTGAACCAATCGGGCGTGCACCTGTTTGAGTAAGGGCGATATTGCCCCCATGAATAAAATCTAATTCACTATGGTCAAAGTTATCTCCATTGTAATCGTCAATACTCATACCAAGAGACCCTGCACCCATAAAGGTGTTGTATTGTTCATCAAAGAATCCTGTTGCTCCAGGTAAAATTTGATAACAATAATTTCGTCCTAATGTTCCCTTACCAGTTGTTGGATCGTACATTTGACCAATGTTCGATACCATGAGCAATTTCGCATTGTTAAAGACATAGCTTGTTAATACGACAATATTTGCAGGTTGAATATATTCCTCTCCTGAAATGGTGTCGATATATCTTACACCAGTTGCTTTATTGCCTTGTTTTAAAATTTCCACTACGTTAGAGTGATAACGCAAATCAAAATTACCTGTTTTTAAAGCAGTAGGCACAACGGTCACTTCTGCAGAAGATTTTGCCCCATACTCACAGCCGAAACGCTCACAGAAGCCACAATATTGACATGCATTAATTGTTTCACCGTCAGGATTTTTATAGACTTCTGATAAGTTAGCAGAAGGCACCATATAAGGTGACAATTTTAGATTTTTTGTTGCTTTCTCAAATTGTTGAAGCATAGGTGTCATTTTCATAGGGGGCGTTGGATAAGCACTTGAGCGTTTACCCGCAAACGGATTTTTATCATCGCCTGAAATACCCGTTGTTTTTTCGAATTTATCAAAATAAGGTTCTAGTTGATCGTAAGTTAAAGCCCAATCCTGAATTAAATAGTCTGGTCCTAATTTATTTGCCCCATAACGTTCGTCTGTCATTGTTTTAATTTGGAAATCATACGGCAAAAAGCGGTATGTCATACCATTCCAGTGTGTACCAGAGCCACCAAGTCCCTCACCTAATAAAAAGGAACCGAGCTGACGCATTGGCAAAGCTGGCATTTTTCGATTATTACGGAAAGTAACAGTTTCCTTTGAAAGATTTTGCATTAAATCATAGCGAATAGCATAGCGGTATTCGTCATGGATATTTAAATAATCCTCAGTGCCACGCTTCTTTCCACGTTCTAAACCAACGACCTTTAATCCGGCTTTCGCGCACTCAGCAGCGATAATACCGCCTGTCCAGCCGACACCTACTGTTACAACGTCTACACTTGGTAATGTTGTTGCCATTTATAAAACCCCCCTTAAATTAGTGATTGCCTAATGGATTTGGTTCAATTTTTTGGAACTTAGGATCTTCAATCATGGTGATATACGCCATTTGATGACCAGGGAAACCTTTCATACGCCAACCTTCCATATTGCGGTTTCCGCCATATAGAGGATCGGAATACGCTCCCTCTAAAGTAGCAGCACGTAATAAAGTGAAGAAGAATGCCGACGTTACACCGCTCATTTGAATGTCACCTTTTTGGAAAGCGGTTAATATTTCATCCATTTGCTTACCCTCTAAATCGTTAAAGCTTTTTTTAAAGCGAGCTTGAGCTTCCGTCTCCATTTTTTCAATGCCTTGCTTGAATATTTCTGCTCGTGTTAAGCGGCTTTGATAGCCTTGTGTTGGGGCACCTTCAGCAAAAGGACCATGCATATACTCCTTGGAATTACTACCGTATTGTCCAGCTAACTGATGATCAATAAAGTAAGGAACATCTAAATTAATGGCACCTGGACCTAAATCATCTTCAGGGAAAATACGATCCGTTGCATTCGATAAAATTTTAAAATCGCGATCGTTCATGAAAAACATTTTAGCTTTAGGAGAACCTGCTGCTTCATTTGTTGTTCCACCATGCTCTAAAGTTGAAGTCCCTTTGCCGTTCATGTTATAGCCAACAAGACCACCTATTAATCCACCACCGACTAAAGTCCCGGCTGCAATACCAGTTGTTTTTAAAAAATCACGACGTGAGACATTATTATCTGTACTCATAAAAATCCTCCCCTCAAAAATAAATGTAGATTGTGTTCTATCTTTTATAATCAGCAAAAAAAGCAAATTATAATCAAATTACCATGGGAAAATTTTTAATTTCATCCAAATATACAGACTATAAAATAACAGTTTAGATAGTGTATGGATAAAATGTATTGGACTATAAACACTATGACTATAATGAAAAATACAATTTTAAACATTTTTTATCCTTATTGGAAAAGTTTTATTGACTTCTAGTTTTAGTGACCTTACTCTGAAGATGGGCAAAAAATCACAAAAAAATAAACTACGAATTGGAGAAATGAGTAAAGAGATTATGTGGATTAAAGGAATCGGTGGTAAATTAGTTGTAGCAATTATCGCTTTAGTATTTGTGACATGTGGGACGCTCGGTTTTTCAACATGGTGGAATAGTACAAAAGCAGTTGAGGATCAGGTGCAATCGAATTTAATATCGAGGGCAGAAGATGTATCGAAATACATAGAAGAGCATTTCCAACTAGCATTAGTGGAAGTGGAGGCCATTGCGGAGCAAGCAGCTATCCGCAGTATGGACTTTGAAGAGCAAAAAACATACTTAACGAAACGATTTAAGGATACAAAAAACTATTTAGGATTTGGCATTATTACATCCGATGGAATGGCCCATTATTTAGATGATACAACGGCAGATTTAAGTGATCGTGCCTATGTAAAGGAAGGATTTTCTGGCAAAACGGTCATGTCGGAAATTACAATTAGTCGTGTAACGAATGAACCAGTTATTTTAATTGTTGCACCGATTGATACTGTAACAGGTGAAAAAGCATTACTTTTAGCGCGTATAGATGGCTACTATTTATCTAACATTGTAGAAGATATTAGAGTGGGGGAAAATGGTTATGCTCTAATGCTAGATGCTAAAGGTACTGTAATTGGTCATAAAGATCATGCGCTTGTAAAAGAGCAAGCCAATGCAATTACTGCCGCTGATGAATCAGGCGAAATAACGGGAGAATCTTTAGCTGCGCAAGAGATGATTTCAAATTCAAGCGGTTACTTTTCTTTTGATACGAAGGATAATGGTACGAATTTGATGGGTTATCACACATTAAATAATGGGTGGAAAATGGGCGTGGTCGCATTAGAGGACGAAATGCTGGCAGGGCTCTCACAATTAAAGACGAATTTCATTATGATGACGATTATCGTTTCTATTTTAGGATTGTTGATTTCTTTTGCGATTTCACGTTCTGTAAGTAGACCATTGCGTCATGTGCTTCGTATAAGTGAAGGCTTATCTGAAGGTGATTTTACACAAGAAATTCCGGACAAATATTTGAAGCGTATTGATGAAATGGGAACAATGGCGCGAGCATTAGATAAAATGGCAGATAATATGAGAGATATGATCTCACGTGTTGGTCATGAAGCGACAATGGTCAATGAAGCTTCTTGTGACTTAATGGGGGATGTACTTGCTGTAACAAAACATTCCGAGCAAATTGCAGGTGCTATAGGTGAGGTAGAGCGTGGAGCACAAAGTCAAACAGCGATGGCTGAAGAAAGTGCGTCGGCTATGGAGCAAATGGCACTAGGTATTCAAAATATAGCAGAGGTAGCTTCCACAATCGCAACGAATACCGATTTTATTTCCGAGAAAATAAGTGAAAGTAATGGAGCGGTGAAACAATCTATTGACCGTATGGATGACATTCAGCGTGGAACGGCTGTAGAGCTAGATATTATTCGTAGGCTAGAACAAGAGTCAAAAGAAATCGAGCTTATTTCAAAAATGATTACGGATATTTCGGATCAAACAAACTTACTGGCGCTGAATGCATCGATTGAAGCTGCACGTGCAGGAGATGCTGGCAAAGGCTTTGCGGTAGTAGCAGAGGAAGTAAGAAAGCTTTCAGAGCAAACTGCGGGCTCGGCTGCCCAGATTAATGTATTAATTGATCGAGTACAGGCGCACACATTAGAGGTCGTGAAAGCAGCAGAAAGTGGCGAAGAAAATGTAGCCCGAGGTTTAGTTGCTATAGAGACAGTAGGGGAGCGCTTTGAAGAAATCGTTCAGGCTGTTGGTAAAATTGCAGGTCAAATTGAGGAAATGAATGCTTCAGCAGAGCAAATGTCAGCCAATACAGAAGAAGTATCAGCCTCAATGGAAGAAATGGCGGCAACAGCACATGCTGCAAGTGATTATGTATCTGAAGTGAAACAGGCAACATCGGAGCAAATGAACACGGTAGAGACAATGAACGATCAAACTGTGAAAATGTCGGAAATGGCCAATCGCCTACAAGGAGCCATCCAAAAATTCAAATTGTAAAAAGAGCAAAGTGTTAGATTGATTGCCATCAATCTAACACTTTTTTCTATGCCGTTTGAATCAAATTGTATTAAAGATTCAGAATTGTTTGGGTGACTGGCACTCGGTTTGAGAGAATTTTGAGAGTTTTCAATTGCTATAATCAGTCCGGGTATTTAGATGCTTAAAGGGGATTTGGGGTTTACATACTACTTAAAAATTTTTAAATAATTGCAGGAGGTACAGTTTTGCACTACAAAATAAACAAGAGAAAATTGGCAGTATGCGTTTGTTTGTTGTTGCTCTTTTCAACTATTTTTAGTTTCACTACACCGGGACAAAGCGCATACGCGGCTTCTAACAATAAACCACCTGTTGTCGTTGCGTCTGAGAGAATTCCAAAACAAACAATAGCTCTTGGTCAAACGAAGGTGATTGACTTAAGTAAGTTATTCTATGATGCAGATGGTGATACATTAACTTATTCGGTAGTCTCGGCGCCTGTAGGCATTGTGACTACGAAAGTAAATGGCCATCAGCTGACAATCGAAGGGTTAGCACCTGGAAATACGAGAATAAAAGTAACTGCAGATGATGGGAAATTAGGAAGAGCCATGAGTAGCTTTGAAGTGGAAGGTTTACTTTATAGCAATACCTCACCAGAAGTAGCGCAAGCTCTTACAAATCAAACATTAGTTGTGAATAGCGCTGATAGCACATTCGATATTAGTAACGTATTTACAGATGCAGATAACGATGTTTTAACATTTAGTGCAGTGTCTGATAATGCAGGAATAGCGACAGTAAGTTTGAATGGCACAACTTTGAGCGTATCACCGAAAGAAGTTGGTACAGCTATCATTACTTTAACGGCTTCTGATGGTAATGGCGGTACTATTTCAACTACCTTTACAGTAACAGTTACAGCTACTTCGGATAATCACGCGCCAAACGTAGCACATACAATTAAAAATCAACGAGGAAATCAAAACGGTCTTACTTGGAATGTGGACCTACAAGATGTATTTACCGACGAAGATCAAGATATCTTAACATTCAGTGCTACTTCAAGTAATGGAGCGGTTGCTTTTGCCACTTCAAATGGAGGGACAAACCTGTCTCTTACACCAAAAGAAGTAGGGACAAGTACGATTACAGTAACTGCAGATGATGGCAATGGGGGACAAGCTTCTACGAGCTTTACAGTGACTGTAGATGCTCCAATGATATTTATATCCGATTTTGTGCAAGGCGGGAATGGTAGAGATGTCATCCAATTATTTAACCCTAATCAGGTAGAAGCACCTGTTGGATATGAAATTGTTATCCATCAGTACAACCCACTAACAGGCACTCGCGATGTGGAAAGAGTCGAGGTCTTTAGTTCAAATATGGCTTATTACGTCGCAATTAATGAAATATTTTATGACTTTTTTGATATGACAAATGCCCAATATTATAATTCTGAGTACCATGCTACAACTGGCAGTGCGATTGTAGCGATAGCGTTAGAGCGTAATGGTCAAATAGTAGATTTACTAGGAGAACCAACTGCAACAACTGCACTTTTACCGAATAATGGCGGCTTGAAAAGACATAACAGATTTCAATCAGGGTCTTCGATGTTTGAAAGCTCTGAATGGGGACAATTAAGGCCTGGTGATTATACTACTATTCGAGCAAACTTTTAAGTGTTTTATATTTTGATACGTAAAGGATGAGTCATATTCGATACAAAAAAAATAAGATATCTAGCATATTTTTAATTATTTTGGCTGTAGCATTATGTATATTACCGTTGTCTGATGCCTCAGCAGCCAAATATGATTTCGGTTTATTTAATAATGCTAACAATATTGATGACATGAAGTCGGCTATGATTAGTGAGTGGACTGTATTACATTATTCAGCTAGCGCACATGAAATGTTTTTGAATTTCAAAGAAGCTGATCAAAACGAATTAGCCAATTGGATGATAGAAAATCGCCCACAAGGTGGCTATAATTCAATTTCTATAGTTCGACAAACCTATTTAAATGCATTAGGAGACCGCTCATTTTTAATAAATGTCAATAGTGCTGTCGATTCTTTTGAGCTATGGACGGTGTTTGAAGAAGATACACAACTTAACTATAGTGACTACAAATTGTTAACAACAGCAGAACAAGACGAAGTATGTAAACAATTGCTGCAAGTTCGACCTAGAGAAGGGTTTAATAAAGTAGAAATGCTTCAATCTGAAATGAATACAATACTTTACCAAGTACTTTCAAATAAAGTTCAAAACGATAAAAGCTCCTTGGCGGTAATATATAGCGAAGGGGATTCAGCAGCATCCGTTACACAAAAACTTACATTACCGACGGAAGGTATAAATGAAACAACGATTAGTTGGTCATCAAGTAAACCGGATGTTATTGCTAATAATGGCTCGGTTACTCGACCATCTTCATTGCAAGGCAATCAAACTGTAAAATTAACAGCTACGATTACAAAAGGCAGTGTAACGGATACGAAAACGTTCACGATGATTGTCAAAGCTTTATCAAATGCTAGTCATGCCAATTTGAAAAATTTAACGATATCAAGTGGCACATTAAGCCCTGCTTTTAACAAAGATATTACATCCTATACAGCAAACGTTTCGTCTGTAGTAAATAGTGTCATTATTACGCCGATTGTAGAAGAAAGCACTTCAACAGTTACTGTTAACGGTACATTAGCTACACAGCCGGTAAAACTTGCTACAGGTCTTAACACTATTCTTGTGATGGTGACAGCTATAGATGGCTCGGTTCAACAATATACGATAGTGATATCAAAGGAAGCACCTTCTACAGGAAATAATAGTGATAACTCTAATACAGCAAATCCAACGCCGACGCCAGATCCTGTACCAAAAGATGATGCGATTATTATTGTTAATGGCGAAGAAGCGTCTATTGGTAAAGTTGTAAATACGACAGTTCATAATCAAAAGGTTCTTACATTGTTGGCGGACTCAGTGAAACTTCAGGAAAAACTTGCAACGGTAGGTGATAATGCTGTTGTAACCATTCCTATAACGGATACAAGTGCAGATATTATTATCGGGGAGTTAGATGGGGAACTCGTAAAAAATATGGAACATAAGCAGGCAACAATTGTTGTCCAAACGCCGAATGCCTCTTATGAATTACCTGCGCAACAAATTAATATTGATGCAATCTCGCAACAATTAGGGGAAACGGTGGCTTTAAAAGATATTAAAATTCATATAGAGATTGCTAAAGTAACGGCAGAAGCCGCACAAGTAGTAGAGCATTCAGCAAATGAACAAAATTTCTCTTTAGTAACGAAGCCGGTGGATTTTAAAGTTAGTTATACATTTGGCAACACGACGGGCGACATTAGTCAATTCAATGCATATGTAGAACGGACTATTGCCCTTCCAGATGGGACGGCTGTAGACAAAATTACAACGGGGATTGTTGTAACACCAGATGGTACAACTTACCACGTCCCAACTAAAGTTATACAAAAAGAAGGAAAATATTTTGCTGTTATAAACAGTTTAACGAATAGTATGTATGCTGTTGTGTGGCATCCAGTTGAATTTAAGGATGTACAAACACATTGGGCAAAGACAGCCATTAATAATCTTGGCTCTCGTTTCGTAATTGAAGGGACGAGTAAAGGTGTCTTTGAACCAAATAAAGATATTACTCGTTCACAGTTTGTAGCAATAATGGTACGCGGTTTAGGATTGAAGCCAAGTGAAGGGACGAAAAAATATAGCGACGTTGCCGAAAACGCTTGGTACGCAAACTATTTAGCGACCGCAACACAATTTAACTTAATTCAAGGCTATAGTAATGGCAATTTTGGGCCAAACGATAAAATTACGCGTCAGCAAGCGATGACTATTTTAGCCCGTGCATTGTCACTAACAGATATCCATACAGATATCACAGAAGAAGAAATGAATTCAATTTTAGCTCCGTTTAGCGACAACGAAAAAATTGCCGACTCTGCCAAACGCTATATTGCACTTTCGGTGAAAACAGGTTTAGTAACAGGAAGAGCCAATCAAATGATAGCTCCAGCAGAAAATATTACTCGTGCAGAGGTGGCAGTCGTTATCGAGCGCTTCCTGAAAATATCGAAGTTAATTGATTAATTTATTGTGATTGAAGCAACATCCATGAAATGAACGAACAACAAACGAGCCTCGCAAAGCATAATTGCTTGCGAGGCTCGTTGTATTTCTACGGTTATATTGTTAATTTATCGCTTCTTGCATAGCAGCAAGCAGTTGTTCACGAGCAATAATGCGTTCGCCACCGCCTTGCACCATTTGCTCGCTACCGCCACCTTTACCATTAATGAATGGTAAAACTTGAGCAGCAAGCTCTTTCATACTTGCCTTTACTTGTGCGCCACGAGCTGCGACAAACTGTAGCTTATCTTCATTTTCTGAAACAAGAAGTGCAATGATATCAGGACGTTCAGCAACGATAAAGCGAGCCAATTTTTGAAGCTCTTGTATCGAGCGATCATGAAAGGAAGTAGCTATAATAGGGTGGTCGCTTGAAGCCAATGCTTTCGCTTCAAAGGACAGCAATTCTTCTTTTGCTGCTACAAGTGCCTTTTCGGTCGTTTTTTGCGTAGCGAGTAACTTGGCAAGTGCCGTAGCTGCGTCGACTTCAGGCACACTTAATTGTTTTGCAACATCGGCTAAGACGGTTTTTCGCATCGCTAACTCCGCTAAAACTCGCCCACCGCATACAAAGGACACGCGCACATTGCCCTTCATTTTTTCTGTACCTAGAATTTTAATGGCATTTACTTGCCCTGTAGATGTTGGATGTATACCACCACAGCCATTGTAGTCAAAATCAGGAATAATAACTAAACGAATATCTCCTGTGACCGCTACTTCTTTCCGTAAATTATAGTGTCCTAGCTCTTGTTCTGTAATCCATTTTGTCTCAATCGGGCGGTTTTCTAAAATAATGGCATTTGCCCGAGCCTCAGCCGCCGCAAGCTGCTCATTTGATAATGAATCGACGGCAATATCAATCGTAACTTGTTCACTGCCGAGGTGAAAGCTTACTGTCGGCGCGTCAAAAAGTTCAACAAATGCGGCAGTTAATATGTGCTGACCAGCGTGCTGCTGCATATGGTCGAATCGGCGCTTCCAGTTCAATTTACCATGCACTTCACCACTTAAAGCGGAAGCATCGCCCTCGATATAATGTCGGATTTCCTCATCAACTTTTTCAACGTCGATTACATTCGTATTATTTAATGTTCCTGTATCATGTGGTTGACCACCACCTGTTGGATAAAATGCCGTGTTAGAAAGCACAACATAGTGGCGTCCATCCGTCTCTATACCAGTATGTACAATCGTTGCTGTAAATTCACGTAACATAGCGTCTTGATAATAATATAGTAGCTCTTTCATAAAAAGCCTCCTACTAAAAGTTTTATTTTATTGTGGCATAATTGCTTGTAGGTGTATACAGGTTTTCTAGTTGACCCATGCTGAAATTGATTTATTATAGATAAGAATAGGTAAAGATAAAGGAGCTAGTAAAAATGGATATTACACAATTCTCAATGGAAGAAATTTTAGATCCGACGAATATCATTGAAGGTAAGCGTTTTGAATTTATTTTAGATGTGGATATTGACGAAGAGGACGAGCTATACCATGAAGCGGGTATTGAAATTCGTGTTTTAATCGGTGAAAAAGATGGTGCGCCATTTATTTTAAATTATTTCATTATGGAAAAGGCAGAGGGAGAGTACTTAGACTTTGCACTGGAAGATGATGAATTAGAAGAAATTTTAACATTTTGCAAAGAAGAAATCGCAAAAGCATAAGTACTTCAGGTAAGGAAAACAATTCGTTTTCTTTACCTGTTTTTTGTTGGGAGATAGCTCATTTGTAGTTTGTCATTTTATTTTAAAAAGGTAGTAGTGGAAACGTGCATTAGTAATTCGCTTTTTGTTAACATTGATGTATGAGGCAAATATTAGAATTTATTATACATATCAAAAATTGGTATGAATTCGTTTATATAAAAAAAGTGTCTAAGTTTTTTTAGTGCCTCATGGGCTTTAAGTGACGGCAGACGTCATCTATCTATGAAAAAAACTAGGTGTCATGATAAGGGGGCTTGAAGGGTGAAATTCGTAATCATTGGGGGAGATGCGGCAGGGATGTCAGCCGCTATGGAAATTTACAGAAATGTACCTGGGGCAGAAATTACTTCTTTAGAGCGGGGATTTATTTATTCATATGGACAATGTGGATTGCCGTATGTAGTTGATGGGCGGATTTCATCAACAAAGCGTCTCATTGCGCGAGATGTTGAAACGTTCCGTGATAAATATGGTATTGATGCGCGCGTTGGACATGAGGTAGAACATATCGATGTGGAGAATCAGGTAGTAACGGGAACACAAGTTTCAGGCGAACCTTTCCAAATTGCTTATGATAAACTGCTTATCGCTACTGGTGCTGATCCGATTATTCCAGTGCAAAAAGGTGCTGATTTAGCAGGTATTCACAAAGTGAAAACAATACCCGAGTTGGAAGATTTACTTGCCGATTTGACGCCAAATATAGAGCATGTAACGATTCTTGGCGGAGGCTATATCGGGCTGGAAATGGCAGAAACGATTCATGCGTGTCATAAGAAAGTTCGACTTATTCAGCGAGGCAATCAAGTTGCCAATATTTTAGATGAAGAGCTAGCAAAGCATGTTCATGATGAAGCTAAAAAGCAAGGTATTGAGCTTCTCTTAAATACAAATGTAGAAGGACTTGAGGGCACTTCTCGTGTTGAGCGTATCGTGACAGATAAAGGAACGTTAGATACAGATTTAGTCATTGTCGCTGCAGGCATTAAACCGAATACGCAATTTTTAAATGGAACAGATATTGTACTTGCGGAAAATGGGGCTATTATTGTGAACCGCCATTTAGAAACATCGGTGAAAAATATCTATGCGGCAGGAGATTGTGCGACGCATTTTCATATTGTAAAAGAACGATTAGATTATGTACCACTTGGCACGACTGCCAATAAACAAGGGCGTTTAGCAGGGCTTAATATGTCCGGGAAATTTGCACCGTTTCGAGGCATTGTCGGCACCTCTATATTGAAATTTTTTGACTTAACTATTGCCACAACAGGTATTAATGAGCGGACTGCAAAGGATCTCGGTTTTGACTATGAGGCATATAAATTGTCTGCCCGTCATATTGCAGGTTATTACCCAGGAGCCCAACGAATGTTTATTAAAATTGTTGTGCGCAAAAGAGACCAGCAACTATTAGGTGCACAAATTGTTGGACCTGCCGGTGTGGATAAACGCATCGATGTCTTTGCCACAGCCTTATACAATAAAATGACATTACCGGATTTACTTGATTTAGATTTAGCCTATGCACCTCCTTTTAATGGTGTGTGGGATCCGTTACAGCAGGTTGCTAGAATGAATGGACGTTTATAATAAGGGGGACTTAACAATGAGTATTTACGATATTCAAGTAGCTTTAGAAGATGGGACAGAATATAGCTTAGAACGTTATAAAGGGAAGGCAATGCTAATTGTAAATACAGCAACAAAATGTGGTTTTACACCGCAGTTTGAGGACTTAGAAGAGCTATATAAAAAATATCAGGATGAGGGACTTGTTGTGCTGGGCTTCCCTTCTAATCAGTTTAAGCAAGAAGTTGCCACTGCCGAAGAAGCTGCATCACAATGTCGTTTAACGTATGGTGTAACGTTCCCGATGCATGAAATGGTGAAGGTCAATGGCAAAGACGCTCACCCGGTTTTTGACTACTTGACGTCCCATACGAAAGGCTTCCTTGGTAGTAGTGTTAAGTGGAACTTTACAAAGTTTTTAGTAGATCGCAACGGAGAAATTATTAAGCGCTACGGCTCTGCAGATAAACCGAGTAGTTTTGAGGAAGATATTAAAGAAGTATTGGATTAAGCCGTTGATTTCCGCTACGGACGGGCGCTTTCCGCGGGCACATCGTAAGCCGCAACCCTCGCTATCGCGCGGCTTGTTGCGTCTTACGTTCTGTGCTGTTCCCGCAGGAGTCGCCCGCCCTCCGCTCCAATCAACTATATAATCGTACAAATGTCTCGTTATATGACCACCAAAAGGATAAAAATGACAAAAGGAATGGAGTAAAACTTCTTGTTGCCTTTTGCCTAGTCTAAGCATGCACATTATGTGCATGCTTTTTTGTCATTTAAGGTTGTTGTAAGCTTGCGACAATTTTGCTGTAAGTTTGGGGTCGTATACTGTAAACAGAAAGAGGTGAGCGTATATGACGCCATTATTAAAAGTACAAAATGTAGGAAAAACATACGGCAAAGGCGCGAATACTTTTACAGCGCTTGAAAATATAACATTCGAGGTAGAGCAAGGTGAGTTTGTCGGTGTAATGGGGCCTTCCGGGGCAGGGAAATCGACACTTTTAAATGTTTTAGCAACAATTGATACGCCAACAACGGGCGATATTGTCATCAATAATACAAATTTAGCACAGATGAAAGATACGCAATTAGCAGATTTCCGTCGTGATAATTTAGGATTTATCTTCCAAGATTATAATTTGCTCGATTCCTTAACCGTGCGCGAAAATATTGTGCTACCGCTTGCCATTGCAAAGGTGCCACAAAAGGAAATTGCAGCAAGAGTAGAGCGTATTGCACAGTTATTTGGCATTCGTGACCTGCTAGATAAATACCCTTACCAAATTTCAGGTGGTCAAAAGCAAAGAACAGCATCATCCCGCGCGTTAGTAACTGCACCAAAACTTATTTTTGCTGATGAGCCAACAGGTGCACTCGATTCAAAATCAGCAACTGATTTACTGGAAAGCTTAAGCGATTTAAATCAATCTCATGCCGCAACGATTATGATGGTGACACATGATGCATTTGCAGCAAGCTTCTGCCAGCGTATTCTCTTTATTCAGGACGGCAAGCTTTCCAAGGAAATTCATCGTGGCGTCCAAACGAGAAAGCAGTTTTTCCAGGAGATTTTACAGGTGCTTGCAGGCATCGGGGGTGGGGTAAATGACGTTATTTAGCCTGGCGCGTAAAAATATTCAGCGCAATTTATCCAATTATTTTTTATATATCGCCTCCATGGTATTTAGCATTGTCATTTACTTTACATTTGTCACGCTAAAATACAGTGACGATCTTGCTAGTTCCACAGGGATGTCGCAACAAATCAAAGGATTAATGAGTGCATCGTCGATTGTCCTTTTATTTTTCATTGTGATTTTTATCGCGTATTCCAATTCGTTTTTTATGAAAAAACGCAAAAAAGAAGTGGCACTCTATTCGCTACTCGGTGTACGTCAACAAAAAATCGGCCTAATGCTCTTTTTCGAGAATTTAGTGATTGGGCTCGTATCATTGGTTTTAGGCATTATCATCGGCTTTTTTATGTCAAAGGTGTTATTAACCATTTTAGTTCGCCTAATGGGCTATCAAGTCGTAGCAAATTTAACATTCACACCTGAAGCAGTGCTTCAAACAGCGGGAATCTTTTTCGTATTATTCCTATTTACTTCTTTACAAGGCTACCGCGTGATTTATCAATTTAAACTAATTGATCTGTTCCATGCAGAGAAGCAAGGCGAAAAAATTCCTCGTGCATCACTGTTAGCAGCGATACTAGGGACAGTACTGATTGCATTTGGCTATTACACGGCCTCTTCTGATATTTTTACAAGTCCTATTTGGAAAGTATTTTCGATTCTCGGTACACCACTGCTAGTAATAGGTGTCACAATTGCAGGGACATATTTACTGTTCCATAGTGTGAGCGTTTTCGTACTGACAGCATTGAAAAAGGCGACATCTTGGTCTTGGAGAGGCTTGAATTTAATCGGTGTTTCGCAATTACTATATCGTATACGGGCAAACGCTAAATCATTGTCAATTATCGCGATTTTAAGCGCAACAACGATAACTGCAGGTGGCGGTGTATTTGGTATGTACTACAATACAGAAGCATCGGTGCGCCACGCGCTGCCAAACACATTTATGTGGAAAGGTGAAGCGGTTGAATTTGACCAACAGAACGTGTTGTACAATGAATCAATCCATGCAAAAAATTTACGTGTTGATAATGAATTTGCTTTTTTTGAATATACATTATTGAAAGAATCAGATTACAATCATTTAGCCTCATTGCAGGGGCAGGAACGAGAGCTTCATATTGCAGATGGTTCAGCTGTACTACTAGACGTTAACTATGATGAACGTTTTTCCCATGACTTTACGGGTGAAAACTTTAAATTGCAAAGTGGCGAATCGTTTCATATCGACAAAATGTATACAGATAGTGTGCTAAACTTTATGCCAGCTGGCACCGTACTTGTCGTCAACGATCATGTTTTTGATACGACAAATGCCGAAGGGATAACGATGCAAGTTGTTGGTATGGACAATGATTTGAAGCAACAAAGTGTGTCGAAAGAAATTTTTGGACAGCTTTCTACGGAGCAGCAAGAGTGGTTTTCAAGTGTGCCTCAAAGCTATGAGGATAGTCTAGGTACGGTTGGTTCATTATTGTTTGTTGGAAGCTTTTTAGGGCTAGTATTTTTAGCGGCAACAGGCAGTATTATTTACTTTAAAGTGCTTACAGAGGCAGAAGAAGATCAGGCGAAGTATGCAGTGTTAAATAAAATCGGTGTAAATAGTAGACAAATCTTAAAAACGGTTGCAGGGCAGGTTGCTGTTATATTTAGTGCACCACTGATTGTTGGCATCGTACACAGTGCTTTCGCGCTTCTAGCATTTTCACAATTGTTTAATATGGATATAACAAAGCCAGTGTTAGTATGGATGATTGCCTATTCAGTCATTTACGGCTTATATTATCTCTTTACTGTACGGGCGTTTTATAAAATTGTGAGACAGGGGAATTAATATGAAAAAGATGTTTATTAGTATTGGAGCACTTTTTATTTTGTTTGTGGCAGGTCTAAGTGTCCTCATGACAGTAGATTTTAACCGTTTAAATAAAGACACTTTCTATGTGCATATCACGACCGATGGGGAAGTGGAGGAATATAAGGCCACTGACGGGCAAATTATTCAAACATATTGGTACGAGCTACCGGCATTTAAGGAAAACGGCGAAGAAATGACCTTGAAATTTTCTGCACAAAAAAATTTACGCCTAGATGCGTATTTAAAGCTTTATGTTAAAAAGGATAATGAAGTGACGTCTTATGATGAAATACAATTTGATGATATGCCAGCTAAAGTACAGGCACAAATAAAATAAAAAAAGCAGGGCAGTCCATAGGTAATCGGACTGCCCCATTTTTATTTATCTATTTATGCAAATGGATTGTGACAGTTGTCCCTTTTTGTTCCTCAGAAGTAATAGACACCGTTCCACCATGGGCTTCAATAATATCTCGTGCAATAGCAGTGCCAAGACCAGTCCCTTGCTTTTGCTCCGTATTTGTCCCGCGATAGTAACGCTCAAATATATGAGTAAGGTCTTCAGCACTGATACCATGTCCATTATCAGCTATTGTAATGGTGTTAGCATCTACTAACACGCGAACACATACGCCAGGGGGATTATGCAGTAATGCATTATATAAAAAATTGATCACAGCGCGTCTCATGAAATGCTCATCAATCGAATGGACAATGGACTCTGCCGTTGCGTCAAATTCAATATTGGCTTGTTCATAGGGAGGTGTATTTAAAGTGTCGATGACAATTTCCCGCATAAACTGGACGATATTAACCTCTGTTAAAGACAGTGGAAGCTGCTGGTGTCTTAGGCGCATTGTTAAATTTAAATCATCGAGTAAGTCCTGCATATGCAATGACTGTTTTTCAATAATTCGTGCATATTCGTTGTGCTCTTTTGGTGATAATCCGCCATCATTTAATAACTCTGCGTAACCACGAATGGAGGCAAGGGGTGTTTTCATATCGTGTGAGACATTACTAATCCACTCCTCCCGCAGCATCTCTAGGCGCTTACGTTCTTGCTCATGAGCAGCCAACTCACTCGACACTTCACTTAAATTTTCGAATACAGGTCGGTAGAGACCTTTTGGCACTTTTATAGGCAGGTGCTTGTGATTTTTTAAATGCTGAATACGTTCTATCATGGCGTAAAGAGGCTTGGTCAAAGTACGACCAAATAACCATCCGACTAGCGTTGCAACTAGTAAGTCAGCGATCACAATGAGCAAGCCGTATTTTCCGATAAGTTGTAGTATAGATGCGCCTGAAAGATGAACAACTAACCTTGAAACGCCACTACCCTGTATGCCAATTAAATAGCTAATGTTATCTTTACTACCTACATAAACCGTTGTATCAACATCGAATTCCTTATATTTATATACTTGAATTAAATCGATGGGCGTATAATGAGCAAGTGCTTTTTGAGGTGCGAAATAGGCATCAATCACTTGTCCATTCGCATCAAGCAATTGAATCCAAGCATTTCTTTGATGCAATTGTTGTAGCCCTTCTTTACTTACGGAAGGTTGACCATTCTCTATATCAATATACTGCTGAAAATGACGCACAAAGATTTCTTCGGTATCGGCAGTAGCACTTTCAAATTTGTTTAGCTGCTGATACGTAAGTAGCCCAATTAAAATGGCGGTATTGACGAAAATAACAATGATAACAATAGATAAAATAGATAGTAGAAAACGAGCCGTTAATCGCCATTTCATATTTGCGGCTCTTTTGGCACGACCAATTTATAGCCAAGCCCTTTGACTGTTGTAAGATATAGCGGTTTAGATGGATCCTGTTCAATTTTTTCTCGCAAACGGCGAATGTGTACCATAACCGTATTGTCCGAGCCAAAAAAGTCCTCGCCCCATACACGTTCAAATAATGTTTCCTTACTTAAAATTCGATTGGGATTATGCATAAAGCAAGCCATTAAGCCAATTTCTTTAGCTGTTAACTCTAATAAAGTACCATCCTTATGTACTTCCGTTTCATCGTTATTCAGTACAAAGGGTCCTACCTGAATAGCCTGTGCTGTAGTAGTGGGCGCTGTTTCCTGGATTTGATAACCTGCTCGCCGCAGTTGTGCCTTAACGCGATAAGCAACTTCTTTAGGACTAAAGGGTTTTGTAATATAATCATCCCCACCAATAGCAAGACCTAAAATTTTATCGATCTCTTCATTTTTAGCTGACAAAAAAAGCACTGGAATATGGGATACTTCACGAATGCGGCGGCATAAATCATAGCCTTCACCGTCTGGAAGCATGACATCAAGTAGCACGATATCGGGCTGTATTTGTTGAAAGCTCGTCCAAGCTTTTGCGATGGAGTCAGCTGTTTGGATTTGTTTATAGCCTTCTTTATGAAGACTAACCTGAAGCAGATTAGCTAAATCAGCCTCATCTTCTACAATTAAAATCGTTGGTTCTGGCAAAGTGCATACGCCCTTTCTTAAAGGTATGGGTGTTAGTCGAATCTTGTGTATGCCTTATTATAAATGAAAGTGCTGGAAAGACGAAGTGCGATGAAATAGTAAAGAAATATAAGACGCTGAATGGCAAAAACCCCTAGTGTAAATTTACTAAGGATTTACTCGAAATAGCAGGAACTATCGCTTACGATGTCGAAATAAAAAGCATAAGTAATGCGATGATTTGCATATAATAAAGCGCTCTACTTAGAAGTGGAGAGTTGTCTTTTTACATAACGATTTTTTGGATGGGGAGAGTGGATTAACATGATTACAGAAATGCATGAAAAAGCTACACAACCAGAAAATGATGAAAGTGTACAGCAGATGGAGGCAGTGGAAACATTGTTTGTCAATGAGTTTATTGACGGCATTTTAGATCCACAGCACACGATGCTGGGCCCTGTGAAAAATGGCGGTACGATCATTGCCAATACGACGCCTGGCTGCTGGGGACCAATGCTAACGCCAACCATTCGTGGTGGGCACGAAGTAACGAAGCCTGTTTTTGTAGAAGGTGCTGAAGTCGGTGATGCTATTGTGATTACCATTAAATCGATCCAAGTAACATCTCTTGCGACAGCATCTGGGCATGATGAGGCAATTGTCGATCGTTTTATCGGAGATCCGTTTGTCTCGGTAAAATGTCCTGGCTGCGGCAAACTTCATCCAAGTACAGTGGTGCATGGTATTGGTTCGCAAGCTATCCGTTGTTCGACATGTGATACGGAAACAGCTCCATTTAAAATGACAAATGGTTATACAATGGCACTCGACCAAAAAGGGAATATTGGTTTAACGGTCGGGCGAGAAGGCGCTCGGCGTATTGCATTGGATGCCAAAAATTATATGCGCACACCTGAAAAATCGGTGCAGAATCCAGTTGTAGCTTTGGCACCGAGCGATTTAATAGGCGTGATGGCAAGAATGCGACCATTTTTAGGTCAACTCGGAACGACACCTTCGAAGGCAATGCCAGATTCACATAATGCGGGTGATTTTGGTTCGTTTTTAATAGGAGCTCCGCATGAATATGCCTTTACGCAAGCTGAATTAGATACACACCGAACAGATGGCCATATGGATATTAGCCGTGTTCGTGAAGGTGCCACTATTATTTGCCCTGTAAAAGTACCAGGTGGTGGTGTCTACATTGGCGATATGCATGCCATGCAAGGAGATGGGGAAATTGCCGGCCATACAACAGATGTTGCGGGAATTGTCCAATTGCAGGTAAGTGTTTTGAAAAAAGTAGCGCTTGAAGGTCCTATTATATTACCAAATGAAGAAGATCTGCCATATACTGCGAAACCTTTTTCTAAAGAGGAAAAACGTCGCGCTCGCGAATTAGCGGAGGAGTTTGGTGTGAAGCAAGTGGAAGAAGCATTTCCCGTATCTATAGTCGGTACAGGGACAACATTAAACGAGGCGACATCGAATGCAATTAGTCGAGCAGCAAAACTATTTGAGATGACGGAGCCGGAAGTGATGAATCGTGCAACGATAACGGGCTCAATTGAAATAGGCCGCCATCCAGGTGTTGTAACTGCAACATTCCAAGTTCCGAAGACTATGCTCAAAAAAGCGAGAATTTTTAAACCGATTAAAAAGCAGTACGATTAAGCTTTAGTCGTTAACCAACAAAAAATCCCACAGCTAAGCTGACTTAAATCGGCATTGCTGTGGTTTTTTTGCTTTTTTATACTATTGCAACTTTCGCATTATTAAAATAAAAGTGTCAAATTGTAATCTCTTTTTTAACTGATATAATAAAAAAAGCTTCTACATCTATATTTTTAATTATTTTAATATAAATTTGAGTTGTAATTTCAAGGATGGTGACTATGGCAGATTTCGTACGTTTGCAAGAAAAGGAAACAAAAAATCATCGATTAAAAGCATACATAGCTAAGATGAGTGGCGGTGGACATGCTCCTTCCAGAACTAATTTTGCTGATGCAATCACAGGTGCAGTTGGTGGTTTACTTTGTATTTTTGTGTTACTTTGGTTAACAAACTATACAGGGGCACCTTGGTTAATGGCATCCCTTGGTGGGAGCTGTGTACTCGTATTTGTTGTATGGAATGCGCCATTGTCGCAACCACGTAATATTATTGGAGGACATTTAATTTCAGCCTTTATCGGATTGGCGATGTATTCCTTATTAGGATCAAATATCGTATCTATTAGCCTTGGTGTCGGATTAACGATTTTCTTTATGGCACTTTCGGGCGTTATACATCCGCCGGCCGGAGCAAATCCGATTATCATTATTTTAGGAGGATACGGCTGGAGCTATTTATTGATGCCAGTGTTAATTGGCGCAGTCATCATTGTGCTCTTTGGCTTACTGATTAATAATTTACGACAGACAAGGAAATATCCACAATATTGGTGAGCAGTTGGCTATTATATAAAAAATAAAATTTTTCATTAAATTTTGTAACTATCTTTTTTGTTATCCGTCTACTGCATTGGGAGTGTTAACTTTTCTTAGAATTAGTGGACACTTAAGTAGGTAAATAGGATGGCGCTAGGTAGAGCGTCGGGCAATGAGCCATCTGAGATAATGCACTGGGCTACCAACTTAAGCGCAATTATCAGATGTGCTCATTGTGCCTTCGTATTAAATTGAATAAGCTTCGTGAATGTTTTAATGTTGCTCTAAGTCGAGCTAAAGTGTTTGTGTAGACGAACACTTTAGCTCTTTTCTTGTGCATATATATAAATTTTTAGCATATGTTGGATAGGATTTGATATATTGGAGAAAGAGTGATGAAATATTTGAGAAACATATTTTCGCATGATAGGGGAAGATTTTTATTGCGTGAATTTGATGGGGGGCTTCGGTTGTATGCTGTTGGATTGTGATGAGCAATTATTCATAACATATAGACAAAGTGGTGAAAATGGCGCTGAAAAATTACTTGCAAAATGGGCGGAGGCTGAGGTCACTCCACATGCAGATTCCAAAATCCTTGGTACTGCATTGTCACCGCAATTATTTTTAGTAAATGAAGAAGCGGCGATGAACATTGCCTTCTCGACAGCACGAAAATATTGGGGACGTGTATCGATAGAGCTACAACAATTTTTCGATAAGCACGGTATGGATGCAAAGTTTGTGAATGATCGTCTCAATGCTTTTTTTTATACCCAAAAAGGGAAGCAAGTCTTTTTTGAGCAACTTTTTGCCCAGCATACAATGGACTTAGAACGGTTAGTATGGCTTGTATTTGGAAAGCACTGGCAAGTCAAATTACCTGTAAATGAGTTACAAACAATCTTTTTATATAAATTTAATAATGACTATTTTGTGCATATGATCTATCAAGAAGAAGCGCTGTTTTGGCATTGGCTGTTTATGAAAAAAGTTTATTCACTGCTTATCCACAAACCTTTGGAACAATTCACATTTGTCCATGAAATAATGGGTCATTTTGAACAATCTTCAACAATTGTTTGTGAACATGTGGATAACTCTGTGTATAATTATAAAAACATTCTGGATAAGTGTATAACCTATGTGGATAACTGTAATTTATCCTGTTTAGCAAAAAAGCAGTTGCGTCTTTATCAAATCGTTACACATTTTCGCTTATCGGAGGGGAATTACCAATGCATTAAAGCGTTAATTGCTTCCTTTGAGACAGATTGGCGTTATTCTATGTATGCATTAACAGAAAAAGAAAAGGTTTTGATTGCCTATATTTTATTGCGCATAGCTCATCAAGAACGCGATTATGAACATGTCCTTCGCCATGGTGAATATTTATTAGAAGATGAACGGCTTAATAATTATGCAATAGAAATTTTACTAGAGTACAAAGATTTACTGCCAAATCGCAAACCAACACCCCCTGCAATCATTAAAAATTATAATTTGAACTACTTAGAAAATCTGTATGCCGTATTATTAGATACTTATGTCAGATTAGAACGTTATCATGAGGGGCTAACATTGTTAAAAGAACATGGCCTTGCATCCAATAAAAAAATAAATGCCGCATTGGCCCAGCAAAATTTCAGTAAAGAGCAACTGATTGCGATAGAAGCATCGGTGCAGCAAGATATAGCATTGCAAGTCAATAATTCATTACAACATATTGGCCTGTCAGTGGAAGAGTGGCGCCAACATTATCGCCAGCCGGATGCTCCGTATTTTTCAGTAGCACAGAGCGCTTCTTTGCATATGATTAATATTTTAAAAATTCTATTTGTGACGGAGCAGTACGAGCTATTTGAAAAATTAATAGAAGTTTATAAAAAATATTTACTCGTGGAAGACCATTTCGAAAAGCTACGAGTATTTATTCGTGCCTATGTGTAACTAAAAAAAGAGTGTCCACTGAAGTCGAAAAAGGACTTGATTGGACACTCTTTTTATTTATAAAAATAAAGCAATGAAATTGTGTGAGAATTGTTTGAGTGCCTGGCACTTTTTTTAGTCTAAAACCCCTTTTTCTTGAAGTGCAGTAATTTGTTCAGCACTATAGCCGATTGACGATAGTACTTCTTCGTTATGTTCGCCTAGCTTGGCACCAATATGCTTGTACGTAGGGCTGGCCCCATCAAACTTAAAGGCAGATGCGATTTGCTTTTGTGTTGTACCATCGTGTTTGGGAATTTCTACAATCATACCACGAGCTTGTAATTGCGGATGTTCACATGCTTCTGGAAAAGTTAACACGGGTTCGACGCAACCTTCAAAATTTTCGTTAAAAACTTCAAGCCATTCATTGTAGGTTTTCGATAAAAAGGCATCGTGTACGGCCTCTTTAAAACGAATCTGTGTATAGTACGAATCATTGAAGGTATTATCAATAAGTTCTGGAATGTCCAGTGCTTCACATAGTAGCCTACGAAATTGTGGCTCCAGGCTTCCGACGGAGAAAAATCGTCCATCCTTTGTTTTATAAAAATCATAATAGCTACCGCCGTTTAATATTTCTTGTTCAGGCTGAGGAACACGACCACCGCCAATGTAGGCAGAGCCATACATTGCATTCAGGGAGAACACAGCATCTGTCATGCTAATGTCGACATATTGACCTTCCCCAGTTTTTTCGCGATGTAGTGCTGCAGCAAGTACCCCGATGGCAGCGTGCATCGTACCACCTGCAATATCCGCCAGCTGAATTCCCATCGAAACAGGCTTTTTGTCCTGATGACGTGAATAGTCGAGCACACCTGCCAATGCTAAATAGTTATTATCATGACCAGGTCGGTTGCTATATGGCCCCGTTTGGCCATAACCTGTGATCGCACAATAAATCAATTTTGGATTTACTTCTTTTAATGCTTCGTAGCCAATACCGAGTCGTTCCATCACACCTGGTCGAAAACCTTCAATAATTACGTCATATTCTTGTATAAGTGACTTTACTATCTCTACAGCTTCAGGTGCTTTCAAATTTAACGTAAGTGATTTTTTGGAACGATTCAAATGCTGATGAATATATGCCTCATGATCTTCATCATAAGGAGGCATAATACGTGTTAAATCTACTCGTTTGGAGGATTCTACATGAATGACCTCCGCACCTAGGTCAGCAAAAATCATGGTCGCCATTGGCCCCGGTAGTAATGCAGAAAAATCGAGAATTTTTAACCCCTTTAAAATACCCAAATCTTCCAACCCCTTTTTGTGTAGGCTACGATGCAGTCTGTTCAGATGCCTTCGTAGCGCTTTTCTCATATCCCCATATTGCGAAAAGCATTTATACAAATCTGTATTAATACAGATTATGTTTATTTTATCCAGTATTATAACAGATTGACAATACCATTGACTACGTTAATTTTTATTATAAATTAATTTGTCAGAAAATTATATGTTGCAATAACAATAAAAGTAAAAAAATTTAGAATTTAGATGGTCGAGAAATGGATAGTTGTCACAATCGCCGATAAACTAAGGGGAATCGCCGATAGAACCACGTAAATCGCTGGTAAAAGAGCATAAATCGCCGATAACCTCGAAGAAATTGCCGATAGAACCACCTTCATAAAATGTTTAGCTTTTTAATTTTAAGGGTACTTGATTAATGCACCAATTATTTGGGCAAGCTATTGTTGTAAATAATACGTAAACTCGGGACACATCTCTCGATCGACTTGGCAGGACTTAAGGTTATCCCCCTTTCCCTTATGACAGAACAAGTATGATAGGATGTATGCCTATATTTTGTGAAAGTCAAGAAAGCACCGATGCTTCTTGGCTTTTTTATTGTTCCTGACTTTCTTCCATTATTTTAGAAATACATATGAAGGTTCACTATCTACTTGTCGATATAAAGGGTATGATGAAAATAATGTTTGTGCGTTTTAATTTTATGTGAAAGGAAGAGTGAGATGGATAAAACAAAAATCCAAAAAGTGAACAAAGCACTTATTGCAACTGTTTTTGCGACTAGCGGGATTGCAGTTGTTGTGCCACCACCACAAAAGGTAGCAGCAGCAACTTCACCATTTATAGATATTAACCAATATTCAAGTCACTATGATAATATTTTAAAATTGTACGCTCAAGGTGCAATTAGTGGGTTTGCAGATAAAACATTTCGACCAAATCAAAATGTAACACGTGGCCAAGCAGCCAAAATGCTAGCAACGGTTTTAAAGTTAGATTTAAAAAATGTCGAAGATCCTTATTTTAAAGACGTACCAAAGAGCAATGAATATTATAAATACGTAGCCGCATTACAAAATGCAGGGATTATGTCTGGTTATGCAAGCGGTTCATTTATGCCAAACGAAGTGATTACACGTGGGCAATTAGCGAAAATTTTAGTTCTTGGCTTTAAATTCGAAGTAGCGACGAAATTTAATCATAGCTTCCAAGATGTCAATAGCCAAACGAGTAATGCATATTATATTCAAACATTGGTAGATTTACAGATTACAGAAGGCACAACACCTGTTACATTCTCTCCATTTAATGCCGTAACTCGTGGACAAATTGCTTCCTTTATTGTTCGTTCGCAAGAGAAAAAAAGTAATGCATCGACTTATAAAATTACGGGCGTTGAAGATGATATTGTTTACATAAATGCTGAGCCATATACAGTACCTGAAAACCTTTCACATATTTTTAATGAATATAATGCAGATGTCTTAAAGGGTGCTTTTATTGAAGGCGATATTTCAGGGAAAACACTTTATTCAGTCGCAAAGTTAACGTTAAATGCTAGTGGGACAAGCTCGCGGTTTTTACAGTTCGATGGAGATCATAAATCCTTCGGCGGCACAATTGTTGTCAATGGAAACTATATTGAATTTGCCAATGTCACATTAACGGGCACAATGTTAATCAATGAAACAGTTCGTCCACCGTTACATTTAAATGTTTCCTACTTTAAGCCATTAAATATTGGCCGCGTAGCTAGCAGTAACTTTTCATTTATCGACTGGTCGAATCCGAATAAGCCAGAAGGGGATAGCTCATCAAATAGTAATTCATCAAGTGACCTGGATAATTGGACCGATTCCAATAAAAATCCAGATAAAAACAAACCTTTTGAAAACTGGACAAAAGATCCTATTACGATGAAAAATGTTGAAAAGCATATTGAATTTTACAATAGTACCGTATCCAGACTAGTCGTGACGCAAAATGGTACGAAAATCGAAACAAATACAAAGCTACCTCGTGTAGATATTATCGGTAATGTCCGTGAATTTGAGATTCAAGGTAATATTGGCACGCTGAATTTAGATACCGAAACAAAGCTTACAATTTACGGAACAAGCAATATCGATTGGATTAATTACAATAGTTATACGGATTTAGAGCTTTATATTGATGGCCGTGTTGGCACGCTTTACGTAGATAATGCCTATGGTTGGGTCGATATTGGTGATTATACGTATATCGACAAAGTCATCCTTCCAAAAGATGAAGGACCAAACAATATTTTTGATGACTTCTTAAACGATAAAGATAATGTAGGGAATATTACAGACCCAGATGGCAAACCAATCGATAAAGATGATATCGAAAACCAAAAACCGGCAGATAAAACGAAGCCAATCATTGATATTACAAAAGTAACTGTCTTAAACGGTAGTGATATAGAAGTAGAATTTACGTCCGATAAAGTAGGGACGTATTACTACATCGTACGCGAAAAGGGCGTTGAAGCACCAACGAAACGAGAAATGGTCAATCGCATTTCTACTGACAATGTCGCAAATGGCACGGGTGCAGCGGTTAATGGTAAAAACACTATTAAAATTAATAGTTTAGGTGAGAAAAAAGAATACGTTGTCTACGTCATGGTCGTGGACGGAGCGAAAAATGCTTCCGATATTAAGTCGCAATCGTTCCAAATGAAAGATTCATCGCCACCATCCGTAAAATCACTAACAGTCAACCCGCTCCACGGTGGGACACGTGCGGAATTTACCTTTACAGCGAGTGAACCAGGGGAATACTACTACTATGTGCGTAAAAAAACAACTGCCGCAGATCCGACAACAGCAGATATTATTGCTAAACCAACGGGTAAGGGAACTGCCGTTGCTGGTAAACTAGGGATTACTGAAATACTATCAGGTTTAGATCCTGAAGAAACGTATCAACTTTATGTTGTAATGAAGGATGAGTCGGGGAATAACTCTGTCGACCCTGCTGCAGTGAAAGAATTTACAACGAGTGAGCTTGATAATATCCATCCGTTTGTTGAGCAAGGAAAGCTCGTAAGGAAGAGCAATAATCAGTTTGAATTAACGGTGAACGAAGCATTAGATCCTGAAAGTGCTCGCAATGTAGACAATTATTTACTGACAGGTACAGTAATTGTCAATGTAACAGGCGGAAAAGGCATTAAACCAGCAGCTGTAGAATATAAACCGGGTGATAAGAAAGTTATTTTAACGATTCCATCTGATACAGGGTTCGTTAATGGCGATACATTACGTGTTACGGTGTTACCTGGTGTGAAAGATTTAGCGGATAATGCATTTGAAAATACAAATACAGTTAAGCCAGGCGACCCTATTCGTAACTATGCTGAATACAAACACGATGATTCCGTGATGCCTGTTATCACAATCGAAAATACAGTGAATAAAGCGGATGAATCGGACGGTTACCGACGTGCTGAAGTTGAATTCAAGCCAAATAAAGCTGGTACGTATTACTATATGATTCTACCGGATACTGTTGTAGAAAATGGCGAGACGAAGACGTTCCAACAATATTTAACAGAACATAAAATTACAGAACGTGATTTTATTAATGAATTTGCCAGTGATGCAAATAAATCTGGTCATTTCCAAATTGGTGGCAAAGATATCTTTATTCAACGTGGTTCAGGTACGGCAGATTTAGAAACAGCTACACAGAAATTCCCTGTCTCGGTTGAAAATAATAAATTAGATCCATTTAGTAACTACTCGATTTACATGGTATTAAGAGACCGTGGTGGCGAACTTTCTAAAATTGCTGGTCCTAAAACGTTATTTGAAGATACAAAGGCACCATTAATTCGAGATTTAGTCATTAAACCAAAAGAAAATGATGATACGAAAGCAACTATTAGCTTTGAAACAAATGAAACAGCAAAAGTTCATTACTGGTTTGTAGAAAAAAGAATTAAAGACACAAATGGCAGTTTAATTGACAACCCACAGGCGAATTTAACTGCACCAGCAGATGAAAAAACTTTAGAAGCAAAGTTAAAAGCTAGTCCATCAGTTGAAAAAATAGGCAAAGGTATTTCAGGAACAGTAGAGGCTCGAGGCGTTACATTAAAGCCTCATACCGAATACGTTGTATACGTTGGAGCAGAAGATACGCCTGGTAATTTCACCATTTATAAGGCGAACACTTCCTATAATGATCATGATAAATCTTCCGCAGGTTTAATGAAACAAAACTTCTATTCGGATGGTACAGCACCAAGCATTGGTATGACATCCCCTATGGATAATAAAAAATATCCGGGCCTTATTTACCGTAACAATGATGATACCTTTACGATCACGTTTAGTGAGACTATTATGCGTGATAAAGATGGAAAATCAACAATTGCTGATGCTGACGGTAAAGTGAAAAGGGAATTGCAAGATATTTTAACAATTACATCAAAAGATATAAATAATACTGATGTTGATGTAACAGGGCAATTTGAAGCAGTGTCTTATACAGTCGGAACAGACACAACTAAAGAAAGTAAGTTGATTATTAAAACTAAGCCACCATATCAAGCGAAGGAATCAATTAAAATCACAATGAAAGATGAAACGCGTGACTTTGTCATTGATGGCTATGAGGGACATAAATTCATTAATACTGGCCAATATTTATACAGAACACTGGAAGCGATGTTTATGGAAATTAAACTGAGCTACGTTAGTACACCAGGTGATGATAGAAAAGTCCAAGCAACATTCGATTTACTTGGCGCTGCTCAACAATTCTATGAAAACGGCGAAATGCTGAAGTACTATTATTTATCAGATACAGCGGGAACAAATGAATCAGTTATTTCAGGAAGAACACCAGCACAAGTAATTAATGCAGTTGTCCATGGATCAGATAGCTCATTAGCAAAAGGGACTGGAACGATTGCTACAAATGTTGCGCGTGTTACTAGAGAATTTACACATCCAGCGAAATTCTTTAAAGGGGACTGGGTGACAATTGTGCTAGAAGATAAGTATGGCAATCTTCGTATGTTTTATCAGAAGGTTGGTTACAAAGATCCTTCAATTCAATAATTATCAAAAACCAAGTGGTCGTATAAAGATCACTTGGTTTTTTTATAGGCTAAAAGAATGTATGAAGGTTGGTTTATAGAAAAAAACACCCCTTTCAAAACAACGATAGGGGTGTGATGTAACTTATTTAATTCCTAACAATTTGAAACGTACCAGATGTTTGGGTTTCAATAATGTATTGATTGCCATTGACTGTGTAGGACACTGGCTCTTGGTCACCGAATTCATTGATTTGTACAATGGATGAATTGTACGGAATGTTTTCTAAAATAATTTCGATGTTTGCTTCGAATTTTGCAGGCTTTTTATTTAGTACAGCTTGGAACGTAATACGATTCAAATTTCTTGAAAGTTGAATGTCCATTACACCTAAATCTTCATTTACAAGCGTATTTAATGGAGGAATTACGACAGCCATATTCGCTTTTGTTGTTAATACAAAGCGTTCATTGTTCTGTTCAGAGTCGTCAACATTGATTTTGGCTTTATAGGTGTTGCGGCTTTTCGACATCAGCGTATTTTTACCTGGCACTGCAGCGGAGTCTGAAAACTCTGGTGTCGTAATTGTATTACTTTTATTTGGTAATTTATATTTTCCTTTTACATAGTCTACTAATTTCCAAACATTTGGAACGAGTTGTTGTTGTACGGGTGTTAATGCTTCAAAAGCATTTTTCGCGGCTTGTACATCATGCGTTGTAGATGTTTTCGGCGATAAAGCGGTGATTGCATTTTCTACTTCTTTCGCAGCAGCTTTATCCATCTTCACTACTTGTTCAGCATCTAGTAAAAGCTGTTCAATTCCTGTAGGCAAAGAGACGTTAGAAAATTTTCGTAAGGCGTTGTATTCAGCGCGGGCATCTTCCACATCTTTGTGGAAGTTAAGGCGAGATGAATTTAATAATTGAATTTTATTGACCACTTTATCGACAGAAGTATTCGGTGTAATCGTCGATGTCAGTATTTTTTGTGTATCGGCGCTGACAAACGTTTTTTGTGCGGCATTCAATGTGTTGTACCAATCTCTCGTTTCAATAACGTTTTGATAATAGTTAACCGAAGTAGAGTCTACCGATGCCAATTTTTCTTCTATTTGAGCGGCAAGTTTACGATAATTTATTCTCGTTTGCTGGTGATTTGATAGTGTCGCATAATTCGTAACGTACAGTTTTTCTGTTTCAGTTAACGCATTGTAGGCTTTAAGTGCAGCCTCTAAATATGCCTGAAACGCAAACGAGGTATCATTAATATTCGATATAAGCTGCACAACATTCGCAACGTTCGCATTATAGTAGTATGTATTATTATATATGTATGATGTTTTTGCATGTGTTGAATGATCGGCAGCGGATGCAGTTGATATAGGCGTTGTATAAATAAGTGAAGGAACGGCTACAAGTGCAAGCAAGGCTAGGCTTCTTTTATGTTTCATACAGGCAAACCTCCTATTCTTTTATAGTTAATTTTATCATAGATTAGGGATTTTTTATGCATATTTTAGTTGAATAGGTAAAAAGGTCCGAGGAATTTTTGGTGTATGATGTATCTTAGCTACCAACCATTGAGCTTTCAAAACTTTGATAGTGATGAAGGCAGGGGGACGTTGCTTTCCGCGGGCACACCGTAAGCCGTAACCCTCGCTAACGCGCGGCTTGTTGCGTCTTACGTTGCGTGCGTTCCCGCAGGAGTCACCGCCCTTCGCTCCAAACAACTGAACAAAATAGTAGTGTAATAAAATGACAAAAGGCATCAAGTTGAACTTGATGCCTTTTGTTGAGTGTCTAAAAGGACTTTACGTTGAGTAGAGTCTTTTCAATTAATATTGGTATGAGCCTTGTTTCTTTGCAGTTTCATAATAATAAATAGCGCTTTGTAAATTACTAATGGCATTTGACACATCTTGTTGGGTTGCATAAGAGTTACTTACGACATAGTTAGCCTGTTGAACAGCATATTCAATGCTGTTTCTGGCATCTTGTGTTGTCCATTTATCATATTGCCAAATATCAGTCCCATCACCGTTTTTAGAAACCTGAACATAGATAATGGAATTAATTATTGTCGTCAATGGTGTTTTATCAACATAGTATCCATTCGTACCATATTTATATGCATTTTTATAATTCCAAATGGCATTTTCTAAATTTGTAATGGCATTTGTGATTTCAGTTTGCGTCGAATAGTAATAATTTAAGACGTATTGAGCTGATGATACAGCGGAAACTAAAGTGTCTTTCTCGCTTTGCGTTGTCCAAGGTGTATTATATGGTACTTCATATCCGTTATAAGAAACTGTTACATACTGTACAGAATTAATTAATGTTGTAAGCGTTGTTTTGTCGCCAGCAGCATATTTTTTACCGTATTTTTGCACGGCTTGATAGTTTGCTAGCGCATTTTTGTACTGTGTAATGGCATTAAGCACTTGATCTTGTGATGCATTTGTATTATTGGCTACCGTTCTTGCACTCGTGACAGCAGAATCGAATGCTGTTCGTTCAGCTTGTGTCGTCCATTTATCAGAACTTAAAATTTCGTTGCCATTAATGGATACAGCAACATATGGAGGGGAAGCGATTAATTTACTTAGTTCAGTTTTGTTCACAGCTGGCAGTGTTACTTTCGCATTTTTAGCTTCGACTTGAACTTTGTTAATTTGATGCCCTGAATCTAAGCCGATTCTTGCTCCTTGTTTGACAATCACTTGCTCGATTTTACCTTCTCCATATAGGCTAAAATCATTTTCAACATCGATCACCATTTTTTTGACATCAGCCATTACTTCCAGTGAAGTCACTTTGTCTTTCACAGCAATCGAAGAAATCGGATTGTCAGCAGCAATGTTTAACTTCGTGCGTTGTACGATGATTTCTGGTGTTTCAATATCATATAGGGAGACTTTTAACCATTCTATTTTTCTAGTTGCTAACGGTTGGAAAGTAATTGTATCCCCAATTTTAACATTATCAATTGTAATTGCTTTTTTTACTCGATTCGTAACAGTTAGGTCATTTGCAATATTTACATTTAAAATTTTGATGTAATCAGCATTTACCGTTACATCGCCGGCAATATTAGCATCGCCACCATCGAAAACGACTGCTTTTCTGTTCGTGCCTGCATTTTTTAAAGTTAATGAAGTAATGCTTGTAATCTCGTCATTTTTTACAATAACAGTCGCATCGGCATTCATTAAAGCTTGACGATTCGTTGCTTTAAAAATGGGCTTAAGGGCACTGCTAATTTTAAATTGTCCGAGGGAAGTACGGACTGAATCAGATGTCACATTCGTTATTTTTAGTGACTTTTCCCCTGAAAGTACCGATGCTGCTACCTTCTCTGTTGTTTGAACATTGAATTGTGATTGATTGACAGTTGCTTCACTAGAGGCAGCACTTGCGTTTGTAAAGGGGAATACTAAAGTAGTGGTAATGGCAGTTGCCATTAATGTCGTTAACGCTTTATTTTTCAAGTTATTCACTCCTATCAAAGTATTACTAGTAAATATAACATATTTTCATAAAATTTAGTAAAAATGGTTAAGTGTATCAAAATATTGTCTTTTAAATGTAATTTTTACTAGAAAATTTTAATGAACTTGGGAAATTCAGAGTGTTAATTGTTGAGAAACATAGGTCTTTCCATTATTATTGTTTAATAAAAATGGAGGTTTTGTCATGGGAAAAACGAGAAGTATAGCTTTAAAACTTTGCTCGCTAATCTTAGGAGTGTTTTTAGTGTTGTTTATTACCTATACTTTGGTAACGAGCACGATTCTTCACAATCAAAGTGTGCAAGATTCAGAAGAAGCAACACTTCAAAATGCCGAATTGTCGGCTGCAAAGATGAGTGAACGCTTTAAAAAAGTAAATGAAACATTACAAACGACTAAACGTATTGTGCAAACAATGGAAAGTAAAGGTGAATTATCAACAGAGAATGTAATGGAGATACTTGATAATAACCTAAACGACAATAAGGATTTACTTGGTGTAGGGGCGATTTTAGAAAATAACACGGTGAAGATTGGGCCGACGACAGATACGGCTTTAATCGACCAAAAAAATCGTTTTATTCCTTATTTAACACGAGGTAAAAACGAAGTAATTGTGAAGCCAGTCTTAGGGCTTGATGAAAAGAATGGTGCTGAATGGTACCGGATTCCAAAAGAAGAAGGTCGTGCAATGTTAACTGAACCGTATGAATTTAATGTCAACGGTAATACCATTTCAATGACGACTATTGCAGTACCTTTAGTTGATAATAAAGGTACATATTTTGGTGTGCTGTCGGCCACAATCACAATCGACTTTTTGAAAGAATTAGCTGAATCGATCAAGCCTGAAGGTGGATACGCAGGTATTATTACAGATCAAGGTGTTTTAACCGTAAATAGTATTAACGAAAAACTAGACGGCACAAATATGCAAGATGCTATCGATTGGACAAGCATGAAACAATCGATGGAAGATGGGGTGTCAGATAGCGTTTATGTAGACTCCAAGCAACTTGGTGAAAAGTCATTCAATGCTTTTGCACCAATGAAGTTAGAAAATATTGATGAAGTATGGTCAGTACAGTTAGTGTTACCTAAATCTAAAATACTAGAAACGTATAATAAAGTGCTTTTATTTACGATTGGAGCAGCAATTGTAATGGTCATTTTAATGGCAGCAGCAAGTGCTATGTTTATTTATAGACAGTTAAAGCCTCTAAAGGTTTTACGTGCATCTATTGAAAAAGCAGCCGAGGGTGATTTAACATCAAAAATTGATGAAAAATTCATTAAACCCGATGAAATTGGTGCTGTTGCAGTCGCTTATAATAATATGCTGGACAAAACGAACGATGCCATACATACGGTATTAAATTCTTCAACATTACTTAATCAATCTTCAGACAATGTCAATGAGGCCTTTAATGAAATTGTTGCTTCCAATCAGGAAGTATCGGTAGCCATCAATGAAATTGCGCAAGGTGCATCGAAACAATCGGAAGATACAGAAGAAACAAATTATCGAATGATTGATTTATCCGATCAAATTGACGCTATTACAATGCTTTCAAAGCAAATGGATGAACTATCATCGAAAACAAAAGCTTCTACAGAGCAAGGTATGAAAGAAGTTGAAAGTTTGCGCGACCGTAATGCTGAAACGAATGAAATGAATGGTCGTATTCAACAGCAAATGGAATCTTTAGCTAGCAATATTAACAATATCAATCAAATTATCGTATCCATTCAAGGAATTACTGAACAAACGAACCTACTCGCTTTAAATGCAAGTATTGAGGCCGCTCGAGCAGGGGAGCATGGGAAAGGTTTTGCAGTAGTAGCAGAAGAAGTTCGCAAACTGGCAGAACAATCTAAGACTGAAACAGAAGTTATTAAGAAAACGGTGACGAGTATTTTAGAAGATGCCAATCAAACAGTTTCGGTTATTACGTCGAATGCAAGCTTGATGCAAGCTCAAAATGAATCTGTACAAAATACAGAGTTAGCTTTCAAAGATAATAATGAGTTGTCTCATTCTATTGCAACAGCTATTAATGAGCTACTGTCCAATCTTTCACAAATGTTGGAGCAAAAAGATCAAGCGATTACCGCGATACAAAGTATTTCTGCCGTGTCGGAGGAAACAGCTGCTTCTGCTGAGCAAGTAAGCGCATCGGCTGCGGATCAGCAAGCAGAAATGGAGAAGGTCGCTGAATCAATTCATAATATGAACCAAATTTCTAAAGAACTGCAAGAGGTTGTAAATCGCTTTAAGCTTGCTTAATAAAAGGGATGTAAAATCCCTCGAAGCAGAATGGTAATTCCGCGAAGCAGAGAAGTAATTCCGCGGAGCAGAGAGGGAATCCCGCGAAGCAGAGAGGGAATTCCGCGGAGCAGAGAGGGAATTCCGCGGAGCAGAGAGGGAATTCCGCGAAGCAGAGAAGTAATTCCGCGAAGCAGAGAGGGAATTCCGCGGAGCAGAGAAGTAATCCCGCGAAGCAGAGAAGTAATCCCGCGGAGCAAAGAGGGAATTCCGCGGAGCAGAGAGGGAATTCCGCGAAGCAGAGAAGTAATTCCGCGGAGCAGAGAGGGAATTCCGCGAAGCGGTGCACATCTGCCAGCATTACTAGTAGTTGGACTGTCCATTAATTGGACAGTCTTTTTTATGTAAAGCTGTTTTAGATGAGGTGTTATAAGGGAGCATTGACCGGTTTCACGAACAGTTTTACTATAGAAAGAGATGAAAGGGGGTCGCCTCCATGATGTATCTTGGTATGATTTTTTTTAAGATTGTTGCGCCTATTTTGGTGTTGCTTGTACTTGGTGCATTTTTGCAAAAGAAATTTTGTTTTAATTTAAAAGCGTTGTCTCAGCTCATTACGTATTGTTTTATGCCGGCAGCGGTATTTGTTAATTTATATGAAACGACTGTGGAGTTAGCAGTGCTTGGCGAAGTGGCATTATTTATTGTGCTCTTTATCGGGAGTCAAATGGTACTTAGTCACTTTTTAGCAAAGGCACTTGGGCTAGCGAAAACGGAGACGGCAGTATTTAAAAATAGTGTGGTCCTCATCAACTCTGGAAACTATGGCATTCCGGTAGCGCAAATGATTTTCGCGGCACAGCCAATAGGGGTAGCAATCCAAGTACTTCTCGTTATTTTTCAAAATATGACGACTTATACATATGGTTTATATAACTTAATCTCTTCCACTAAATCAGGGATGGCGATTATGAAGGACTTCCTAAAAATGCCGATTATCCATGCCCTCATAATCGGCGGGGCCATGAATTTTTTTCATATCGGCATTCCGCAATTTATCCGTATTCCAATTGACCACGTGGCGGATGGTTTTATTGCCGTAGCACTTATTACACTCGGCGCACAACTATCACAGCTTGAAATCAAATCAATGTTCAATAAAACGGTCTTTGTCAGCTGTATTACGCGTCTTGTTGTTGGTCCAGCTGTAGCATTGCTTATTATTTTTGTGCTTGGCTTAGACGGTGTAGTGGCGCAATCACTCTTTATTGCAAGTGCCTTTCCGACGTCGCGCAATAGTTCTAGTTTAGCGCTAGAATATGATATCGAGTCGGCAACGGCTGCACAAACCGTGCTATTTTCAACAATCGTTAGCTGTATTACCGTCACTGTAGTAATTTATATAGCGGAAATACTCTTTACATAATGGACTTCCATCTATTAGCATTATCTGTTACACTAGCATCAAACTGAATAGCTTAACTAGGGGAGTCCGATGAGTCGGGCTGAGAGGGAAACGCATGGAGGTTTCTTGACCCTTTGGACCTGATCTGGCTCATACCAGCGTGGGAAAGTTAATGAACATCGCACTCCTTGAACTATTGAATTGTGCGATAAATAAACCTTACATGTACAGCCGGATCCAATTACTTTTGGATTCGGCTTTTTGTTTGTAATACTGCTTATTGGCGTGAGCTAGATTCGGTCCTTGTAAAAAATACTAAAAAAGGGAGCGGAATAGTGAATGACAACAATTAGCGAAAAAAACATGCACATTATGGCGAGCTTTGATGGCAGTAAAAAAGTATATGTAGAAGGAACACGCCCAGATATTTTAGTACCGATGCGTGAAATTATGTTAAGCCCGACAACTGGTAGCTTTGGAGAAGAAGATAATGCACCTGTTCGCGTTTACGATACGAGTGGCCCTTATACCGATCCAACGTATACAGTCGATATTACGAAAGGTTTACCGGCTCTACGTAGTGCGTGGATTAAAGAACGCGGGGATGTAGAGGAATATGAGGGACGCACTATAAAGCCTGAAGATAATGGTTTCCGCAAAGCAGATGATCCACGTATGTATGAAAATGTTTTTCCACAGCTTTCTCGCAAGCCTTTACGTGCGAAAAAGGGCCGCAATGTGACCCAACTGCATTATGCAAGGCAAGGGATTATTACCCCGGAAATGGAGTTTGTGGCGATTCGTGAACATGTTAAGCCAGAATTTGTACGTGCGGAAATTGCCGCAGGACGTGCCATAATGCCATCGAATATTAATCACCCAGAGGCTGAGCCGATGATAATCGGTCGTAACTTCCATGTAAAAATCAACGCCAATATCGGTAATTCGGCTGTCACTTCCTCCATCGCCGAGGAAGTGGAAAAAATGACGTGGGCGACGCGGTGGGGTGCGGATAATATTATGGATTTATCTACTGGTAAGCATATTCATACAACGCGTGAATGGATTATTCGTAATGCCGCTGTGCCTGTAGGAACAGTGCCGATTTATCAAGCACTTGAAAAGGTCAATGGCGTAGCAGAAGATTTAACGTGGGAAGTGTATCGTGATACGTTAATCGAACAAGCTGAGCAAGGGGTTGATTACTTTACAATTCATGCGGGTGTCTTACTGCGTTATGTACCATTAACAGCGAAGCGCGTTACAGGCATTGTGTCGCGAGGAGGCTCCATCATGGCACAGTGGTGTCTATTCCATCATCAAGAAAATTTCTTATATACGCACTTTGAAGAAATTTGTGAAATTATGAAAACATATGATGTTGCTTTTTCGTTAGGGGATGGTTTACGTCCTGGCTCCATCGCAGATGCCAATGACGAGGCACAGTTTGCAGAGCTGGAAACGCTAGGAGAGTTAACGCAAATTGCCTGGCAGCATGATGTACAAGTAATGGTAGAAGGACCAGGACACGTACCAATGCATCTCATTAAAGAAAATATGGACAAGCAATTAGAAGTGTGTAAAGAAGCACCGTTTTATACACTAGGGCCGCTTACTACAGATATTGCGCCAGGTTATGATCATATTACATCTGCCATTGGTGCGGCAATGATAGGTTGGTTTGGCACAGCGATGTTGTGCTACGTAACACCGAAAGAGCATTTAGGGTTACCAAATCGAGAGGATGTTCGTGTGGGGGTCATTACTTATAAAATAGCAGCGCATGCAGCTGATTTGGCGAAGGGGCATCCAGGAGCACAGCAGCGAGATGATGCGCTGTCGAAGGCGCGTTTTGAGTTCCGCTGGCGCGATCAATTCAATTTATCGCTAGATCCTGAGCGTGCTGTAGAATACCACGATGAAACATTGCCGGCAGAAGGTGCAAAAACCGCCCATTTCTGCTCAATGTGCGGTCCTAAGTTTTGCAGTATGAGAATTTCTCAAGATATTCGTAATTATGCTAAAGAAAAAGATTTAACTACGACGGAAGCGATTCACCAAGGGATGCAGGAAAAGGCGCAAGAATTTAAAAATGCT
This sequence comes from Lysinibacillus sp. 38-6, assembly GCF_046245175.1. Taxonomy (GTDB): domain Bacteria; phylum Bacillota; class Bacilli; order Bacillales_A; family Planococcaceae; genus Lysinibacillus. The sequence goes on from NZ_CP176417.1 coordinate 3,544,202, forward strand.
GGTAGCCGATTGTATCAGTGATAAAAAATAAGAGTGGATAGTGAAGGCGTAGCAAAAGTGTTAGATTGACGGCAGTCAATCTAACACTTTTTTGCTGTCTTTATATAGATGAAATCTAGAAGAGGGCTACCTGTGCTTGTGCAAAAAGCGTCTGCAATAGCAGACAACAACTTCGGGAATTTTAGGTAGTGGAAATTTGTTCCCACCTTATTAGACTTTAAATTTGTGTATCTCCTCTTGAAGCGTCGTTGCGCCATCACTTAATGATTTTGCGACAGCATTTGTTTCTTGAATGGTTGCTGCTTGTTCTTTTATGGAATCAGCCATCCATGTAGATTGCTCCGCTACACTTTTTGCCGTAACGGACATTTCATTAACTGAAGTGGCGACCGCTTCAGTACTAGCAGAAATTTGTTGGGTAGATGCGGAAACGTCTTGAATTTCCGATGCCATCCCTTCGATTGCACTCTTAATGTTAAGAAAGGCGGTTTGTGCATGTTGAATGTAAGAAACACCTTCATCAATGTTGTGCACTGTAACAGTTACCGCTTTTTCGACTTCCACTGTATTTTGCTGAATATGAGTAATTAAATGAATGATTTGATTAGCTGATCGTTTGGATTCTTCAGCTAGTTTACGTACTTCATCAGCAACAACAGCAAAGCCTTGCCCATGTTCACCAGCGCGGACTGCTTCGATAGTTGCATTAAGGGCCAGTAGGTTAGTTTGATCGGTAATATCAGTTATGACTCTCGTAATATGTTCAATTTCTGCCGATTGTGCACTTAACTGTTTAATGAGTTCGTTTGTTTTTTGTGATGATTGCTGAATGACCATTATCTGATTTTCAGTCGTCTGCAACATCTTTTCCCCTTCATTAGCAACAGTTTGTGTATTAAGCGCCTTTGCATGCAGGGTTTGTGTGGCTTCAGCGATACGTTGTACACCACGTGCTGTTTCGTCCATGGACATAGAGGTTTGCTGTCCAGTTGCTACGGCTTGCTTACCATCCTCCGCCATTATTGCGATACGTGTGGCAATATCGTTCGCAACTTGCGAAACTTCGTCTGTGCTTGCAGACAGTTCTTCGGAGCTAGATGTTGTGTGCGCTACATTTGTTGCAACATTATCAATTAGGGAGTGCAAGTTCGTTTTCATTACATTAAATGAATCAGCTAACGTTCGAATCTCATCTTTTGTCTTTACTTTCACATCTTCCTGACGTAAATCTCCGGTAGCAATGCTATTCGCTGCAGTAGCTAGTTTTTTGACTGGAATTGTAATAGCCCGAGTCATGAGGAATGCGATGGTAAAGGAAAGAAGTGTGGAAAAGGCAGCGAGGACTAGGATGATAAATGAGCTAAAATCCTCCACTCGTGACGATTTCGCTCGAGCCATTTGGATTTGTTCCTCTTCATAAACTGCTATATCATGGACTGCTTGTTGAATTGCTTCACTTGCAGGACGTGCCGTTGTTCTAAGAATATCGATGGCAGATTGCAAATCATTCGGATTGTATGTATTGATAATCTCTAATGCTGCCCTTTCAAAGATCGCTTGATTTGTTTTGATTATTTGCATTTGTTGTCGCGTCGTTTCACTAGTGAATAGCTTGTCTAACTCAGCCAACTTAGTTTGAATAATCTTTTCTTGTTCCTCGAGCTTTATACTTGTTTCCTCATTTGGTTCAAGAATATAGGAGCGCAGATGGCTTCCTTGCAAAGCAGAAGCACTAAGAATCTTATCGATTTGGATAAGCTTATTTACACGGTTTTCAAATAAGTCATGATTCAATTTATCGATATGATTTAGTTGATAGTACGCTATTGAGGAGATCGTTAGTAATAAAAGAATTATTGTTCCAAAGCCAATATAAAGCTTCTTTCGAATCGACATTTACTTTCCTCCATTCTAGGTTTTGTAGTAGTGGTCACTATCATGGGCATAATGCGATTACAAACAAAACAAATGTGTGGAATGTATAAAGATAAATGTTGTAAATATCACCTATTTGGAGAATTCCACTGTATATTACCTTGTCAGTGAATGGGGGGAGAGGCCTTAGTAAGAGTGGTAGAACTTAGCTCCAATCAACTGAGTAGGAAATGGATCGTTTGGTTTGTAGAGACGGATGATAAAGCTTTAGAAGAAGGAAGATTGAAAAATGTAAGATAGTCTTCCATTTGTTATAAACCTTATTTGGATATTTCGTTGGGACTAGAAAAAAACGAAGAAAAAATGACAAAAGGCATCGAGAAATAAATTCTCGCTACCTTTTGTCTACTTGCCGATAATGACAAGTATAATTGGATATCAATAGAGTGGAATATTAAATATTTGCTACTTGTTTTACTTCTTGTTGTTTCTTAACGTATGGGTTTGACAGATCCATGCCTTCTAATGACAGACCCATTGCTTTTGCAACACCTTCACCATATGCAGGGTCAGCTAGGTAGCAGTGTAAGATGTGACGACGTTTAATGAATTCCTCAACAGAAGCCATATCATTTGCTGTATTTTCGAATAAGCGTTGTTGCTCTTCTGCAGATAATAGACGGAATAACTTACCTGGTTGCTCGAAGTAGTTATTGTCATCTTCACGGAAGTCGTGAATATCAGCATGACCATCAATGCGTAATGGTGGCTCTTTGTAGTCTAGGTTGTGCTCCCATTCACCATAGCTGTTTGGTTCATAGCTTAATGTAGAACCAAGGTTGCCATCAAAGCGCATAGCGCCATCGCGGTGGAACGAACGGAATGGGCATTTTGGTGCGTTAACAGGCAGCATGTGGTGGTTTACGCCTAAGCGATAGCGAGCTGCATCTGCGTATGCAAAAATACGAGCTTGTAACATTTTGTCTGGAGAGTAGCTGATACCAGGCACAATGTTAGATGGTGCAAACGATGATTGTTCTACTTCTGCAAAGTAGTTATCAGGGTTTTTATTTAACTCGAATTCGCCAACTGGAATTAGTGGGAAATCTTTTTTATACCAAACTTTTGTTAAATCGAATGGGTTATAAGGTAATTCACGCGCTTGTTCTTCTGTCATAACTTGAATGTACATTTTCCATTTCGGGAAATCGCCTCTTTCGATTGCTTCGTACAAGTCACGTTGTGAAGATTCACGGTCTTTACCGATAATTTCAGCTGCTTCTTCACCAGTTAAATTTTTAATGCCTTGCTCTGTGCGGAAGTGGAATTTCACCCATACGCGCTCATTTTGAGCATTGATAAAGCTGTACGTATGTGAGCCGAAACCATGCATATTACGGTAACCAGTTGGAATACCACGGTCAGACATTACAATTGTGATTTGGTGTAATGCTTCTGGTAATAGCGTCCAGAAGTCCCAGTTAGAATTTGCGTTTTTCATATTTGTACGTGGGTCACGCTTTACAACATGGTTTAAATCTGTAAAGTGTAACGGATCGCGGAAGAAGAATACAGGTGTGTTGTTACCAACTAAGTCCCAGTTACCTTCTTCAGTATAGAATTTCAGCGCGAAACCACGAATATCGCGCTCTGCATCTGCAGCACCGCGTTCTCCCGCTACAGTTGAGAAACGAGCGAACATTGGCGTTTGCTTACCGATTTCAGAGAAGATTTTTGCTTTCGTATATTGAGAAATATCATGCGTTACAGTGAATGTGCCGAATGCGCCAGAACCTTTTGCGTGCATACGACGCTCAGGAATAACTTCACGGTTGAAGTTTGCTAATTTTTCAACTAACCATACATCTTGAAGTAAAAGTGGACCACGAGGACCTGCTGACATAGAGTCGTGGTTGCTTACTACTGGAGCACCACCTGCTGTTGTAAAACGACGGCTACGATCATTTGCGTTTGTCATATTAGTTTACCTCCTGAAAAATATTGTGAGTCAAACTCCTCGCTATAACTATAACAAAAATAAAATAGAATTTCTAGTACATTATAATAATTATCGTTAAAGAATTTATCTAGCAAGATATAAAGTATAAATATATGCGCGGTTTTCAACAAATAGACATAGTTTTTTAAAATATTTTCACTGTTTTCATAGTTTTTACGGTCATTTCGAAGGAAATGTTGATTCACTATTATATAGGTATAAACTTGAATTCATTCGTGATGAATTGTTCATTTTTATAATCATATTGAAAATAAGGGTGTCTAATTGAAAATTACTTTGCTACAATACCTCCTTATATTTTCCAACCTTTGCGATAACGATTAGGTGTAGTACCTATTAGTCGTTTAAATAATTTACTGAAATAATTAGGGTCTTCAAAGCCATTCAACAGCGCGATTTCGCTCACAGCAAAATCTGTTTCGATTAACATTTTGGTCGAACTTTGAATACGAACCTGTTGTAAATAGCGTTTTAATGGCTGTCCTTGCTTCTTTGAAAATATCGTACTTAAATAATTCGCACTAATCCCTAATTTGTGGGCGATAAAAGGTAAGGATAATTCACTGTTGTGATAGTGATGATCAATTATTTCTATAGCTAATTCAACATAGTCTGCTTTTTTCTCCATGCGCGCCTCGCGAGCTAAATCTATAAGTCTTTGGGTGAATACAATAATGCCGTTAAGAATTGTATAGAGTATAGGATGTTCAATAATTAAGTGAAAAAGCTGACGGTAGTTCTGTTCGATAGCGGCTTTTTCGTGCAGTTTATATTTCAACATAAAGCGACGGATTTGCGCTAAGACGCTTGTTAGATGAATGCGTAAATCATCTTGCTCGTAATAAATTCCGCCATTTGAGAGGCGATATAAGAACGCCTTTACTGCATCAACATTACCTTCCTCTAAGCTATTGATAAGTAGTTGCTGTTCTTCTGGTGTGAGTAAAGGGTCTAGAGGCTGTGTTTGATATTGTTTAGTCGCATAAAAAATATGCCCGAAGCCTTCATAAAAACTTTGCAGCAGTGCACGCTTTGTTACAGCAAACATTTCTTTTAAAGTCGTAGGTGGGCCATCGTAAATACTGATATTCAAACCTCCGCTATTCGTTATCTGCCATTCTTTTAATAATGTGCGAATATCTTTTTCAATAATTTTTAAATCGCTTGTTTGAAATAGGCAAATAATTGTATCGGCTAATGGATAAATGCTCATTTGATAAAAAATGGGCGTTTGTTGCAGCCATAAGTACAGTTTATGTAATGATTCAGCATGCTCCGGTTCAATCATCGTAAATTGAATGTCTGTTGCGGACGTATTGGTCGTACTTTCTAAAAATAATTGATAGTAAAAAGATTCGTCTTTAGCATCATTACTAGCTTTTTGCAGTTCAGGTGTATGCAGTGAAATAGCAGAGAGCTTTTGCTTCAATACTTCTAAATCAATAGGTTTTACAAAAAGATGTACGACCTGTAAGTCAATTGCTTTTAATGCATTTTTAAATAGTGGCTCTGTCGTGATCGCCAGTATTTTGCCGGCATACTTTTGTAAAAGTCCGTACAGAGCAGTTAAGCGATTACTAGACAGCAAATCAATATTTAATAAAATGACTTCTGGCGAAAATCGCTGGATGCTTTGAGCAGCTTCGGAAATAGACGTACACATCTCAATTGATAAATCTCCAGGGAAGTATGTATGTAAAAACCAACGAATACCTGAAAGTTCAGTTTGATCTCGATCAATGAATAATAGTCGCATGCAATCAGTCCTTCTTAAAATATTCTAGTTTCGTAAAAAAATACGATTATATTATTAAAAATAACATAAAAAACTGAAATAATTCCTGTTTTCTCTTTTAAAATTCTATATTTTCTGAAAAAGGTAGTTTGTACAATGGATATAGAGAAATTCTATTTTTTCACACTGTACTTTACATAAGCTGTTAGGAATAGGGGGATATCGTATGCAAAAAATCATTGAATTAGATGGTAATACGTTAACAAGACAACAAATTGAAAAAATTGTAAAAGGTCAGGCAACGGTTGTACTATCTGCTGAAAGTACGGAACGTGTTCAATTGAGTAGAGAACGGATTGAAAAACGCTTAGCTGAGGGGCAAGTAATCTATGGTGTTAATACAGGATTTGGCAAGCTCAGTCACATACAAATTGAAGAATCAGATATTGAGTTATTACAGTTAAATTTATTGCGCTCAGATGCAACAGGTGTTGGCGAGCCATTTCCGACTGACGTAGTGCGTGCCATGATGATTTTACGTGCCAATGCTTTAGCACGCGGCTTTTCAGGCATTCGACAAGAAACATTGCAACTATTACTAGACTGCATTAATAAAGGTGTCCATCCAATCGTACCGTCGCAAGGTTCAGTTGGGGCAAGTGGCGATTTAGCGCCATTATCACATTTAGCATTAGTGCTTGTAGGTGAAGGGAAAGCGGAGTTCAACGGGGAACTTATGGCGGGTAATGCCGCGTTGCAAAAAGCGGGCTTAACACCTGTAAGACTACAAGCGAAAGAAGGTTTAGCACTCGTCAATGGTACACAAGCAATGACAGGGCTTGGCGTGTTGACATTGAACGAGGCAGAACGTATTGGGCTTGCTGCAGATATGGCGGCGAGTCTGTCGTTAGAAGCGTTAAAAGGTATTACGAATGCCTTTGATGCTGCACTTTTAGCTGTACGACCACATCCTGAATTAGAGCTTGTTGGTGGGCGTATTCGTAAGTGGCTTGACGGTAGTAAGCGTGTCACTAAGCAGGGGGAAGTTCGGATGCAAGATGCGTATTCACTGCGCTGTATTCCACAAGTTCATGGCGCATCATGGCAATCATTTTTCTATGCTGAGCAGCGTGTGCAAGTTGAAATGAATGCGACAACAGACAATCCGATTGTTTTAGAAAATGGAGAAGTGATATCGGGTGGGCATTTCCATGGCCAACCAATTGCATTAGCGATGGACTTTTTAAAAGTTGGGGTTAGTGAATGGGCGAATATTTCAGAACGACGTACTGAGCGCATGGTTAATCCGCAACTAAATGACGGTTTACCACCATTTTTAGCAACAAATCCAGGCCTTGAATGTGGACTTATGATAGCGCAATATACAGCAGCCTCGATAGTTTCTGAAAATAAGGTGCTGGCACATCCTTCAAGTGTCGATTCGATTCCAACATCGGGCAATCAAGAAGACCATGTCAGCATGGGGACAACATCTGCTCGACAAGTGCGACAAATCGTCCATAATGCCGCACGGGTAATTGCTATAGAAATGATTTGTGCTTCACAAGCGATTCACTTAGATAAGGCGGAGGCACAACTATCGCCTACTACGAAAATGTATTTAGAAAAAGTGCGTGAATTTTGTCCGCCTTTATTAGCAGATCAACCTATCGGGGATGAAATTGAAGCGTTAGCGAAGTACTTATTGGCAAGTGATGAGTTAGTAGAGTTAGCGAAATAAAAGCAAAGGGGATGGCACTATGAAAACACCAACAACGATTCGTGCACCAAGAGGAACTGAACTTTCTTGTAAAGGCTGGACACAGGAAGCGGCAATGCGTATGTTAATGAACAATTTAGATCCTGAAGTAGCGGAAAATCCTGATGAGCTTATCGTTTACGGAGGAATAGGAAAAGCGGCGCGGAATTGGCAAAGCTACGAGCAGATCATAGCTTCGTTAAAACAATTAGAGAATGATGAAACACTTCTTATTCAATCAGGTAAGCCTGTAGCTGTATTTCGTACACACGAACATGCACCGCGCGTGTTAATTGCCAATTCCAACTTAGTGCCTGCATGGTCGAATTGGGAGCATTTCTATGAGCTAGAGGACCGCGATTTAATGATGTATGGTCAAATGACGGCGGGTAGTTGGATATATATTGGCGCGCAAGGCATTTTACAAGGAACGTATTTATCGTTTGTTGAGGCTGGGAAAAAAGTGTTCGGTAGTGCGGATTTGCGTGGGAAATTTATTCTTACTGGCGGTATGGGCGGCATGAGTGGTGCGCAGCCTTTAGCTGGCAAAATGGCTGGCGCAGTTATTTTAGTCGTTGAGGTGGAGCGTGCACGTATTGAACGTAAAATAAAAGAGGGCTACTGTGATTATCTTGTTGAGACAGTAGATGAGGCAATTGCGCTAGTCAATCAATTGCGTGCTCAAAAGGAGCCTGCGTCTATTGGTCTTGTTGGCAACTGTGCGGACGTGAATCGGGAGTTGCTGAATCGAGGCATTATTCCGGATTTTGTAACAGACCAAACATCGGCACATGACCCGATTAATGGCTATGTGCCGAACGGAATGACGTTTGAAGAAGCACTAGAACTACGTAAAAATGACGTTAAAACATATGAGCAAAAGGCAAAAGAAACGATGGCGGAACATGTTCGTACAATGCTTGAATTTCAACAGGCAGGTGCCGAAGTATTTGATTACGGTAATAATATCCGTGCTTATGCGAAAGAGATGGGTGTGACAAATGCATTTGACTTCCCGGGCTTTGTTCCAGCTTATATTCGCCCATTATTCTGTGAGGGCAAAGGGCCATTCCGTTGGGCTGCGCTTTCTGGGAACCCTGAAGATATTTATAAAACAGATGCATTAGCGAAAGTAATGTTTGCAGAGGATGAAGGTCTTGTCAATTGGATTGATATGGCGCAAAAAATGGTGAAATGGCAAGGGCTACCTGCACGTATTTGTTGGTTAGGCTATGGCGATCGACATCGCTTTGCATTGAAGGTTAATGAAATGGTAGCAAGTGGTGAGTTATCTGCACCAATTGTTTTTGGTCGAGATCATTTAGATTCTGGCTCTGTGGCATCGCCAAATCGGGAAACTGAAGGAATGCTAGATGGTTCAGATGCTGTATCGGATTGGCCGATTTTAAATGCGCTAGTCAATACGGCGGGTGGAGCAAGTTGGGTAAGTGTTCATCATGGTGGCGGTGTAGGGATGGGCTATTCACAGCATGCCGGTCAAGTGTTAGTAGCGGATGGCTCGGCGCTAGCAGCTGAGAAGATTGCACGCGTCTTAATTTCAGATCCAGGAATGGGCATTGTGCGCCATGCAGATGCAGGCTATGAAATCGCCATTCATACTGCCAAGAACAAGGGTGTTCATATGCCAATGTTGAAGGATGATGCGAAGTGACCATTTTAATTAAAAATGCCAATGAAGTGATTACGTTGAAAAATGCAGTGCAAGGGCCTCGGATAAAGGAACAGATGCGTGACATTGCAGTAATCGAAAAAGGCAGTGTGTTAATAGAAGGAGAACGTATCGTTGCTGTTGGCACTTATGAGCAATTAGCGCAAGAGTTCCCTAGCTTAGTTGATGTAGCAAAGGTCATTGATGCTACTGGAAAGATTGTCATGCCAGGGCTAGTGGACTGTCATACCCATTTAGTGCATGGAGGAACGCGCGAGCAAGAATTTAATATGCGACTGAACGGTTCCACTTATATGGACATTATGAATGCAGGTGGCGGTATTCATGCCACAACAAAGCGAACGCGAGAAACGAGCTTTGATGCTTTGTATGAAAAAACGATGCAGCATTTAGATGTTTTTTTAAAGCATGGTGTGACAACTGTTGAAGCGAAATCAGGCTATGGTCTTGATTGGGAAACGGAAAAGAAACAATTGGAGGTAGCCAAAAAGCTACAAGACACACATGCTGTAGACGTTGTCAGTACTTTTATGGGCGCGCATGCAGTACCACGTGAATATAAAGGGCATGAAGATGAATTTGTCGATGTTGTCATTCGTGAGATGTTGCCAAAAGTGGCGGAACTAAAGCTTGCGGAATTTAATGATGTGTTTTGTGAAAAAGGCGTATTTACTCCAGCGCAATCTAGACGTATTTTAGAGGCGGGCAAAGCACTTGGGCTAACGCCGAAAATCCACGCTGATGAAATAGAGCCTTATAATGGCGCGGAGTTAGCAGCTGAAGTGGGCGCAATCTCAGCAGAGCACTTGTTAGTAGCCTCAGATGAAGGGATTCAAAGTATGGCTAAAGCTGGTACGATTGCAGTGTTGCTACCTGGAACTGCCTTCTTCTTACGTGCGCCATTTGCGAGAGGGCGTCTAATGATTGATGAAGGGGTACCTGTTGCAATATCAACAGACTTCAATCCAGGCTCATCGCCAACAATGAGTTTGCCGTTTATTATGAATTTAGCTTGTATGCATATGGGGATGACATTGGAAGAAGTGTTAACGGCTACGACAATTAATGCTGCATATGCACTGAACAGAGGCCATGAAATCGGTACGCTTGAAGCGGGGAAACAAGCGGACATCGTTCTATTGGATGTTGCTAATTATAAGCAACTACAATATTTTTATGGCATGAACCATACGCATACAGTTATTAAAAGTGGGCGCGTAGTAGTACGTGATAGTATTCTTTTGTAATAGATCACATACCCTGCTGTCTATCCTTTTGCGATTATGGAATGATTTACAAATTAAATATTACAGATTAAGCATAAATAGGGAGAAATCCGTTATTTATGCTTTTTTTCGTATAGAATGTAGTTGTGATTATAGTTAGAAGGGAATGTTTACGGTGCAACTTACATTAACATTTCTTATTTTAGGAATGACGATTATTGCATTTATGACAAATCGATTGCGTGCGGATTTTGTTGCGATTGTATCACTCCTCGCATTTGTTATAACCAATATTTTAACACCTACTGAGGCTTTAGCAGGCTTTTCAAACTCGGTTGTGCTCATGATTGCTGGGCTTTTTGTTGTAGGTGCGGGTATTTTGCGTACCGGGCTAGCGGCAATGGCTGGACAACTATTATTAAAGTGGTCAGGGAATAGTGAGCTTAAGTTATTTGTATTATTGCTCATTATTGTTGGTTCAGTCGGCGCTTTTATGAGTAATACTGGAACCGTTGCCTTGATGATGCCGATTGTTGTTAGTATTGCAATCAGTATGAAGGAAAGTCCTTCAAAGTTTTTACTACCTCTTTCTTATGTCGCGAGTTTATCGGGTTTAATGACATTAATTGCTTCACCGCCAAATTTAATAGTTAGTCAGCTATTGGTCGAGCGTGGTTATGCGAAACTGGGCTTTTTTGAGGTGACACCTATTGGTATCGTTGGTATGATTGCGGGTATTTTATATTTGGTCCTTGTGCGCAATATATTGCTGCCGCGTGATAAAAATAAAACCCAAACCTCGACTGGGTATAAACTGTCACCGAAGAAAATTGTTAAGCAATATGACTTAAACAATCGGCTGTTTAAAGTATTTGTGCCGGAAGACTCTCCGATTATTGGCACATCACTAGCGGAATTGAAGCTTCCTGCAAAATACGCCCTCTGTATGATGAAAATTCATCGTAAATCACAAGACGGTATTAACTTACTCCCGATGACATATCAAGAAATGGCTGGGCCAAAAAGTGTTATTCACGCTTTAGATGAGCTTTACGTACAAGGGGAGGAAGAGAATATTGCATGTTTGGCTAAAGATTACAGCTTAGTGATGCAGGAATTAACAGAGAATGAAGCAGATGAATTAGTAACAAAACATCTTGGCATTGCGGAAGTACTATTAACACCAAACTCTAGTTTTATTAATGAAACGGTCAGCTCGCTTGGATTCCGTGAAAAGTACAATCTCAACATTATTGGTATTAACTATAGAGGTAGCTATAAATTGCAGGATATGGTGACACATAAGCTGAAATTCGGGGATGCTATTTTAGTACAGGGCGCATGGGATGAAATCTTAGTGCTTGCCAAAGAAACGCAGGATGTTGTTGTAGTTGGTCAGCCGAAGGAGCATGCGAGTGTTGCGGCAGCTACGGGAAAGGCTGGTATTGCTGGTGCGATCATGTTGTTGATGATAGGGCTAATGGCCTTTGAGGTTTTCCCAGCCGTTATTTCAGTCATGATAGGAGCCGTATTAATGATATTAACTGGCTGTTTGCGGAATATGGAAGATGCCTATAACAATATGAATTTTGAAAGTATAGTGCTCGTGGCGGCGATGCTTCCAATGGCGACAGCTTTAGAGAAAACAGGTGGCATGGTTATTTTATCGAATGGCATTATTGATGCGCTCGGAAGCTACGGCCCTTATGGTGTGCTGATTGGCATCTATGTGTTAACCGTAATTTTTGGTCAATTTATTAGTAATACGGCAACTGCAGTTCTGTTTGCGCCGATTGCCATGAATGCGGCGATTGCTATGAATGCGAATCCTACAACTTTTATGATTGGAGTAGCGGTTGCGGCAAGTATGGCGTTTGCCACACCGATTGCCTCACCAACGAATGCGTTAGTTATGACAGCGGGTGGTTATAAATTTATGGATTTTGTTAAGATTGGTGTACCGCTACAAATTGTTATGTTTATTGTGATGATGCTTGCAGTTCCATTTTTCTTTCCGTTTTAAAAATATTTATTCTTTGCATAAGTTTACTGCTTTCCGCTGTAGGTTTAGCTAAGCTACAGCGGAAAGAAAATAATTATTTTTGTTAAGTACGTCTCTTGTGATTGACTTTAGTAGAAGGAAATTGAAATGTGTAAAGTGTTGAAATGATGAGATTTGTATTTTATAAGAGTCCATTTATGAAGGATTTATTCTTAAAATTAACTAGTAAACTCAAATATAGTCATACGTAAATAAAAGTAATAAACAATAAAAATAATAAAAACTATTAAATAGGAAGTTTTTCATAGTTTTATTCTAAGATAAGCTTACTTTAATAGTTTGCTAGCAAATTTTTTATTATAAAATGATATTTTTTATAGAAAAACACTTGCATAGGTTGTTGAAACATGATAAATTATTACTTGTCGCTAAGACGACACAACATGAAATACTGAAATATAAATAATAACATCACAAAAAAGTGTTGACACCAACATGATAAAGTGGTAAGATATAAAAGTTGTCGCTTCTGAAAGAAGAAAAAACTTTTTAAAAAAGTTGTTGACAACGAATATCGAAAATGTTATTATATAAAAGTCGCTGAAAACAAACGGTGACAAAATGAACCTTGAAAACTGAACAAGCAAAACGTAATCAATATAGTTTCTGAAGCTAACTTACGTTAGTGAATGAAACAAAAATTTTGGACATCAAAATTGATGCCAGCAAAACAATTTGAGCTAATCAAATTTCTTTTATGGAGAGTTTGATCCTGGCTCAGGACGAACGCTGGCGGCGTGCCTAATACATGCAAGTCGAGCGGACAGAGAAGGAGCTTGCTCCTTTGATGTTAGCGGCGGACGGGTGAGTAACACGTGGGCAACCTACCCTATAGTTTGGGATAACTCCGGGAAACCGGGGCTAATACCGAATAATCTGTTTTACTTCATGGTGAAACACTGAAAGACGGTTTCGGCTGTCGCTATAGGATGGGCCCGCGGCGCATTAGCTAGTTGGTGAGGTAACGGCTCACCAAGGCGACGATGCGTAGCCGACCTGAGAGGGTGATCGGCCACACTGGGACTGAGACACGGCCCAGACTCCTACGGGAGGCAGCAGTAGGGAATCTTCCACAATGGGCGAAAGCCTGATGGAGCAACGCCGCGTGAGTGAAGAAGGATTTCGGTTCGTAAAACTCTGTTGTAAGGGAAGAACAAGTACAGTAGTAACTGGCTGTACCTTGACGGTACCTTATTAGAAAGCCACGGCTAACTACGTGCCAGCAGCCGCGGTAATACGTAGGTGGCAAGCGTTGTCCGGAATTATTGGGCGTAAAGCGCGCGCAGGTGGTTTCTTAAGTCTGATGTGAAAGCCCACGGCTCAACCGTGGAGGGTCATTGGAAACTGGGAGACTTGAGTGCAGAAGAGGATAGTGGAATTCCAAGTGTAGCGGTGAAATGCGTAGAGATTTGGAGGAACACCAGTGGCGAAGGCGACTATCTGGTCTGTAACTGACACTGAGGCGCGAAAGCGTGGGGAGCAAACAGGATTAGATACCCTGGTAGTCCACGCCGTAAACGATGAGTGCTAAGTGTTAGGGGGTTTCCGCCCCTTAGTGCTGCAGCTAACGCATTAAGCACTCCGCCTGGGGAGTACGGTCGCAAGACTGAAACTCAAAGGAATTGACGGGGGCCCGCACAAGCGGTGGAGCATGTGGTTTAATTCGAAGCAACGCGAAGAACCTTACCAGGTCTTGACATCCCGTTGACCACTGTAGAGATATGGTTTTCCCTTCGGGGACAACGGTGACAGGTGGTGCATGGTTGTCGTCAGCTCGTGTCGTGAGATGTTGGGTTAAGTCCCGCAACGAGCGCAACCCTTGATCTTAGTTGCCATCATTTGGTTGGGCACTCTAAGGTGACTGCCGGTGACAAACCGGAGGAAGGTGGGGATGACGTCAAATCATCATGCCCCTTATGACCTGGGCTACACACGTGCTACAATGGACGATACAAACGGTTGCCAACTCGCGAGAGGGAGCTAATCCGATAAAGTCGTTCTCAGTTCGGATTGTAGGCTGCAACTCGCCTACATGAAGTCGGAATCGCTAGTAATCGCGGATCAGCATGCCGCGGTGAATACGTTCCCGGGCCTTGTACACACCGCCCGTCACACCACGAGAGTTTGTAACACCCGAAGTCGGTGAGGTAACCTTTTGGAGCCAGCCGCCGAAGGTGGGATAGATGATTGGGGTGAAGTCGTAACAAGGTAGCCGTATCGGAAGGTGCGGCTGGATCACCTCCTTTCTAAGGATTTTAACGGAATGTTTCGTTTAGAACGAAACAATGATTACGTTTTTGCTGTTCAGTTTTGAAGGTTCATTCTTCCGAATGAAATTCTTCAAAACTTGTTCTTTGAAAACTGGATAAAACGACATTGAAATTGTAACAAACACATTTATTTTTTAAGTTTTTTATAGGCTTAATAACTTGGTTAAGTTATTAAGGGCGCACGGCGAATGCCTTGGCACTAGGAGCCGAAGAAGGACGGCACTAACACCGATATGCTTCGGGGAGCTGTAAGTGAGCTTTGATCCGGAGATTTCCGAATGGGGGAACCCACTACGTTTAATCGCGTAGTATCTTGACGTGAATACATAGCGTCTTGAAGGCAGACCCAGGGAACTGAAACATCTAAGTACCTGGAGGAAGAGAAAGAAAAATCGATTCCCTGAGTAGCGGCGAGCGAAACGGGAAGAGCCCAAACCAAGAGGCTTGCCTCTTGGGGTTGTAGGACACTCTATACGGAGTTACAAAGGAATGAGTTAGATGAAGCGACTTGGAAAGGTCCGCCAGAGCAGGTAAAAGCCCTGTAGTCGAAAGTTTATTCCCTCCAGAGTGGATCCTGAGTACGGCGGAACACGTGAAATTCCGTCGGAATCCGGGAGGACCATCTCCCAAGGCTAAATACTACCTAGTGACCGATAGTGAACCAGTACCGTGAGGGAAAGGTGAAAAGCACCCCGGAAGGGGAGTGAAAGAGATCCTGAAACCGTGTGCCTACAAGTAGTTAGAGCCCGTTAATGGGTGATAGCGTGCCTTTTGTAGAATGAACCGGCGAGTTACGATTACGTGCGAGGTTAAGCTTTAGAAGGCGGAGCCGCAGCGAAAGCGAGTCTGAATAGGGCGAATTAGTACGTGGTCGTAGACCCGAAACCAGGTGATCTACCCATGTCCAGGGTGAAGGTGAGGTAACACTTACTGGAGGCCCGAACCCACGCACGTTGAAAAGTGCGGGGATGAGGTGTGGGTAGCGGAGAAATTCCAATCGAACTTGGAGATAGCTGGTTCTCTCCGAAATAGCTTTAGGGCTAGCCTCGTGATGAGAATACTGGAGGTAGAGCACTGTTTGGACTAGGGGGCCATCCCGGTTTACCGAATTCAGACAAACTCCGAATGCCAGATATTTATACACGGGAGTCAGACTGCGAGTGATAAGATCCGTAGTCAAAAGGGAAACAGCCCAGACCACCAGCTAAGGTCCCAAAGTAATCGTTAAGTGGAAAAGGATGTGGCGTTGCACAGACAACCAGGATGTTGGCTTAGAAGCAGCCATCATTTAAAGAGTGCGTAATAGCTCACTGGTCGAGTGACGCTGCGCCGAAAATGTATCGGGGCTAAACGATTCACCGAAGCTGTGGATTGACATCTACGATGTCAGTGGTAGGAGAGCGTTCTAAGTGCGTTGAAGTCAGACCGGAAGGACTGGTGGAGCGCTTAGAAGTGAGAATGCCGGTATGAGTAGCGAAAGACGGGTGAGAATCCCGTCCACCGTATGACTAAGGTTTCCTGAGGAAGGCTCGTCCGCTCAGGGTTAGTCGGGACCTAAGCCGAGGCCGATAGGCGTAGGCGATGGACAACAGGTTGATATTCCTGTACCACCTCCTCACCGTTTGAGAAATGGGGGGACGCAGTAGGATAGGGTAAGCGCGCCGTTGGTTGTGCGCGTCCAAGCAGTAAGGCGTGTGTGTAGGCAAATCCGCACACTGTAACGTTGAGCTGTGATGGCGAGTCCGTATGGACGAAGTTCCTGATTTCACACTGCCAAGAAAAGCCTCTATCGAGGTGAGAGGTGCCCGTACCGCAAACCGACACAGGTAGTCGAGGAGAGAATCCTAAGGTGTGCGAGAGAACTCTCGTTAAGGAACTCGGCAAAATGACCCCGTAACTTCGGGAGAAGGGGTGCTCTTGAGCGTGCAAGCGCATGAGAGCCGCAGTGAATAGGCCCAGGCGACTGTTTAGCAAAAACACAGGTCTCTGCAAAACCGTAAGGTGACGTATAGGGGCTGACGCCTGCCCGGTGCTGGAAGGTTAAGAGGAGTGGTTAGCGCAAGCGAAGCTGCGAATTGAAGCCCCAGTAAACGGCGGCCGTAACTATAACGGTCCTAAGGTAGCGAAATTCCTTGTCGGGTAAGTTCCGACCCGCACGAAAGGCGTAACGATCTGGGCACTGTCTCAACGAGAGACTCGGTGAAATTATAGTACCTGTGAAGATGCAGGTTACCCGCGACAGGACGGAAAGACCCCGTGGAGCTTTACTGTAGCCTGATATTGAATTTTGGTACAACTTGTACAGGATAGGTAGGAGCCAGAGATCTCGGAGCGCCAGCTTCGAAGGAGGCGTCGGTGGGATACTACCCTGGTTGTATTGAAATTCTAACCCATGCCCCTAAGCGGGGCAGGAGACAGTGTCAGGCGGACAGTTTGACTGGGGCGGTCGCCTCCTAAAAGGTAACGGAGGCGCCCAAAGGTTCCCTCAGAATGGTTGGAAATCATTCGTAGAGTGTAAAGGCACAAGGGAGCTTGACTGCGAGACCTACAAGTCGAGCAGGGTCGAAAGACGGGCTTAGTGATCCGGTGGTTCCGCATGGAAGGGCCATCGCTCAACGGATAAAAGCTACCCCGGGGATAACAGGCTTATCTCCCCCAAGAGTCCACATCGACGGGGAGGTTTGGCACCTCGATGTCGGCTCATCGCATCCTGGGGCTGTAGTCGGTCCCAAGGGTTGGGCTGTTCGCCCATTAAAGCGGTACGCGAGCTGGGTTCAGAACGTCGTGAGACAGTTCGGTCCCTATCCGTCGTGGGCGTAGGAAATTTGAGAGGAGCTGTCCTTAGTACGAGAGGACCGGGATGGACACACCGCTGGTGTACCAGTTGTCTTGCCAAAGGCATCGCTGGGTAGCTATGTGTGGACGGGATAAGTGCTGAAAGCATCTAAGCATGAAGCCCCCCTCAAGATGAGATTTCCCATTACGCAAGTAAGTAAGATCCCTCAAAGACGATGAGGTAGATAGGTTCGAGGTGGAAGTGTGGTGACACATGGAGCTGACGAATACTAATCGATCGAGGACTTAACCAAAAACGTTTGAAACATTCAATGAACCGTTTATCCAGTTTTGAAAGAATAAGTTCTTTCAACTGAATAAGTGAAGTGATGATGGCAAAGAGGTCACACCCGTTCCCATACCGAACACGGAAGTTAAGCTCTTTAGCGCCGATGGTAGTTGGGGGCTTCCCCCTGTGAGAGTAGGACGTCGCTTCGCTTTATTTTTTATGGGGAGGATTAGCTCAGCTGGGAGAGCATCTGCCTTACAAGCAGAGGGTCGGCGGTTCGAGCCCGTCATCCTCCACCATCTTATAAATTATAAAAGTATTATCGCGGGGTGGAGCAGTGGTAGCTCGTCGGGCTCATAACCCGAAGGTCACAGGTTCAAATCCTGTCTCCGCAACCAAATTATGGTCCCGTGGTGTAGCGGTTAACATGCCTGCCTGTCACGCAGGAGATCGCCGGTTCGATCCCGGTCGGGACCGTCTTAATATGCCGGTGTAGCTCAGTTGGTAGAGCAACTGACTTGTAATCAGTAGGTCGTGGGTTCGACTCCTATCGCCGGCATCAGCCCTTGGAGGGGTAGCGAAGTGGCTAAACGCGGCGGACTGTAAATCCGCTCCTTAGGGTTCGGCGGTTCGAATCCGTCCCCCTCCACCAGTTTTTACTTTTAGGGGCATAGTTCAACGGTAGAATAGAGGTCTCCAAAACCTTTGGTGTGGGTTCGATTCCTACTGCCCCTGCCAAATTTTTTAGATTAAACTACTGTTATATTTCATATGGCGGTTGTGGCGAAGTGGTTAACGCATCGGATTGTGGTTCCGACATTCGTGGGTTCGATTCCCATCAGTCGCCCCATATAAAACTATTGGGGTATAGCCAAGCGGTAAGGCAACGGATTTTGATTCCGTCATGCCTAGGTTCGAATCCTAGTACCCCAGCCATTTTATTAATAATATGAGCCATTAGCTCAGTTGGTAGAGCATCTGACTTTTAATCAGAGGGTCGAAGGTTCGAGTCCTTCATGGCTCATCATATTTGCGGGTGTGGCGGAATTGGCAGACGCACTAGACTTAGGATCTAGCGCCGCAAGGCGTGGGGGTTCGACTCCCTTCACCCGCACCATTTATTTCAATTACATAATTGCCAGGATAAATAATCTTATGCACATGCGGAAGTAGTTCAGTGGTAGAACACCACCTTGCCAAGGTGGGGGTCGCGAGTTCGAACCTCGTCTTCCGCTCCAAATGTGCCGGGGTGGCGGAACTGGCAGACGCACAGGACTTAAAATCCTGCGGTAGGTGACTACCGTGCCGGTTCGATTCCGGCCCTCGGCACCATTTTTTCAATATATTAAGCGCCCGTAGCTCAATTGGATAGAGCGTCTGACTACGGATCAGAAGGTTGTGGGTTCGACTCCTGCCGGGCGCGCCATAAAAAGATAAGATAGACAGTAACGGAATGTAGCTCAGCTTGGTAGAGCACTTGGTTTGGGACCAAGGGGTCGTAGGTTCGAATCCTGTCATTCCGACCATCTTTTAAAATTTGGGGCCTTAGCTCAGCTGGGAGAGCGCCTGCCTTGCACGCAGGAGGTCAGCGGTTCGATCCCGCTAGGCTCCACCATATTTATTTAATTCCGGAGGTATACCCAAGTCTGGCTGAAGGGATCGGTCTTGAAAACCGACAGGCGGGTAACACCGCGCGGGGGTTCGAATCCCTCTACCTCCTCCATTTTCTTATTTCGGGTCAGTAGCTCAGTTGGTAGAGCATTAGATTGAAGCTCTAAGTGTCGGCGGTTCGATTCCGTCCTGACCCATCTTTTTTGCGGGTGTAGTTTAATGGTAAAACCTCAGCCTTCCAAGCTGATGTCGTGAGTTCGATTCTCATCACCCGCTCCATGAAGGGCCTATAGCTCAGCTGGTTAGAGCGCACGCCTGATAAGCGTGAGGTCGATGGTTCGAGTCCATTTAGGCCCATTATAAAATTGTTCCGAAGTAGCTCAGTTGGTAGTAGCACCTGACTGTTAATCAGGTTGTCGCAGGTTCGAGTCCTGCCTTCGGAGCCATGGCCCCTTGGTCAAGCGGTTAAGACACCGCCCTTTCACGGCGGTAACACGGGTTCGAATCCCGTAGGGGTCATCTAATAAAGCATGTAGCATATTGTTGCTACATGTTTTTTTCTTTTTATTGGGTACTTTTATGAACATGATGTGACGATCAAGTTCAAATTTGAACAAAGTATTTCATATATAAAATATGTATGTTTTCTGACGGACTTTTTCGTAGTGAATTTAATTTTGTTCATCTAATATGAAGATAGATGGAGGAAAACGACATGAATTTACAAGAGATACGACGTTTTTTAGCACTTTATCAAATGGAACTAAATAAATCTGAACAATGGTTAACAAATAGATTACAGCAAGTTGAAAAAGAGGGAGTATATATTCCTTCAACAGAAGAGCTTACTTTTGGTGCACGAGTGGCATGGCGTAATAGTAATAAATGTATCGGTAGATTATTTTGGCAATCGTTACATGTTGAGGATGCACGTGATATTTTAGACGAACATGCTATTTTTGAAAAGCTAGTGCATCATATTCGTTATGCTACAAATGAAGGTAAAATCCGTCCAACAATAACGGTATTTGCAGCTGGTAGAGTGAGAGTATGGAATCATCAGCTAATCCGCTATGCGGGCTATGAAACGGCTGAAGGCATTGTCGGGGATCCGCATTCGGTGTCATTTACAAAAATATGTGAATCACTTGGCTGGCGCGGAGAGGGCACAGCATTTGATGTGCTACCTCTTGTTATTCAGGTGGATGAACGAAGCCCACAATGGTTTGCAATCCCCAAAGAGGAAGTATTAGAGGTGGCTATTCGCCATCCTGAGCAATCACAGATAGAGGAATTAGCGCTGAAATGGTATGCGGTGCCCATTATTTCGAGCATGCGTTTTCAAATGGCCGGTATTGATTTTCAAGCGGCTCCTTTTAATGGCTGGTATATGGGGACAGAAATAGGAGCACGCAATTTAGCTGATCATGATCGATATAATATGTTACCTAAGATAGCTGAAATTTTTGGGCTCGATACAACAAGGCAGGCATCTCTTTGGCGTGATCGTGCATTAGTTGAATTAAATATTGCAGTCCTTCATTCCTTTAAAGAAGATGGCGTAAGTATTGTTGATCATCATACCGCTGCACAACAATTTAAGCTGTTTGAAGAAGCAGAGCATAAAGCTGGTCGTGACTTAACAGGAAACTGGACTTGGTTGATTCCACCATTATCGCCTGCAACAACACATATCTTTCATAAGCCCTACTACAATGTATATAACACGCCAAATTATTTTTATCAAAAACCACCTTACTGAAGGTAAAGAGAGCTATTTGGTGCCAGGCACTCAAACATTTTTCAAGTAAGGCTTACTAATGAATAATTCGTGCTCATTTCTGTCGGGACGTGGGTAGACCTTATCACAGGACAATAAGACGATGATGATGTGCTCCAGCGGAAGGAGAACGCCAGCATTGAAAAAAGTGTTAGATTGATTGCAGTCAATCTAACACTTTTTGTTTAATTTACATATTCATTTTTAGAAGCTCTAAACGAACAGAAGAATAGTAAAGCCGCAACGACAACAAATAGCCAGCCAGCGATATTCCAGCCACCAAATAAATCATGTAAATAGCCAAATAAAATAGGACCGACAGCTGCAAATAAGTAGCCTAATGATTGGGCAAAGCCAGATAAATCAGCTGCCTCGAATGCAGTACGTGTACGAAGTGTAAAGAACATCATGGCAAGAGCAAATGAAGCTCCTCCTGCTAAGCCAAGTAATATCATCCATAATACCGCAAGACTAGTCCATTCCATGACAACACCTGTAAAACCTATGAAATAAAATGCTGTAAACATTAACACAAGAGGTCGCTGTGATGTCATTTTACTTGCGATAATAGGTACCACTAAAGCCATAGGCACTTGTGAAAATTGCATGATGGAAAACATCCAACCCGCACGGTCAGCGGCGATTCCTTGCGCGATATAGATTTCAGGAATCCAAGCTGCAGTTGTATAAAATAATAATGATTGTAAACCCATTGCGCCAGTAACTGCCCAAGTAACTGGTGACTTCCATAATGGAATACGCGTTTTCGTAGTAGCTACAGTTGGTTCGGGTTTATTCGCTTTCAATTGAGGAATCCAAATCAAAATAGTCAATACAACAAGAACGAGCGCAATAGCAAGTGCACCTTGCCAGCCAAGTGAAGCATTGGCTATTGGATAGCTAATGCCCGCGCCAATTCCTGCTGTTAAATTCATAGACATTGTAAAAAATGCCATCAGTAAGCCTACGTGATAAGGGAATTTCAATTTAAGTAGCCCTGGTATTAGGACGTTACCAAATGAAATTGCAACACCAATTATCATAGTACCGAACACAAGTAACCAAGTTGTACCAAGTGAGCGCAACACAATTCCTAGTGCTAATAAAATCGTTGATAAAAATAGTGTCAATTCAAGACCCAATTTTCTTGCAACTACTGGTGCAATGGGTGACACGAGTGCAAATGCAAGCAATGGAATGGTTGTTAGAAAGCCTGCCAGCACATTGGATATGCCAAGATCCTCACGAATAAAGGAAATAATAGGTCCTACAACCGTTAATGGCATACGTAATGTCGAAGCTAGAAAGATTACACCGATGACTAATAAGAGCGTTGTGCCCTTCCAATTAATCTTTCTGCTAGGATAAGTAGATTCTTCGTTTGTTGTCAAAATAAGTACCTCCCTGATACAACAATTATAATTCAAGCCACTATAACACTTTAACACATTAATAAAAATAGTAGAATATTCACAAAATACGGAACATTAATCGTTTTATTGAAATGTCTTAGGTCGTATGATAAACTAGGACACATCATAAATTTAATAATTATATGCCTCATGTTTGTATTGAGGTAGAGGTCGCGGTATTTATTAGTAAGTTAGTGGAGATGACAAGCATTAACGATGTTAGCTGAAAGGAAATATCGCCGAAGTGTGAGGGGACTTGAAAACCTCATGCTGGGGCTGTCTCCGAAAGGAACAGAACTGTCACGTTGGACAACGTGTTGCGCTATCATTTTAAAGAAACAGAGGATTTACTTAGCCATCACAACGTTCATGTGATGGCATTTTTTTGCCTCTTATAAAAGGAAGGAAGCTTTAACGTGAGTGAGATAAAAGTTAATCAGCTCGGCAAAGCACCGGAGTTGAAAAAAGAATTAAAAAGTCGCCATATAACAATGATATCATTGGGCGGTACTATCGGAACAGGCCTATTTTTAGCAAGTGGTGGCGCTATCGCACAGGCAGGACCAGGCGGCGCACTTCTTGCCTATGCATTAATCGGCATTATGGTGTACTTCTTAATGACTAGCTTGGGCGAGATGGCAGCGTACATGCCGTCATCAGGGTCTTTTAGTACGTATGCAACAAAATTTGTAGATCCTGCGCTTGGCTTTGCCCTTGGCTGGAACTACTGGTATAACTGGGCAATTACAATTGCAGCCGAAATTGCAGCAGTTTCACTAATTATGAAGTACTGGTTCCCTGACAGTTCTTCAGCACTTTGGACAGTAATATTTATTGCGATTGTGCTAACTTTCAATTTACTATCTGTAAAAAGCTATGGCGAAAGTGAATATTGGTTTGCAATGATAAAAGTTGCCACTGTTATTGTTTTCATTATCGTCAGCCTATTAATGATTTTTGGTATTTTAGGTGGGCAAGCTCCAGTAGGGTTCACGAATTTCTTTATTAGTGATGGGCCATTCCATGGCGGATTCCTTGCAACTTTCGGTATATTTCTAGCAGCAGGCTTCTCGTTCCAAGGGACAGAGCTATTAGGAATCACTGCTGGCGAAACAGATGATCCGGGTAAAAATATTCCGAAAGCTGTGAAGTCTGTTTTTTGGCGTATTATTTTATTTTATATTTTAGCGATTGCAGCGATTGGGATGTTGATTCCATTTACGGATTCGCGTTTACTATCTGAAGATATTGCAGTCTCACCATTTACATTAGTGTTTGACCGCTTAGGTATTGCTTTTGCAGCTTCATTAATGAATGCCATTATTTTAACTGCAATGTTGTCTGCAGGTAATTCAGGTTTATATGCATCATCTCGTATGTTATGGCAATTAGCAGTAGATGGTCATGCACCTAAAATTTTCGCAAAGCTTAGCCGTCGTGGCATTCCGATTTACGCATTACTGCTAACATTAGCAGTTGGTTGCCTAGCGTTTTTAGCTTCATTCTTTGGAGATGGTGTTGTTTATATGTGGCTTCTCAATGCATCTGGGATGTCGGGCTTCATTGCATGGCTAGGCATTGCCTTTAGTCATTATCGCTTCCGAAGAGCCTATGAAGCACAAGGCTTAGACACGAAGTTACTACCGTATAAAGCAAAGCTCTATCCATTCGGGCCGTTATTTGCATTTACCGTATGTATGATTGTTGTAATTGGTCAAAACTATACAGCTTTCACTGGTGATTCAATTGACTGGTATGGCGTCCTTGTTTCATATATTGGTATACCGCTGTTTGTTGCCTTATGGTTAGGCTATAAGATCAAACATAAAACGAAAATGATTCCACTTGAAAAGTGCGATTTAAAAGTAGAAAAGTAAAAATGTAAGCTGTCCTATTAGTTGTAGGGCAGCTTTTCGTTTATAGCCGTCGATTTCCGCTACGGGCGGACGCTTTCCACGGGCACACCGTAAGCCGCAACCCTCGCATACGCGCGGTCTGTTGCGTCTTACGTTCTGTGCGTTCTTGCGGTAGTCTGACTTGTCTGATAAATTGTTTGAGAATTGTTTGAGTGCCTGGCACTTATGGTAAGCTATATAAAAGAGGTGTCTAAATATGCAAAAACGTATATTACTAGTAGAAGATGATGAAGCGATACGGGAAATGGTGGAGAAGTTTTTAATAATGGAAGGCTTTGACGTTACAGCTGTTTCAAATGGTGAGGAAGCAGTGCAAACTTGTTTAACGAAATCCTTTGATTTAATTATTTTAGATATAATGATGCCTAAACTAGATGGATTAGAAGTGTTAAAAAGGATTCGCGAAAAAGAAGCATTGCCAATTATTATCATGTCAGCAAAAGATAGTGACGTTGATAAAGCGTTAGGTCTTGGATTAGGGGCGGATGATTATATTGCTAAACCCTTTTCCATGTTGGAATTTTCAGCGCGCGTAAAAGCCGCCATCAGAAGGGCTACTCAATATTCAAGTCCGATGGCAGAAGCGCAGGGGACAATGACAATTGGTAACTTGGTAATTGATGTCGTTAATTTTTCAGTTCACAAAGACCAACAACAGCTGAAGCTGACTTCAAAGGAGTTTGCGATTTTAAAACTATTTATTACAAACCGCAATCGGGTTTTTACTAAACAACAAATTTATCAACTCATTTGGAATGATGAATACTATGGCGATGAAAATATTATTAATGTGCATATAAGAAGATTACGAGAAAAAATTGAAGATGATCCTTCCAATCCTCGATATATTAAAACACTTTGGGGAATTGGCTATAAATTTGAGGGCTAGCTATATGATACTTTTTCTAACAATTGTTATTCTCATTCTCATCACAATCATTATTTTTCAGGTAAAAAGAAAACGAGAGCAAAACGTTACACTGCAATACATACACACAAAACTACAAGCAATCATTAACGAACAAACGAACGAAAAAATTTTAGTTGCTACATCAAATCAAGAATTACAAACTTTACTTACTACGATTAATGCATTGCTGGAGGATACGCACAAAATTGTAGCTAAACATCGAAAAACAGAAAGTTCAATGAAAAAGATGCTTGCGAATATTTCGCATGATTTAAAAACCCCGTTAACAGTTGTGTTAGGCTACACAGAAATGCTGCAGCTACAGCATTCAGTAAGCGATGCAGAACGCAATCGTTTGCTTTCAGGAATCCATGTGAAAACAGAGGAAGTACTAAAGCTGATCCATACATTTTTTGATTTGGCCAAAATTGAAGCGGGTGACACAGACTACCCAATAACAAAAGTAAACGTAAATGAAATTTGCCGAAAAAATATTTTATCATTTTACGATATGGTGATGTCGGTAGGGCTTCAAATTGACATTCACATACCCGAGACACCGATTTATGCGCTAGGCAATGAGGAGGCATTAGATAGAGTATTAAACAATTTAATCGCGAATGCCATTGCATATGGGGCAGAAGGACGTGTACTGGGGCTAACAGTAAGGATGGATACGAGCGATGTTTATATTGATGTCTGGGATTGTGGAAAAGGGATTGATGAATATCATATAGATAGCGTCTTTGAAAGGATGTATACGCTGGAAGACTCCAGAAATAAATCATTTCAAGGTAGTGGGCTAGGTTTGACGATAACGAAGCGACTTGTCGAAATAATGAATGGAACAATCCAACTGACAAGTATCCCTTATGAAAAAACAGTGTTTACTATATCTTTAAAAAGAATGATGTATTAATCTAGCCCTGCCTGTAAAGCTAAAACTCTACAGGCATTTTTTCTGTTCTTAAGAAATTTGTAAGAATCAAGTAATAAAATAGAGAGTTTTGCTTCTTATAATAAAGAAAGCCACATATGAGGGAGATGGTTGCAATGGCGTATATTATAAAAACAAATCAGCTTACAAAAGTCTATGCAGGAAATGAAGTGGTTTCCTCTGTCAATATGCATGTTAAGAAGGGAGAGATTTATGGATTTTTAGGACCAAATGGTGCAGGGAAAACAACCGTTATGAAAATGATAACGAATTTGGCTAAACCGACAAGTGGGGATATTGAAATTTTCGGTGAGAAATTAACGGAACGTTCATACGAGGTGCTAAAGAGGATGGGCACAATTATTGAATATCCAGTTTTTTATGAAAAGTTAACTGCTCATGAAAACCTCGAATTACATTGTGAGTATATTGGTTATTACAATAAAAATGAAATCGGTCATGTTCTAGATTTAGTGAAGTTAATCAATGTAGAGGGTAAAAAAGTAAGAGACTTTTCACTGGGGATGAAGCAACGTTTAGGTATAGCACGTGCAATCCTGACTAAACCCGAATTACTCATTTTAGATGAACCTATTAATGGGCTTGACCCGGTTGGTATAAGGGAGTTAAGAGAATTATTTAAAATGTTAAGTAAAGAATATGGCATCACCATTATTGTTTCTAGCCATATTTTAGCTGAAATAGAGCAAATTGCAGATACTATTGGTGTCATTAATAACGGTAAATTAATTGCTGAAGTAGCGATGGAGCAAGTAAGCCATAACCAGGCAGATTATATTGAACTAATTGTCAGTGACGGCAAAAAGACGTCCTTCATATTAGATAGTCAATTAAACATTGCGAATTTCAAATGTATTGACGAGCACTGTATTCGCATTTACGATTCGTCCATTTCACAAAAAGTATTATCTAAAACGTTAATAGAGCACGACATTGAGATTGAAGAAATGACTAGAAAATCGAGTTCATTAGAGGATTATTTCATGAAATTGATCAATGGAGGGAAGGTCCATGCTTAATTTAATGCGTTTAGAAATGAAGAAATACCATTTTGGTAGGTATGTGAAAGCCGCAATGATCGCCAATATTGCTATATTAGGTTTTATGTTTATGATTTTAGTAATCTCAAAAATTGAGGGTGACCCAGGTTTAGAAAACTATCCTCTAGCTTTGACAATTATCGATTCATTTGTACGATGTGTTTTTATTATCTTTGCAGCGACATTAATTGCAAAACTTATTATTGGTGAATATAAAAATAAGACCATTATCACTGCATTTATGTATCCTATCAATCGAAAAAAATTTATAGCAGCAAAACTTGCGATTGTCGTGTTATTTACATTTAGCGCTATTATACTTTCGAATATTTTTGTAACATTCATTTTCCTTATAATCAGCACAAACTTCCAATTAGTTCAAGATACGTTGACGAATGCAATGATTATGCAACGCATTCCAGCGGTGCTTATGAATGCTGTAGCAGCTTCAGGTATGGCCCTTATTCCATTATATTTTGGCATGAAAAAATACTCGATTCCAACGACAATTTTGTCATCGCTTATCATTGTTTTGATTGTTTCTTCAAATACAGGAAATTTTTCATTAAATGATATCATCATTATTCCAATTACATTAGCTATTATTGGCCTAGCTGTTGCTTATTTAGCAATCCGCAATATCGAAAAAGTAGATATTTAACAACATAGTAAAGCCCCTGCGTGGAAATACCATACAGGGGCTTTAAAAAGGCTTTGGGGAAGCCTGGCGAACTATAGTTATTAATTATTCTCAGGTACATTAGACGTTGGGTAGACGTCTACAGTAAGCTTGGCAGGTGCCGTTAATTTAGCAAAGCTAATATACAGTAGGAAAGAAACTGCACCACCTATAATCCATGCAATATCCAGTCCACCTAACATTTTGGCAATCGGACCTACGTATAACTCCGTATTAATAAATGGAATTTGAATAAAGATCGTTAACAAATAAATAATCATTGTCGGGATATTAATTTTTCCGAAAATACCATCCTTTTTGTTAAACTCATCTGGTGGATAATGGACTCTTTTTAAAATGTAAAAATCTGTTAATGTAATCATACTCCATGGGATGATAAAGAATAATATAAACCCTAAGTATAATTGGAAATTCGCCATGAAATTGTCAGAGCTCCAAGTAGCAATAAGGGCAATAATGACACCAATCGCAATGGATGTAATCGTACGTAGTCTAGCAGATGTTTTAAATGTTAAGAAATTACTTGCAATCGATAAAATAATAATGCCTGCTCCATAAATATTTAAGGAGTTAATCACGAGTACACCAAGAGATAATAATAATGCAATGATGAAACCTAATGAGCCCATATCTTTAATTTGCGCCATTACATTGCCATTGACAACCATTGTAGCAATAGCAGCACCTAAAACCATTAACCACACGGAACTAGCAAAGCTTCCAAGGTAACTATAAGTAAATACCTTTTTCGATTGGGATGGGTGAATAAATCTTGAATGGTCGGATACGTAGGGACCATATGTAATTTGCCATGTAACACAGATGGAAGTCATTAATAAAAACTGGCTGAAAGAAAAAGTACCAGCATTTAAAAGCTCCATTGACACATTCATTAAGATCATAATCGATAAAATAATAAATACTGCTGTAAAGCCGATCGTATAGATTTTCATCGACTTTTGCAGTAAGCCTTGTCCAAAAATAGCGAGAAGCACCATTGGAATAAGACTAACGATAACCGTAACATTCATATTCAGACCAAGTGTTTCTTCCACGCCCTGACCGACCAACACGGTATTGGTTGCGCCGTAGCCTAAATACATAATAAGAATGATGACCATTGGCAAGATGGCACCGAAGTAGCCAAACTGTGCTCTACTTTGCACTACTTGTGGTAAGCCCGCTTTCGGACCAGTAGCAGAATGAAGCGCCATAATTGTAGCACTAATGCCGTGTCCTAATAAGATAGCGACTAATGACCACCAAAAATTTAAACCTATGACAATAGCTAGTGAACCAGTTACTAGTGTTGTAGAAACTGTACTTGCAGCAAACCATGTGAAAAATAACTCCTTGGCAGTGCCATTACGCTGTTCTAAAGGAATATGTTCATAACTAATTTCCTCAATTGACGAATTGCTCATAGATACCCTCCCTTTATTGAAAATATAATAATAGTATTTTTGCTTTAAACAGTAACTTTTAATGATGGCCAATAAGCAGATTGAATTGCTATCACTTCATTGATGGCTTTCTGTTCTACTTCGTTGACGAAATCCGGATAGCCTTGTGAATCTTGGAATGGATCTTCTACATCACTTTTCACGCCGCATAATTCTTCAATAATGCGTAATGTACAAAATGGAACATACGCATTACTATAGCCACCTTCATGGCAAAAGACGATTTTTCCATCGGTATGTTTGTTAGCTAAGTTCATCATAATTTTTGTTAATTCTGCAAAGCCTTCAGCCGTCATATTCATACGTCCTAGTGGATCGAACATGCCTGGATCTTGTCCAGCAGAAATAATAATTAGCTCTGGTTTATAGTCGTTGACGATTGGTTCCACAATCGATTTAAAGGCTTCAATATAGCCTGCATTTCCTGTACCTGGAGGAAGCGGGATGTTGACGTTAAAGCCTTTTCCGTCAGCTTCACCAACGTTTTCAGCGTAGCCTGTATTATTCGGGAAGCTTAAATGCTGATGCACGGAGAAGAATAAAACGCCATCTGTGTCATAAAATGCGCTTTCTGTACCATTACCATGGTGCACGTCCCAATCTAATACCATCACTCTTTCTAGATTGTATTGTTGCTTCGCGTATTTGGCAGCAATCGCTACATTATTGAAAATACAGAAGCCAATGCCTTTTGCAGCCTCCGCATGGTGACCAGGTGGGCGAGTTAATGCGTAAACATTATCGACTTCACCGTTCATCACAACATCAACAGCTTTTAAAGCGCCACCAGTTGACAGTAAAGCAATTTCATAAGATCCTCTACCGACAATAGCGTGATCGCCAGCGTCACCACCAGTTGTATCGCTCAAATGTTTCACTTTATCTACATATTCCTTCGTATGGAACATTTCAATTTCCTCACGTGTTGCAGCGCGTGGTTCAATTTGTTCTAATGCTTTCATTAAGCCACAGCGGTTTAGTAAATTATTAATACGTCTTTTTGTTGAAGGATGTTCAACGAAGACATCTGTTTCTAAATAACCACCTGAAGGTAAATATAAAGTTCCACTACCGTTATCATGCCAGAAATAACTTTCGTCAAAAATATAACCTGTTTTCATCATTATTCCGCCCCTTTGTTAAAAAAATAATACCTATTTACCTATTTGCTCCTCGGAATCACCCGAAATTGGGGAGAAAATCGGTACTTAAAGTCATAAAAATACTACTTAAGGGAGATTTTTCTTAAAATGAATTTCAGTCATCTTCCTTGGGATAAAATTTAAATGAATATGGTTCATTTGTCAAACTAAATTTTTTTTAAATTAGGAAAAGTTAATTAAATTTAAAGATGCATTAATAGGAAATTGTATTTTTAAAAAAAGAAGTAGTTGAATTCTATTTTTGTTTCGATTACAATTTTTAAAAATTCAAGATTTTATAGGGGGGCGCATAATGGATAAGGAAAAACGCATCGTAACCTCTGCTATTCAACTATTTAAAGAACAAGGCATCGACAAAATCAAAATAGCTGATATTGTAAAAAGGGCTGGCATAGCACAAGGAACTTTTTATTTATACTTTCCTTCAAAAATGTCACTCATGCCTGCCATTGCCAAAGTAATGGTTGATAATATTTTTGAAGCGATACAAAAAAATGTAGATGATCAAGCACCACTAATTGAGAAATTTAAACAATTAATCGATACAATATTTATGATGACGAAAGAGCATAAGGAACTTGTAGCAATCATTTATGCTGGATTGTCGGCTTCGGATTATTTGAAAGACTGGGTAAATGCGTATACACCTTACTACAATTGGTTAAAAAAAGAACTAGACGCCGCGAAGACGAAAGGTGAAATTTTAATAGCCATTGATTCTTATTCAACGGCAAAGATGGTATTTGGGTTAATTGAGGCTGCTGCAGAACGAGCTTACTTATTTGATTCAAAAGAAGAAATGCTGGTCGATGAGGATAAAAAAGATTTATTGGAATTCATTTGCAATGCATTAATCTTAAACAATGCTGTTGCAAAATAAGGAGCGCTATATAGTATTTTTTTGATATATAGGTGCAGTGTGAAATCGCTTAAAAATGTGAGGTTCCTTTATACAGTGCGCAATGCACGTAGTACATAACTTCAAATACGGAAGTGGATTTTTACTATAGTATTGAAGTGATTTCTTTTTGCACTAAAAATGAATGAAGTTCAGTCATTATGGACGGAGGGGTTTTATGGGAAGAGCTTGGTTGTATGTAGGGTTAACGAGTTTTTTTGAATTAATATGGATTTATGGCTTTAATGTGGCTTCTGATTGGTGGCACTGGCTATTAATCGTTATTTTTATTGGCTTAGATTTGCATTTTTTATCAAAAGCATGCGAAAAATTACCAACCGGAACAGTGTATGCGATATTTGCAGCAATTGGCACGATGGGGACAACGTTAATGGATATTTTATTATTTAATCAAGTAGTCAGCATCGGTAAACTGCTCTTTATTTTTATTTTAATTGTAGGTGTAATTGGCTTAAAAGTTGCTGATAGCGTGGAAGAGCACAAACGTGCAAAAGAGGTGATTTAAATGGGATGGCTTTTTGTTTTATTAGCTGCTTCGAGTGAACTTGTATCGGTTATTGGTTTAAAAAAGTACAGCACCAAAAAAGGATTTATTAGCATGTTGCTCTATGTAGGTGGGTTTGCTGCGTCACTTAGCTTTTTATATAAATCGTTTGAATTTTTACAAACAAGCACAGCCTACGCAGTGTGGATAGGCATTGGTACGGCGGGAGCAGTGTTAATCAACATGGTGTTTTTTGGAGAGTCCAAAAGTAAAGGCCGCTTAGCGAGTGTCTGCTGCATCATCATTGGAGTTGTAGGGTTAAAGGCGCTTTCTTAAAAAACTGAAGCTGAGACAAAAGAGAAAAAGTGTTAGATTGACTGCAATCAATCTAACACTTTTTTGTTATGCCGTTGATGTTCGCTACGGCGGTGCTTTCCGCGGGCACACCGTAAGCCGCAACCCTCGCTACCGCGCGGTTTGTTGCGTCTTACATCGTGTGCTGTTCCCGCAGGAGTCACCGCCTCCGCTACCATCAACTAGTGTTACCTATTGAAATTTTAAAATAGCTAATTTCTCCGTTATATTAACGTTATGGTCCAGCCATATTTTTAAGCAAATAACGTTTCCCATAATAAGTAGATATTTAACGTAACGACGATTACAACGACAAACCATCCTAGAACGGTTGTAATTCGGTGATTGACTAGGCTACCCATAATGTCCTTTTTACTTGTAAACATGACAAGCGGAATAAGCGCAAAAGCAATACCGAATGACAGAATGACTTGACTTAAAACAAGCGCATACGTTGCATTGACACCCGCTGCAATAATCGCCAACGGTGGAATCATTGTAATCGCTCGACGTAAATATAAAGGGATTTTTCGTTGAATAAAGCCTTGCATCACAACATCGCCTGCCAATGTTCCGACAGAAGAGCTTGCAAGCCCTGCAATTAGAAGTCCCAGCCCGAAAGATACAGCCGCCATAGGTCCTAGAGCTTCGCGTAAGCCGTTATAAGCGATATCTAAATCCTCAACTACTATGCCTTGCGTATGGAATACTGCTGCTGCAATGATTAGCATACTCATATTAATCGCACCGGCAATAATCATGGCTATGACAATATCGATAAACTCAAAGCGGAAAATGCGTCGTTTTTCGTTGTCATTACGGCCCACTACTCGATTTTGTGTTAAGGAAGAATGTAAATAGATAGCATGTGGCATAACCGTAGCCCCTAAAATACCTGTTGCCAGTAACAGTGAGTCAACACCATCAAATTGAGGAGTCAACATTCCTAATGTCACTTCGCCCCAATTTGGCTGCGCTAAAAATGTTTGGAACGCAAACGCTAGCACAACAATGAGCACCATACCTGAAATACCTGCCTCAAACGCTCTAAAACCTCTGCGTTGTAGCTCTAAAATTGCAAATGAGCCAATAGCTGTAATCAGTGCTGCTGGTAGCATCGGAATATCAAATAATAAGTATAGACCGAGGGCAGCACCGATAAATTCTGCAAGATCGGTTGCAATAATCACTAGTTCAGCCTGAATCCATAAAAATATTGAAGTTTTTTTAGAAAAGTTCTCCCTTGCTATTTCTGGCAAATTTTTTCCCGTTGCAATGCCAAGTTTTGCTGATAAAGATTGAATGAGTACCGCCATTAAATTGGAAAAGGCAATAACCCAAAGAAGTAAATATCCATATTGCGAGCCAGCTGTTATATTTGTAGCGAAATTGCCGGGATCAATATAGGCAACTGCTGCAATAAATGCCGGACCTAAAAAGGGTAAAATGCGCCGCCAACCTTTGATGTCTCCATCTAAAACAGCTTGGGCTGCGGGTTTTGTAATTTGTTTATAGGCCATCTTGTTCCCTCGTTTCAAAAAGTATCGTAAATGAAATAAAGTTTCCTATGGGAAAATAATATTACTACTATTCTATAGCTAGAACTGAAAAATGTGAAGAAGTTTGCTCATTATTTTTTTGTAAATTATAAAAAATGCTGGTAAAAGGTAGGCTGGCCGCTGAATCGCCACGAAACGGGTGGAAATCGCCACGAAAGTGAACAGAATC
This sequence comes from Lysinibacillus sp. 38-6, assembly GCF_046245175.1. GTDB lineage: Bacteria > Bacillota > Bacilli > Bacillales_A > Planococcaceae > Lysinibacillus. Next base: position 3,578,341 of record NZ_CP176417.1, read on the forward strand.
GCCACAAAAGCATACCGAACCGCCACAAAAGCATGCAGAATAGCCACGAAAGTACGCCGAACCGCCACAAGACAACCGCTGAACGCTTGTCTTTAAGACTTAAAAAAATTTACGAAAAAATGGGCAATATCTTCTTTACTTTTTTTATTTACAGGCGTAATATGACATCATTATAAAAGTTTCAAATTTCTAAATCGCTGAAGCAACTAAACGCGGGGGACCCAATTTTGATGGATTGTGTAAACAATTCTTGGGGTGAATCTCTTTTTCAAGAGTAGGGCTACTCAGGCCCGAATCCGACAGCTAACCTCGTAAGCGTTAAGAGCAGAAAAGTTGGAGCTTGTCAGACGTTAGGACGTCTACAAGTCGTATTTAGTGATGACTTGTAGACGTTTTTTGCTGTCATCCGATACGATAAATGCCCCAGTAGATAGAAAGAGACCGATTATGCCAAGGTGTAATCGATTTAGAAAAATGAAACACACTCTATGAAACTAGAAGGTGTTAAGGATGAGATCATCATTCAAACGTTATGTTATCGGTAAACCATTGAGATCCGATGCATTAGGGGAACAAAAACTTAGTAAAACAAAGGCGCTCGCCATACTTTCATCTGATGCACTGTCATCAGTTGCATACGGTCCAGAGCAAATTTTAATTGTGCTGATGACTGTCAGTACGGTTGCCTTTTGGTATTCGTTACCGATTGCGGCAGGGGTAGTAGTGCTACTTATTGCACTCACTTTATCGTATCGCCAAGTTATTTTCGCTTATCCACATGGTGGTGGGGCATATGTAGTATCGCGAGAAAATTTAGGGGTCAATGCTGGTCTTGTAGCGGGTGGTTCATTACTCGTTGATTATATTTTAACAGTTGCAGTAAGTGTTTCAGCCGGGACAGATGCGATTACATCGGCATTTCCAAGTTTGCATGCTTATAACGTTCCGATTGCCGTGTTTTTTGTTATTTGCTTAACGATATTAAATTTACGTGGGGTTACGGAATCAGCATCTATATTAGCGTACCCAGTTTATTTATTTGTCGCTGTCATGTTAGTGCTTATTGGAGTTGGAATGTATAACGTAGCAACAGGGCAAGTGCCAGCTGATTTACATCCTAAAATCGGCACACCAGTTGCAGGCATTAGTTTGTTTTTATTATTAAAAGCATTTGCTTCAGGAAGCTCGGCATTAACGGGTGTTGAAGCAATATCCAATGCAATCCCGAATTTTAAAAGCCCAGCACCGGTCAATGCAGCAAAAACACTCTTAGCTATGGGGAGTATTTTAGCAGTGCTGTTTATTGGTATTGTAGGCTTAGCTTATTTTTACGGAGTGGCACCAAATGCACAAGCTACGGTTGTTTCGCAAATTGCCGAAGCAAGTGTAGGACGTAATATCTTTTATTATATTGTGCAAGGAACGACAGCCATGATTTTAGTGCTTGCAGCGAATACAGGTTATTCAGCCTTTCCTTTATTGGCAGTCAATTTATCGAAAGACGGTTTTATTCCGAGAATATTTCAAATTCGCGGCGACCGTCTCGGCTACTCAAATGGCATTATGATGCTTGGCTTAGCAGCAATCGTCCTTATTATTTTGTTTGACGGCACAACAGAGCATTTAATTCCGCTTTATGCAGTCGGAGTGTTTATACCATTTACATTGGCGCAATCTGGTATGATGCGAAAATGGTGGCGTGAAAAGCCTACTGGTTGGGTTATGAAATTTGTTATTAATACAATCGGGGCTGCGATTTCTTTTGTCGTAGCGATGATGTTTTTCGTTACGAAACTTCCGCAAGTATGGCCGGTATTTATCTTTTTACCGCTTATTATTTGGATGTTTCATCGCATTAAGCATCATTACAATGCTGTTGGGGAGCAACTTCGACTAAGTGGAGAAACATTACCGAACGTTGATGGCAATGTCTTTATCGTGCCAGTAGCGGGTATTACGAAAGTAGTAGAAAATTCACTGCATTACGCGAAGTCCTTGCATGTAGAAAAAATTGTTGCTTTTTATGTGGCATTCGATCAAGCGGATGCAAAAGCCTTTGAAGAAAAATGGAAAGCATGGCAACCAGATGTACGGCTTGTGACTTATTATTCGCCATATCGTAGTATTACGCATCCTTTGAAAAAATTTATCGATAAAGTAGAACACCAATATGCGAAAATGGGTTATCAAGTAACAGTAGTGATTCCGCAATTTTTACCGAAAAAAGGGTGGCATCATATGCTACACAATCAATCGAGTCTATTAATTCGAACATCGCTGTTATTTCACAAAAATGTCGTCATTATGACAGTACCTTTCCATTTATCAAAATAATGACTAGCAAGCTCGAAAATAGTCTGATATAATCAGAACATAAATTGTAAAACACGAACGTTTACGTCAAAATAGCACGTAAATACCATTAAATTCCGAAAATTTAAACTTTTTTCAACGGTAGATTTAACCTTCTACCGAATGAAGAGAACTATTAGCTTAATACTATTTCACTCATATAATAGCGAGAATATGGCTCGTAAGTTTCTACCGATTTACCGTAAATGAATCGACTATGGGTAGCATTGTTTTAGAAATATCATACTAAGTATGTTTTTTCTATTAGTTTCGACGTTTTTGCGCTGAATGCCTTGCTCCACTCGTAGATGAATGGAATCAATGTATTTAGCGCTTTTTTTATTATTATTAAGAAAGAAGGAAAAACAGCAATGAAGTTATTACACGACAAAATTAAGCAGGAAGGTAAAGTTTTATCTTCTTCTGTATTAAAAGTTGACTCTTTTTTAAACCACCAAATTGATCCACAACTTATGAAAGAGATTGGGCATGAATTTGCAAATCGCTTCTCTGATGATGTGATTACGAAAGTATTAACGATCGAGTCTTCAGGTATTGCACCATCTGTCTTTTTAGGACTTGAAATTGGTGCACCAGTCGTATTTGCACGTAAACGCAAATCTTTAACATTATCAGATAATCTATATTCTTCAAAAGTACATTCTTTCACAAAAAATGAAACAAATGAAATTTCAGTATCTTGTAATTTCTTAAATAAAGATGACAGCATTTTAATTGTCGACGATTTCTTAGCAAATGGTGAAGCTGTAAAAGGCTTACTTGATATTGCAGCACAAGCAGGGGCAACTGTTGTTGGTGTTGGTATCGTCATTGAAAAAGGCTTCCAAGATGGCGGAAAACTATTACGTGAACAAGGTGTGCGCGTAGAATCATTAGCAATTGTGGATTCTTTAGAAGATGGTGAAGTAACGTTTGCCACGGAGGATCGTGCATAATGAATGCCTTTAAGTCAACAACGCTAGCAATTCAACATTTACTTGCGATGTATGCAGGTGCTATTTTAGTACCACTTATTATCGGAGATGCTCTAGGTTTTGATTCAAAGCAAATGACTTATTTAGTAGCGATTGACATTATGATGTGTGGGATCGCTACATTACTGCAAGTGTATTCAGGCAGATTTATCGGTATCGGTTTACCGGTAGTTCTAGGTTGTACTTTTACAGCGGTTAGCCCAATTATTTTAATTGGGACAAACCCTGAACAAGGGATTACAGATATTTATGGCTCAATTATTGCATCAGGGCTAATTGTTATGGTCATCGCAGGCTTCTTCGGTAAGCTTGTGAAATTTTTCCCACCGGTTGTAACCGGTTCGGTTGTATCGATTATTGGTATTTCATTATTACCAGTAGCATTGAACAATATGGCGGGTGGACAAGGTGCTGCGGATTTTGCATCAGGCTCGAATGTTGCTTTAGCGTTTATTACGTTAGTTATTATTTTAGTTGTCTATCGTTTTACAACAGGCTTTGCTCGTGCCATTTCCATTTTAATCGGTTTAGTTGCAGGAACTGTATTAGGCGCATTTATGGGGAAAGTAGACTTTACGCCTGTGTCAGAAGCGGGTGCTTTCCATATGGTGCAACCATTCTATTTTGGTGTACCGACATTTGATGCGTCAGCGATTTTGACAATGACGCTTGTAGCAATGGTTTCTTTAGTAGAATCTTCGGGTGTTTATTTTGCCCTGAGCGATATTTGTAATAAAAAACTAGATTCAAAAGATTTAGCACGTGGTTATCGTTCTGAAGGTCTTGCTTCTGTTATCGGAGGTATTTTCAATGCCTTCCCATATACAACATTTTCTCAAAACGTAGGACTTACGCGTATGTCTGGCGTCAAAGATCGCAAAGTCATTTACCTAACAGGTGCCTTCCTTGTAGCTCTTGGTTTCTTACCAAAAATCGCAGCGTTAACAACGATCATTCCAACACCAGTATTGGGTGCGGCAATGTTAGCGATGTTCGGTATGGTGATTACGCAAGGTATGGGGATGCTTGTACCAGTTATGAATGAATCAGCAGAAAACGCGATGATTGCAGCGATTGCAGTCGGCCTTGGTGTCGGTGTATCGGTTGTTCCAGATATTTTCGCATCACTACCACCAGGAATTGCGATTTTAACTTCAAATGGTATCGTCTGTGGTTCTGTGACAGCGATTATTTTAAATATTTTATTTAACATGATTGGGCCAAAGCATAAAAATGACCCGATGCATGGGTAACGTTTTTTGCCACCTCCTTAATCTATTAACTTAGATTAGGAGGTGGCATTTTATTTGGGCATTCATCGGTATGTTAAATCACGGATTCTGTTAAATGTACTGGCTGCCCAGTCCCATTGACTGTCATGGCGTCCAACTTGTTATGATGCCGTCCAATCGGCACGACTGATGGTGAAGTCGAAACAGGGTCTTCGATAACCATACAGTCGAGTGCAAATATATCTTTAATTAAAGAATTTGTAATAATGTCAGATGGCGCACCTTCTGCTACGAGTTTGCCTTTATGTAGGGCAAAAATATAATCGGCATAACGTGCGGATAAGTTAATATCGTGCAATACCATGACAATCGTTGTACCATATTTACGATTTAAATCTGTCAGTAAATCTAAAATTTCAACTTGGTATGTTATATCTAAAAATGTTGTTGGCTCGTCCAAAAACAAAATATCGGTCTGTTGCGCTAATGCCATGGCAATCCATACACGCTGTCTTTGACCACCGGATAGTTCATCAATATGACGATCAGCAAACTCCGTAATATTCATCATGTCCATCGCTTCTGCGACCGCAGCATAATCTTTTTTTGACCACCCTTTTAAAAAGCGATGATGTGGAAATCTACCTCTACCAACTAAATCCGCAACCGTAATACCCTCGGGCACGATAGGTGATTGTGGTAATAAGCCTAGCACTTTAGCAAGTTGCTTTCCTGGCAATTTTTGAATGGATTGTCCATCTAACATCACTTGCCCTGCAGTCGGCTTAATGAGTCGAGCCATCGTCTTCAACAACGTAGATTTCCCACAGCCATTCGCACCAATAATAATACTGATTTTATTGCTAGGAACCGTTACACTAACGTCTTGTAAAATCGTTTTATTGTCGTAACCAGCCGTAATGTGTTCTGCTCGAAATGTATGTGTTGGCTTCATATTATAAATCTCCTTTTCGATTGATACGGATTAATAAATAAATTAAATACGGTGCACCGATAATCCCCGTAATGACGCCAACAGGATATCGGGTTTCAAATGCAAACTGACCTATTATATCTGCGGCTAATACTAAAATAACGCCAATCAAGCCTGCAGGCACGATAGTTGAAAAGCCTACACCAACCAATTTTTTTGCAATCGGACCTGCTAAAAAGGCGACAAAGGCAATGGGACCAGTAGCTGCAGTAGCCATAGCAATCATCAATACCGAACTAAGCAACAATAATAATCTCGTTTTATTCGTAGCAACGCCGAGTGATGTCGCTGCTTGCTCACCGAGCTCTAATATTTCTAATCGATTAGCCAAAAAAAGGACAATCGGTGTACAAATACAAACGGTCACAATCAAAGGATAAAGGTTTTCCATTTTCGCACCATTCAAACTACCACTTAACCAACGCATAGCAGAAGGGAGGTCATACGTATTGCCAATGACCATTAAATAAGAAATAAAAGCATTTAACATCGCTTGAATACCGATACCAATTAAAATTAATCGACCGATGGAAAACGAACTACCTTTTGACAATATAAAAATCACAATAGCGGTTAACAGTCCTCCCACGACAGAGGCAAGCGATACAAAGGCATTACTCGCATGCAATACAATAATGCAAAAAACAGCAGCAGCACTAGAACCAGCTGTTATACCAATGACATTAGGATTGGCTAATGGGTTTCGCAGCATCGTTTGGAAAATGTAGCCGCCAACACCGAATGCAAAGCCTGAAAATAGGCCAACAATCATGCGGGGTAATCTGATCGTTCCTACTGCAAAGGAAGCACCTTTGACATTTTTACCTAAGACGACACTAATTACATCTTTTACTGGATAAATGGTATTGCCAAGCATAAGCATCAAAGCCATAAGTCCAAGCGCCAAAACTGTTAGCAAACATGTCATGAGGAAGTAACGACGTTTGCGTTTCATTCTTGAGCGATAAATCGCCATCATTGTTTCATTCATCATAGTGCACGCATTTTCGCTTTCATTGTAATTAAAATTAAAAGGGGTGCGCCGATAAAGGCTGTAACAATACCTACTTCCAGTTCACTTGGGCTTCCTAATAGCCTGCCGCACACATCAGCAATCGTTAAAATAATAGCTCCGGCGAATGCCGAAAGGGGAATAACAAAGCGGACGTCAAGCCCGATTAGTAAGCGAATTAAATGAGTCGCTAACAATCCGATAAAGCCAATTGGTCCAGCTAATGCTGTTGCCGCACCGCATAATAATACGCCACCAAATGAAGCGATAAGTCGTATCGTCCCCGTTTTTACACCTAAACCAGTCGCTACTTCATCTCCTAGTGCAAGCGCATTTAATGCTGGCGCAGAGAAAATCGCGATACACAGTCCCACCGCTAAAAACGGAATAAATAGTGTGATCGTATCCCAGCTTCCTGAACCTACACTGCCAACTTGCCAAAAACGAAATTGATCCATCACTTTCGTGCGCGGTATCATTACAGCCACTACAAGTGATGATAATATTGCACTCGTTGCCGCACCTGCCAAGACGAGCTTTATCGGTGTTGCGCCACCACTACCAAGCGAACCGACAGTAAAGACGAAAATAGCAGTAATGATAGCCCCTGTTATAGCCATCCAAATATATTGATTTGCAGAACTAATATGTAAAAAGGCAATTCCGCAAACAACAAATAAAGACGCACCCGTATTGACACCTAAAATACTAGGGTCCGCTATAGGATTGCGCGTTACAGATTGCATTAATGCGCCGGAAACGCCTAAAGCTGCACCACACATAAAGCAAAAAATCGTTCGCACAATTCTTTGTCGAACAACATTTGCCTCATGAGAAGCAACTTCCGAATGAAATAGACCATCCAGAAGTTGACTCCAAGTAATCATCCGAGAACCAAATACAAGCGATGCAACGACACTAAGGCATAGCAATATGAAAAGCACAATAAGGAGCTTGCTCAAGTTACGTGGCATCAAAATTTGCTTATTTTCTGAAGCGGATGTATGCATCATGTTATTTCAGCTTTTTCGCAACATCAGAGATTAATGATAAGTACTCGTCAATTGTGTATTGAATGGATAATGGGTTTGGGTTACCTGCGGCGGCCAATGGCGTATTATCAGTAATTACGACGACTGAACCATTTTGGATTGCTGGCACTTTTCCTAAAATAGGGTCAGCTTGTAATGCAGCTAAAGTGTTGTCATCCCCATAAGTGATAAAGATTTCGGCATCCTTTAAAGCATCTGCATTTTCAGCACTTAATTCAATATAGAAGCTAGATTTATCAGCAATTTGATCTTTAACGCTTTGTGGATAGTCCATCCCTAATTCCTCTAAAAACTCTCCGCGAGGATCTGCTGGCGTATAAATATAAAACTTAGATAAATCGTTTGCACTGAACGAAGCAAATGCAGCTTTTTTACCTTTTAATTCTGGGAAACTACTTGCCTTGTCAGCAATTAATTTCTCCGTATCCGCAATTAATTGCTTTCCTTCTTGTTCCATGCCCATCCCTTTTGCGTTGTATAAAATTTGGTCACGCCATGAAATGACCCATGGGATTTTTGGATAGGCCACCACTGGCGCAATTTGACTTAAAGTATCGTAGTCTTCCTGTGTAATACCTGAATAGGCAGCTAAAATAACATCTGGATTGGAGTCAGCAATCGCTTCAAAATCTAAACCATCTGTATCTTGATAAATATTTGGATTTTCTTCTCCTAATTCTTTTAATTTAGCCGCTGTCCATGGCAGCATGCCGCTATCATCTTGGACACCATAGTTTGCTGCCGAGAAGCCCACTGGTACAACACCAAGAGCTAAAGCGACATCGTGGTTTGCCCATGCGATTGTTGCTACGCGCTCTGGTTTTTTTTCTATAATCGTTTCTCCAAATGCATGCTTAATGGCAATTGGATACTGTGTTTCGGACGACTGACTATCTGTTTTTGCTGTTGCATCTTTGGAATCTGTAGATGCTGAGCCAGACTCTTGATCTGCACATCCAGCTAAAGCAAAGGAAAGTACAGCTATTATGAACATTGTAAATAATGAAAAGTAACGCTTGTGATTCATGTTTAAATAACACTCCTACTAAATATATTTTAAATGATAATGATTATCACTATCATTTAAAATATATATTTAATACGTGCGGATGTCAATAGAATATTTTATTTATATATTATGTTTATAAATATTGGGGAAATGTAATATTTGGTATTATATAAGTTGAACCGTACCATAAGTAAGTGTGGTTTTTACAAGTCCAGCTAGAACAAATACGTTTTAGTTGGTTTTTATTATATAATGAGGAACAAATAGTATGGTAGGAGGTTCAATACTGTATGAAATTTCGGCAGTTCATGGATACTTATTATGAAGGGCAAAATTTAGTACCGGATTTTTATCATAATTGGGCTTACTCTTTACATATAGAATCACCATGTAATCATACGATTGAAGTTACGTATCAATTCCTTCAGAAAGTACAGTCGTTTTTATTTGAAAGTGAGGACGAGGTTTTTATTGTTGTAAATAGCTATCCTATTGTTAAAAATAAAACGACCTACCCCAATATTCTCAAACGATTCATGAAAGATTCTATGGGAAAATATCAATTGCAATTAACGAACTTTGAATGGTTATTTGATGAAGAAATTGTCGCAGTTCAGCAAATGGTTTGGTCATGTAAAGTTTCGCAAATTAAATTGCGTCAGCTACTAAAGGCACTCGCGAATAAAGATTTTCTAAAGCTCCGTCCACGATTAAAACGAAATAATAGTATGTATGCACCAGACGTTTTTATCGTTAACCAACGAACAAAGTGTATCTTCCATGTGTATGATGATCGAGGAATTGAAATTATGAGTGCAGATAAAGAACCGCATCAATATACAGTTGCTTATTTTAAAAGCTATAATATCCAAAAGAATTTTTAGAGGGAGTGATAGTATGTTTGAAATAATTGATAAGAAAAAGGCTCAATTAGATGCCAAGCGCCCTTTACCAAAATATACAGTGCAAAGTTTACGAGAGAAGCTATTTTTAGAATGGACATATAACTCAAATGCCATTGAAGGTAACACCTTAACAATTAATGAAACTAAAGTGGTTCTTGAAGGGATTACAGTTGGTGGTAAAACGATGCGAGAGCATTTAGAGGTTATTAACCACCGAGATGCTATTTCTTATGTTGAAGATGTTGTACAAAAGGAAGAGCCTTTTTCAGAATGGCAAATAAAAAATTTGCATCGTCTTGTTTTAAAAGGGATTGATGATGATTATGCGGGTGTGTATCGAGATCAGCAAGTATTTATTTCGGGTGCAGTTCATACGCCTCCACCACCATTTAAAATTCAAGAGCAAATGGATACTTTAATGGCTTGGTATGATGGAAGAGCTCAACATTTACATCCGATTGTACGGGGTGCAATGCTACATGTAATTTTTGTAGGGATTCATCCATTTATTGATGGTAACGGACGTACTTCAAGACTTTTATTAAATTTAGAGTTAATGAAATCAGGCTACCCACCAATTATTATTCGTGTAGAAAATCGTTTAGCCTACTATAATGCTTTAGATAAGGCCCATACGACTGAAGACTATCAGGATTTTGTCGAGCTAGTCGCAAAAGAAGTAGAGGCTTCATTAGATTTATATTTAAGTGCAATTTAAAACCGCATTTATACCAGTTAGGGTGAGGGGATCGTGAGATGAATGGTATGTGATGAGTGCGGCTTTGATGAAGCAAGGCAAGAAACGACTTGGAGAAAAGAAGTGAAATGTGATGACATATTATACACTTTGTTAATACCAAAATATTCGTCTGCTGTGTTAGAAGAAATTTTACATGATGCAATAACAGCGCATTACGACGACGAGCCATTAACTATTTATATTGATACTTTACAAACAGAAATAACGACATGTACGAGTTGTATGTTATTCAATATACGAAATCGCAGAAATCGAGACAAGGTTGAAGCGTATTATGAGCAAATCATCATGCAAGAGGTGTTTTAAGTTAAAGGGGGGCTTTAATGTCAGAGAGAGAAAGAGAAAATTTAAAAGCAAAAGAGCAAAAATATAATCCTGGGGGAGCATTAAATAGCGCAGAAGCTCAAGCACGCACAGGTGCGCCAAGCAGTGGGTGTTTAATCAATATCGGTTCGTTTGTTATTATTATCGTCATTATTTTATTGGTGAGAGCATGTTCAAATTAACGGAAACTGGAGGAAATCGCCGATAGAAGTCCGAGAATCGCTGGTAAACTGGAGGAAATCGCCGATAGAAGTCCGAGAATCGCTGGTAAACTGGAGGAAATCGCCGATAGAAGTCCACCAATCGCCGATAACTCTTGGAAACTACCGCACAGCAAAAAAGTGTTAGATTGATAACAGTCAATCTAACACTTTTTAAGCGGCGACTTTAGCCATTTTGGAAGTGTGAAAAAGTTTTCGGTGGTTGGTGATGCTTTCTACTGTTAATGAGATTGATACAGTGAGCCAAACGTTCAATGCCCGGTTTAATTTGGCTTTCATTTACTTGCGAAATACATAAACGCAAAATATTGTCTTTTTTATATTCTGGTAAAAACATTCTCGAGGCATCATCAACATACACATGTTGCTCGTTTAGCATATGCACTATTTGCTTGGCCGTTATATTGTTAGGTAAAAAGATGGATAAGTAAAAGCCTGAAGTAGGCTTAGAAAATGTAGTATTAGCAGGCAATAGTAATTCACATGCCTCTTGCAGGATTTGCATTTTTTTAAAATAGAGCGCTTTAATTTTTTTAAGATGGTTATCGAACATGCCATTTTTTAAATAAATTTCTAATGCGCCTTGAGATAAAGCAGCACTATTAAAATCTGCACTAAATTTATAACGTAAAAAACGATCAACCATTTGATGGGGTAACACGACAGTGGCAATTCTTAACCCAGGAAGAAAGATTTTCGAAAAGCTTTTAATATAAATGACTCTTCCAGAAGGGGCAAAAGAAAATAGAGGATCTGCTTTTGCATTTGGATCAAGATCGCCTAAAAAATCATCTTCCACTATATAGACATCATATTTCTCTGCTAACTCCACAATTTTTTTCTTCTCACTATTCGTATAACTATGACCAAGAGGATTATGAAATCTTGGGATAACATAAAAAAATTTAATGTCATGATTGCGGAAAATATATTCCAATCGCTCAAGGTCAATGCCATCCATCGTTAATTCAATACCGTACGTTGTTACTTGATGCAAAAGAATAGATTCAATGATCCCAAAATAACTCGGTTGTTCGATTAAAATATTGCTTCTACCATTTAGAAAAGGCATTGTAACGAGCAAGTTAAGAGCTTGTTGTGAGCCTGAAACGACGACTAATCTATCGGGTTGGGTGAAAACTTGTAAATTTTGCAAATATGTAGCGAGTTGTACACGTAAAGAATAGAGACCTTGCTGATCGGTGTAGGTGAACAGTTCCTCTTTATATTGTTCAATCGCTTGATTCATACAATGTTGAAAGTCAACATAGGGCAATGCGTCACTATCTGGACCAGCAGAATAAAAATCAATCATTTCATGCGCATGCTTGTTGTGCTGAAATTCATTCACTACATAGTAACCACTTTTAGGAATTGCATAAATAACATGTTCTTGTTCCAATTGGGAATAAGCTCGAATAATTGTATTTTTACTACACGAAAATTGCTCAGATAATTGTCGTACCGAAGGAAGCTTACAACCTGCGTATAGTACGCCTGTTGCTAATTGCTCTTTCACGTCCTCTATAATTTGCATGTATTTGGAATCCATCATTTCATCCTCCTTCAACTGTACCAGGACAGATAGATAAAAAAGCTATTTCTTTCGAATAAGTGTACCCGTTAATATTTGATTATACCAGAAGCTGGTACAAATGATGGAAGGGGAGAAGCTGCATGCAAGTGGAGAATAGAGGGAAGCTCGGTTTGCTGTTAGGGCTCGTAGGTGTTATTTGCTTTAGTTTAACGCTTCCATCTACAAGTGTTGCTGTAGCTTATTTTGGAACGACTGTTGTAGCGTTAGGAAGGACAGTTGTGGCTGCTATTTTTGTAGCCGTTCTATTGATTGTCAAAAAAGAGAAGCTGCCTACTCGTCGGCAATTTAAAAGTCTAGTAATTGTGGCAGTTGGGGTCGTTTTTGCTTTTCCGCTGCTTACATCTTGGGCAATGGCGTCCTTGCCTGTTTCTCATGGGGCAGTGGAATTAGCGTTATTACCGTTAGCAACAGCGGGATTCGCCATGTATAGGGCAGGTGAAAAGCCATCGTTTAAATTTTGGCTGTCGAGTTTCATTGGTGCACTTGCTGTTATTGTCTATGCCATTCATCTAGGATTTGGTCAATTACAATTTGCCGATTTAGCGTTACTTGCAGCAGTTATTATACTTGGTCTTAGCTATGCAGAAGGGGGCCAGCTGGCAAAAGAATTAGGGAGCTGGCAAGTGATTGCATGGGCCATTGTGATGGGAGCGCCATTTTTTATCATTCCGGTTGTAGTTAACTTTTCAGCTGACATGCTACATGCGCCAATACAGGCTTGGGTTAGCTTGCTCTATCTCGCCATCGTAAGTCAATTTCTCGCCTATGTTGCTTGGTATAGCGGAATGGTCATTGGCGGTATAGCGAGGGTTAGTCAAATGCAATATATACAGCCATTTTTAATGATATTATTTGCCACAATATTTCTAGATGAATCCATTACTTGGTTTACGCTAGTGAGTGCAGTGATCGTCGTTATGGCCGTTTTAGTAGGTAAAAATGCGCCAGTAGCCAAAAGAGGCATAGAATAAACAATTAAAAGAAAAGGAATGACATGTATGAGATATAGCTTATGGAATGACCGAATTGTTTTAGATGAGGAAGTAATCATTGATCGACAGGATCGTGGTTATCAATTCGGAGATGGCATATATGAAGTAATCAAAGTTTATGATGGAGAGGTGTTTACATTGAGCGAGCACCTCGACCGTTTTTATAGAAGTGCAGAGAAAATAAAACTAGTCATCCCTTATAGCAAAGATAAATTAATACGGTTATTGCGTGACCTTGTGCAAAAAAATAATCTAGCTACAGGTCATATTTATCTTCAAATTACACGAGGCATAAGCCCGCGTCAGCATCACTTTCCGGAAAATAGCAAGCCGGTTTTAGTTGCGAATGTTCAAGTAAATCCCCGCCCGCTAGCAAATTTCGAAAATGGGGTAAAGGCAACGATGGTAGAAGATATTCGATGGTTGCGTTGCGATATTAAAACATTAAATTTATTGGGCCCCGTATTAGCAAAACAAGAGGCCTATGAGAACGGCTGTTATGAGGCAATTTTACATCGTGATGGAGTGGTGACTGAGGGGGCTTCTTCCAATGTTCATGGCATTTTAGATGGTGTACTTTATACACACCCAGTGAACAATTTGATTTTAAATGGCATTACCCGCAATGTCATGCTAGCATGCGCAAATGAAATTGGCCTAACGGTAAAAGAACATGCTTTTACATTAGAGCAGTTAAAGGATATGACAGAAGTTATTGTTACATCTACCACATCTGAAATTACACCTGTTATTGAAATCGATGGCCACATTGTCGGCACAGGGAAGCCGGGCGAATGGACACGTAAACTGCAAAAGCAATTTAATGCAACAATTGCTGCAGTAGTTCGTGTGTAATTTTTATAGGAATTTTTTGAGACAGTATCATTTGGATACTGTCTTTTTTCATTTTAAAATAAAAATAGATGTCTACTGCCGTTAATTTCCGCTACGTTCGGGCGCTTTCCGCGGGCACACACGTAAGCCGCAACCCTCGCTAACGCGCGGAATGCCCTCGTCTTACGTTCTGTGCTTTCCCGCAGGAGTCGCCCGCCCTTCGCTCCAATCAACTTGATATGAATTGCTATCAATCAACTATAAATAAATTAATCTATTTGAGGTGATGGAAAATTTACGAAGAATCAAATCAATGAACGTGAACAATTAGAAATGCTGACAATTGACCAATTGGTGCCACAAGACCATTTAGTTCGAAAACTAGAGGCAGCGATTGATTTTTCGTTTATCTATCCATATGTGGGAAACCTATATGGAAGAAGCTGAACATTTGCGCCATTCCTATGATATTAAACAAATTTATGCAAAGCGCAAAGAAACGATAGAACGTGTCTTTGCGGATGCAAAAGAAAAGCATGGTATGTGATGGACAACCTTAAGAGGTCTTAAAAAATTGTCCATGCAGGCGATGCTTACTTTTGCTGCCATGAATTTAAAAAAGCTTGCTAATTGGACATGGCAAACGGCTGTATAGAGAGGAAATGCTCGAAGAGTATGGTCAAAATGAAAGTAAGAACCCATTTTTTACAAAGAAAATAACAAAAAGGGATTAAGAATTCTATTCTTAATCCCTTTTGTCTACAAGCTGAGACAGTATCATTTGGATACTGTCTTTTATTTTACGTACAAATTACATAGTTGCCACAAACCGCACCAATCTATTGATGGGATTTTCAGATAGAACATTTCGATAACATTTCCGTTCAATTTAAATGGAATGCTTAGCGGTAAGTGAAAAGTATTTTTCCATGTAACAAAGTCCAAAACATGTTCAATTCAATTTTTTCATACTATAAGTACATGCTTAGTCTCGGAGGGGGGTTGTATGTTTTTTCTGAAGAAGGGCTTGGTCATTATCGTGGGGAGTATTTTTATATCATTAGGCATTAATCTATTTTTAACACCATATCAAATACTAGATGGAGGCGTTGTAGGGGTAGCGCTTATTTTGTTCTATTTGTATAAACTAAAAATCGGCCTGATGATTATTATTTTAAGTATCCCAATATTCGTTATTGCTTGGTTTAAATACAGAGCTTATTTCTACAATAGTGTGCATGGGTTAATTGCCTCGTCGTTTATTATTGACCTATTAAAGCCTATAAGAAATGTCATTCAAATCGATGCTATGTATAGCGCAATATTTGGAGGGATTTTAGTTGGTTGTGGCATCGGTTTAATGCTTCGCTATCAGACAAGCACTGGTGGAACAGATCT
Organism: Lysinibacillus sp. 38-6; assembly: GCF_046245175.1. Lineage (GTDB taxonomy): Bacteria > Bacillota > Bacilli > Bacillales_A > Planococcaceae > Lysinibacillus. The sequence continues at coordinate 3,594,018 of NZ_CP176417.1, forward strand.
TGTTGCACAGTTTTTAAGTGATAAAACGGGCATGAATGTCGGAATTCTTATTTTTTTTATTGATTCAATCGTTATTGTGTTTGGAGGCTTTCTGTTGTCTTCCGATACCTTAATCCTTTCCATCATTACTGTATTAGTCGTGGGTATTACGACAAGTATGATTACAAGCAATGCAAAATAAAAAATAGTTTCAGTATCAACTGAAACTATTAGAGGTCGATTATTGTTCATTATTCATCATCCGCTTTTTGGGGTAGGCGGGCTTTACTTCAGCAATTAAAATAGCGAGTAAAATTAAGACAGCACCAATAATCATCCGGCTCGTTAGTACTTCATGTAAGAAGATGACCGATAACACCATGCCGAAAAACGATTCTGTTGAGAGTATAATGGCGGCCTTTGTAGCCGTTGTATATTGATTTGCAACGTTTTGACAAAGGTAAGCAATAGTCGTTGAAAAAATACCTAAATAAATGATTGAATAAATGGCCTCTTTTTCAAAGGTCGTTGGAATATCGCCTTGACTCACGACGACGATAATACCTAACATAGATGCCGTTATAAACTGAATAATCGTAAGAGCGATGGCATCTTCCTTTTGTACAAAAAGGTTTGTACAAAAAATATCAAAAGCAAAGGCAACAGCACAAGCAAGAGATAGGGCATCTCCGATATTCATTGTGAGGGAACCTTGTAATGATAAACAACCGATTCCGACAAGCGCAATGATTGAGCCGATAATTTCATAGCCATCAATACGGCGTTTGTAGACAGCGTAGGCAATAAGCGGCACGACAATGACATTGACTGCGGTTAAAAAAGCATTTTTAGAAGGCGTCGTATATTGCAAACCGACCGTTTGAAGGGCGAAGGCAATGTATAAAATCGTTCCTAGTATAATACCTTTCCACACAACTGATTTTGTTGCTTTTTTTAATTTGTAGCCAAAAATGACAGTTAGGATAATCGAAGCTAATATAAATCTTCCTGCCATCACTTGATAAGCAGTTAAATATTCTAGTGCAACAGCAGTTATGACAAAACCACTGCCCCACACGATAGCAGTTGTCAGTAGCATGCCATCAGCTATGTATTGTTTCATCTTTCTTCCTCCTTACTTCAATAAGAATAGCATGATAGGGAAGAAAAGAATTTGACTGTGATTCTAAACTTTCAGGCGTTTTTTTGTACTTATTCCAAAGCTTCTATTCATCTGCTATTTTGCTATGTAATAAGTACAATTTAACGGCTGCTGATAAGCGTTCATAAAATACATAATCATTATCTAATGGCGCTACTAATTGACGTATTTTTGTCATGCGATAGCGTATTGTATTTGGATGGCAAAAGTGTGCAACAGCAACTTCTTTAATATTACCTTTCTTTGCAATATAAGTGATGGCAGTCTTCAATAAATCAGTATCTACTTTTTCATCAAGTAATGGCCTTAAATAGCTATTGACATAGTTGATAGCAAAATGAGGGTCTTTCCGATGTAATTCAATAAGCAAGCTTGCTGATCCAAGCTGTTCATAATGACAACGAGTGGTCATATCAATTTCCGCCATAATGCGAGCAAAGAAGGCTTCGCGGACAGCAAGATGAAGCGCTGTTTGTGTGACATGCACTTGACTGTAGCCCATCGTCAGTTGGTCTGTCGAGATATTATACATAGTGAGCCATTCATGAAGGAAATTTTCAAAGTGAAAATGCTGTGATGGATTGGTCACGATAATCAAGATGCTATTTTTATATTTGCAAATAAGCCCTGTTTTTAATAGTAGCTCCAATTGTAAAAAAGGCTGCATCCATTGCGTATTTTTTACTGACTGCATATGGATATTGGCGACAAAAACATATTTTTCAAACGGTTTGTTCAACTGTTGTAAAAAAGAGGTGATTTGTTCATCAGACATTTCTTCTTGAATCAGACGTTTCATAATGGTTTCTAAAAAGAATGTATAATCTTGTGTTTTGGCATAAGCCATTGTTTCTAAAATAATCTTTTCAAAAAATTCATCGCCACCAAATCGTAATATCGGAAATTGATGGGCATTCGCTAAAGCGAGTACTTCCTCTGGTAAATCATTATAAATAACAGGCTTATAGGCTAAGGCGCTAGCGTCCAATTGAATAAGGCTTTTCACAGCATGTAATAAATAATCGGGATGCTGTTTGGCAAATAATAAACTGCTGAGAATGACACTATTAGGTGTGAATATCGTTTCACGAACCGTTTCGATATCCGGTGAAAATTCAAAATCGAGAATTTCAACATTTTGGACAGGTTTATGTAAACCATTGCGACCTGCAACTACTGTAAAATCCTTTGTAATAGGCAATTGCAAAAAGTTTTTTACGTTCATGAGGGAATCTAGACCTTTCCAATAATTTATTATTAAGTATCGTACCATCATTTTAGGATAAATGAATATAGTAGTTGGCTTTTATTTGAAATGAACAAAAAGAACCGCCCACGAATGGACGGTTATCTATACTTTTATATGTTTGCAAAAAGGTCCGGCTTTCTATTTTTTAATGGATTTGTTTGTTCAATGGCATAGCCAACATTTAGGATGCGCCCTTCTTTAAATGCTGGACCAATAATTTGTAAGCCGATTGGCAAATTACCTTTAAACCCGCATGGAACTGAAAGGGCAGGTAATCCTGTTAAGTTACTAGGCCCAGTGAAGCGGATAATATTGTCGATTAAGTCGACTTTTTCGCCATTTAAATCTGCAAAGTCATCGCCAATCGTATTGGCTACAATCGGTAATGTAGGTGTGATTAACACATCTACTTGGTTGAATATTTGCGTAAACTCTTGCTTGATTTGTCTACGTACTTGTTGTGCTTGTAAATAATCCACAGCTGAAGGTAATTCACCTAGCTCAAACAATAGACGAATATCATTACCGAAATCTTGTGGTCTCGTCTGCATATCTGAATGATGAATAGCAGATGCCTCAGATAGTGAAGTAACAAGCTCCGCCCATTCTGCATATTGCAGTGATGGAATTTTCACAACTTCCACCTTGGCCCCTTGGTCTACTAGTTGTTGAATACTTGCACGAACTGCCCGATCAACATCTGCGTCTACTCTGTTAAAGAAATAATCCTCATTGACACCGATAACTAAATCTTTCACATCGCCAGAAATTTGTTGTAAATAATTATCGACCGGTGCATTGATACAAGTAGGGTCTCGGTGGTCGAAACCTGAAATAATCTCGAGCATAGCCGCCGCATCTTTTACCGTTTTTGTCATAGGTCCAATATGGTCTAAGCTCCAAGCAAGCGGGTAGCAGCCATATTTACTTACACGACCATGCGTAGGTTTTAAGCCGACAATACCACAAGCTGAAGAAGGAATCCGGATCGAGCCTGCTGTATCCGTTCCTAACGAGGCTACGCTTGCACCTGCCGCTACGGCTGCGCCTGAACCGCCGCTAGAGCCACCTGGGATTTTATCGAGATCCCATGGGTTGCGCACAGGTCCATAGTGTGGATTATTGTTCGTAATGCCCCATGCATATTCGTGCATACTTAATTTCCCTGTAAAAATAACGCCGGCATCACGCAGCTTTTCTACGACAGTCGCATCATAATGAGAGACGAAATCTTGATGAATTTTTGAAGACATCGTCGTAATTTTATCTTTAAAATATAAATTATCTTTTAGTGCCAGCGGAATGCCGTGGTACATGCCACGGTATTGACCATTTAATATTTCTTGCTCTGCCAATTTCGCCTGTTCTAAAGCCTCATCGCGATAGAAAGCCATGTAAGCATTAATTTTCGGCTGACTTTCTTCAGCGAAGTTTAAAATTTCCTTCGTCAATTCGACGGGAGAAAGTGTTTTGTTTTCAAGTAATGGCGCCAATTCTTCTACAGATTTTAAATGTAAATCAGTTTTCAATGTGGTCACCTCCAGGAATGTTGCGAACCGCGATATCCGCATCATCAATTGCAATGCCTTCTAAATTGCTTCGAAGTGATTGCATACTTTCCCACCGTGTTTGCAGTAGTTCAAGGTGCTCAGATTTTGCTGTAATTCCTCTGTTCTCCAATAGTTGTTGAATAGACAAACTCATTAACATGATCCTCCCTTGAAAATAATTTATCTCAATAGGTTTTCCTATAAAGACCTAAGAAAAAAATAAACATCTACTAGCAATCTATAATTTTCTGAATAGAAAGAAAAATACTTACTATATTTAATGATAAATAATCAAAATAATTTGTCAATAGTTCTAAGTACCAGGCACTCACACAATTCTCACACAATTTACAACTACTTCACAGCCTATTTACAATATAAGTTTACAATGGAGAATAATAACCAATTTAAGAGGTGCATAATGGAGTCCATTGTGAGACAAAACGTAAAAACGAGCAGTGTTTTTTTATATTTAAATCATTTATATGAACAGCATCAACACAATACTTTATATATAAAACGGTTAAAAGCATTGAAAAAAATTATGGAAGCTAAAGATTTACATACTTATTTTCAACCGATTGTAGATTTACAAACAAGGCAAACAATGGGGTTTGAGGCATTAAATCGACCAACGCCTTCTGATTTATTTAATAGTGTCGACCAATTTTATGAATTTGTAGGACAAACAGACAGCGTCTTTTTATTTGAATGCTTTTGTCGTAACCTTTCGTTGCAACGTTTCAAAGAGCGTCTTCAAGGAGCGTTACAAAGTCAAGATTTTATCCTTTTTCTCAATATCCACCCGAACGTATTACTAGATAAAAAATATAACAGTGGTGAAACATTACTACTGCTAAAAGAGCTCGGCATTAAGCCCCAGCAGGTTGTTTTTGAGTTAACTGAGCGCAGTGCTGTGTTAGATTTTGTGGAGTTTGAACGAGTATTATCACATTATCGATCACAAGGCTATCGCATTGCAGTAGATGATATGGGTTCAGGCTATAATAGTTTAAAAACACTTGTCTATTTAAAGCCCGAATTTATTAAGCTTGATCGCTCATTAATTCAATTTATCGATAAAAACTGTGAACAACAGCAACTAGTAACATTATTAATGAAGTACGCTGAACAGGCAGAAACAAAAATTATTGCAGAAGGAATAGAACGACAAGAAGAGATCGAATATTTACAAGCCATTGGCATCCACTATGCACAAGGATATGCGTTAGGGAAGCCAGCAAAAGATATTCAATTGGGGGAAATAAGGGTGGATGACGATGCAGATAGGAGAAGTCATAGAAAACGTTCCTTGTATTGATGAATTTGTGAAAAACAAAGATGTAGATTTACTTTTTACGAGTAATCCATCATTGCGAAGTGTAGTTGTTGTACGAGATGGCAGACCAATTGGACATATTACCCGGACACATTTCTATCAGAAAATTGGTACACGCTATGGTTATCATTTATTTATGGGTCGTCAAAATCAGCTTATCATTAAAGATAATCCCCTTATTGTAGATAGTGGGACACCCATTATCGAAGTCAGTACGGAGGCGATGGGGAGACGACCGGAGGATTTATATGATGATGTTATTGTCATTAATAAAGGGGAATATGTAGGGGTAGTCAGTATTAGAGAACTGCTATTAAAACTCGTAGAGACACAAGTAGCCATTGCTAGTTTTTTAAATCCTCTAACAAGCTTACCCGGCAATAAATTAATAGAAGAAAAATTAGAAGAAGCATTACAACTTGAAAAGTATAGTCTTATTTATTTTGATTTGGATCATTTTAAAACGTATAATGACACCTATGGTTTTAAAAGAGGGGATAATATTTTGCTCTATTTAACAGAAATCCTTAGTAGAAACATTACGGGAGTAAAAGACTTTTTAGGCCATATCGGTGGCGATGACTTTGTAGCAATTATTCCACATTATGAAGTGGCTGGCATTTGCCTAACGATTATTGAAGAGTTTGATGCCCATATTATTGATTTTTATGAGCTTGAAGATTTGCTTCAATTACAAGTGCCAAATAGAGTTGGTAAATTAGAGCGTTTTACTTGTACTTCATTATCTATAGCTGTTTTGACAAATGAATATCAGAAGTTTACGTCAGTTGACCATATGTCAGATGCTGTGACGCGCTTAAAAAAAGAATGTAAAAAAATATTAGGTAGCTGTTATTTAATTAATAGCAAACAAACCTACCTCGTCCATTAATTTCATGAAGCCAAGCGGTGCGAAAATACCGCAGTGCATAAAAAAACCTACCTCATCCAAAATAGGAGGTAGGTTTTTAAACATGCACGGAAAATTTTAATAAGCGCTCCAGCCTGCGTCGGCTGCTAAAGCTACGCCGTTAATAAGAGCGGAATCTTCCGAAGCTAAAAATAGGGCGATATTCGCAATATCCGCAACTTGACCTGCTTTTGGCATAAGTTGAACGCCACGCACAGATTGTTCCATACCGAATGGATCCACATTAGTCATTGTTGCTGCGAAACCAGTTTCTACATGTGCTGGTGCAATAGCATTGCAACGGATATTTTGCGGGCCATAGTGAGAGGCGATGTTTTTTGTCATCCCGACAACAGCATGTTTAGCGGTTGTATAAGCGAGTCCGCCACGACCGCCTGTTAAACCAGCAATAGAAGCCATATTAACAATCGTTCCGCCACCATTTTCAATAAAGATCGGTAATACTTGTCGGATAGCACGCATAACACCGTTCACATTAATGTCCATGACACGCTGCCAAACAGCATCTTCTACATTTGCAGCTGCTTGCATATTGTCACCAACTCCAGCGTTATTGACTAAAATATCTATACGACCAAAATGAGCTACGGTATTAGCAATCATTTTTTGGATATCCTCTTCTATAGCGACATTTACTTTAACACCAAATGCGTCAAATCCAGCTTCATTAAATTCAGAAACGGTTGCATTAAGTGCGTCCTCATTGAAGTCAGCAATGACAACCTTTGCACCTTGTTGTGCATATGTGCGCGCTATTTCTTTACCGATTCCTGCACCACTACCTGTAATAATCGCCACTTTATTTTGTAATTTTGCCATGAACATACTCTCCTCCCAAATACAAGTATACTGTTAAACTAATATAATTGTATTCCTTTTCACTAGTTTAATCAAAGTAAATGAACCGCTTACATTTTTAAAATTATTAATCTTAATAAAACATACTTGAATAATAGGTATTATAGGTATATAATTCGATTTACATTTAATAAAACAACTTAGGAGGCCTTCTATTGTCAACTTTACAAGTCATTCTGAACGTAGCACTATTACTTGTGTGCGTTGGAATTTTAGTTATTATGAATAAAAAACACGTGAAATTCTCCAATCGTGTTTTTGCTGGTCTTGGCTTAGGTATTGCACTTGGTCTTGGACTGCAATTATTTTACGGTATTGATTCGGAAGTATTGGCCGAAACAACGCCATGGTACAACATTATTGGTACTGGTTATGTGAAATTGCTTCAAATGGTGGCGATGCCATTAGTATTTATTTCTATTTTGATTGCCTTTACGAAAATGACGATTGGCAAAAACTTCGGGAAAATGGCTGCTTTAATTTTAGCAATTTTAATTGGTACTACAGCTGTATCCGCAGCAGTAGGGATTCTGTCAGCAACAATTTTTGATTTAGATGCTACTCAAATTATGCATGGTGATGCAGAAACAGAGCGTGGGGCATACTTAGAAGAAAAAACAACGAGCATGACTGCACCGGATTTGCCAACGCAAATTATTGAATTGTTCCCTGCAAACCCATTCCTTGATTTAACAGGAGCTCGTTCAACATCGACAATTGCCGTAGTAATTTTTGCAGCATTTTTAGGATTTGCTTATTTACGTGTTGCGCGTAAAGATGAAGAGATGGCCGCTACGATTAAAAAAGGTATAGATGGTGTGCATGCTTTAATCATGGGTGTTGTAACGATTGTGTTACGTTTAACTCCATTCGGTATTTTAGCCATTATGGCACGCACAGTCGCAACATCTGACTTTGGAGCAATTTACAACTTAGGTAAGTTTGTTATTGCTTCTTACGTTGCATTAATTATCATGTTCCTTGTTCATTTACTGATTCTTTCTTTAAGCGGTTTAAATCCATTTACGTATGTGAAAAAAACGCTTGAAACTTTATTATTTGCCTTCACGTCACGTTCAAGTGCGGGTACTTTACCGATGAATATTAAGACACAAACAGGTAGACTAGGTGTGCCAGAAGGGATAGCGAACTTCGCAGGTTCATTCGGTTTATCGATTGGTCAAAATGGTTGTGCCGGGGTTTATCCAGCAATGTTGGCTATTATGATTGCACCAACTGTTGGTATTAATCCGTTAGATCCTGTCTTCATCATTACTGTCATTGCCGTAGTGGCGATTAGTTCGTTTGGTGTAGCGGGTGTTGGTGGTGGTGCAACATTTGCAGCAATTCTTGTCCTATCAGCGCTTCATTTACCAGTTGCTCTTGCCGGGATTTTAATTTCAGTGGAGCCGTTAATCGATATGGGACGTACTGCATTAAACGTAAGTGGTTCAATGACAGCAGGTGTGACAACAGCACGAGTAACGAAAGAACTGGATACAGAAGTATATAACAATAAAGCAGTTAGTGCACAAGTGGCTGACTTATAGGCTTTAATGATGGAAATAGTATGCTAAGCGGTGCTTAGTATACTATTTTTTTGTGTTATACAAGGAAGGGGAGCTGAAGAGGAAAGGGATATCAGTTTAAGCATGATGTGGCCATTTAAAGCGCAATCATCCACTGCACTTCCATCAAAGATAATAGAAGCCATTACGTCTCTAGCGCATCACCAGTGGCGTTTTTGCGTTAGAAAATTTGTTCTGAAAATTCAAAATTGTTTGGGTGCCTGGCACTCAAAAAGGCACTAAAAAAGAGTACGGGGATGTATTTCATTCCCGTACTCTTGTTATTGTGCACAAAGTTTTTATTAGCGCCTTTAGCGCAACTTAATAAGTATTTTTAATATTATCAGCACTTTTAGCTGTGTCATCAACGTACTTCGCGATTGTGTGGTTGTCAGCTGTAATGCTTTCAATTGATGCATTCATTTGTTGCAATGTTGCAGTAGCTTCTTCAATAATCGCTGCAAAGTCATTTGTCGATGTGTCAACACTTTGGCTATTTACAGCTACTTCATTTGATAATTGCTCAAATTCATTAAACTGCGTTTTTAATGAATGTAAAATGTCGCTTAATTGAATGAAGTTTGCATTAACTAACTTTGTTGACTCTACACTTTGATGTAATGTATCACTACTTTTTTGCATATTAACCTGTGCTAATTTATTTGTTGTATTCACATCAGTTAAATTCTCTGTGATTTTTACAGTAATATTATTCGTTAAATCAGCTAAGTTTCTTATTTCTTGTGCCACGACAGAGAATCCTTTTCCTGCATCCCCAGCACGAGCCGCCTCGATAGAAGCATTTAATGCTAATAAGTTTGTTTGCTCCGTAATTTGTTGAATATCGTTAGCAAACTGATTTGTTTCTTCTATTTTTTCAGTTAATGCCTTGAAGTTTTCACTTAAGTTCGCAATAACATCCTGAAGACTATTCATCTCTGTTGTTAAAAGATGAACTTTTTTATGACCTTCATCTGCTAGATTGCTAGATTGCACAGAATCATCTATTAAACGAGCCGTTATTTCATTCATGGAATGGATGGCCGCCAAGTTATTTTGCGCACTATCTGCAATTTTAGAAATTTGCTCACTTTGTAGCATACTTCCTGTTGAAACTTCATTCATCGCTATTTGAATTTCTTCTTGCGATCTTAAACTAAACTGAACTTTCTCGTTAATTTTACCAATGCTATCAGCAATAACCGCGATTTCGCGTTCTAAATTCATTTTATGTTCTTCTTTTAACTTCGCATCGGCTTCGGCTATTTCGCTATACTCTTGTAATTTTTTAAATTGATTTTGATTCATACGAATTAATATTGTTAATAGAAAACCAACAAAAAGATAAATGATAACAAAAGAACTTATATTTACGGCGTAGGGCTCAAATTCAGGTGAAGGGAATAGATACACTAGGATAAGTGTTACTAAACCAAAAGCATATCCAATACCGAAAATTTTGTTGTTAAATTGAACAGCAGCGAATACTGCGAAGAAAAATATAGATAATGCTGTCGATATTTGTCCGCCATGAATCATTACTAAGCAAATATTAAATATATTCATAACGATAACGATTAAATATGGGAATACAATTTCTTTCTTATAACGATTACTCACTATGTATATCAATGGATAAAATATAATTTGCGCGCTATAGAAAAAGATAATCCAAAAATCAGGTTTTAAAGATAGTGAACCGATTAGACCTAAAATAGTAGAAGCTAAATAAGTGAATAGCATAAGTTTGTTCTTATTTTTTAAGTCTAGTAATTTTAATTGATCAATCATATTGCACTGAAGACCTCCTGTTAAATAGTTATATTAAAATAGTAATTAATCACTAATAAAGGAAATAATTTACCTTTAAATTAATGGTTAAGATTGATTATATTAATTTTAATGGTAAGTAGTAAAGACTTATTTTCTATTTTTTTCTATGTTAGTTATAACTACCTACTTTAAAAACGATAAAAGTAGCAAAAAATACTTTCGTTTAGATAGAAAAAAATGCGATGTCAAGTACTTTTTTAACCGGAAATGAATTTTCTGTGAAATTAATTAATTTAATATTAAACAGTTTAATGGTAAAATAAATTACAGGTCACAAAAGTTTCACATTTTTTGGAGGTGTTTACGTGGGGCGAAAACAAGATAAAGTCTAGTGTCATGCGGTTTTAGAGGTAAATTAATCAACTGCGTTATTACTTGCAGAAACATGAAAAGTAAGCTATCGCAGGTTTATATAAAAAGAGTGTATAAGCATTTTGATATAGTCAGTGCGCAAGGATTCCACTTCATTAAATCAATTTTCAAGGAAACCGTAAATTCTTTTTATAAAGTAGATCCAACTTAATTATTGTGCATATAGCTTACGCTATTGGCGCAAGTTAAGTAAAGCAAGTATACAACAATATGTTTTTTTTATCATTACGTTATTGCTAAATTATAGTCAAATGGCGAAATTTGGCGTTTCGTGTAAAATAAATTTTTTTAAATAAAAGGAGAAATAGGGAAATGAGTGCTAATAAGAAAAAGTTTCACTTTGCATGGCTAGTTTTACTAGGTTTATGTATTACAGTTGGTCTAGCTAAGTCTGGCCTAAACAGTTCAGCAGGTCTATTCTTACCATCAGTATCGAAAGATCTTGGTGTAGGTCTAGGGAATTTAACATTGTATCTAAGTATTTCATCAATTGTAACGATGATTTTCTTACCAATCGGCGGTAAGTTAATGGCGAAATACGATACACGTATTTTACTTAGTATTGCAATTATTTTACAAGCAGGTTCTTTCGCGCTATTCGGTATGATGAACTCGGTATGGGGATGGTATATCTTAGCTATTCCTTTAGCTGTTGGTGGCGTAATTATTACAGTATTAGCTGGTCCGGTTTTAGTTAATCAATGGTTTAAACAACGCAGTGGTTTAGCTTTAGGTATTATTACTGCTTCAGGTGGTTTAATTGGAGCATTCTCTTCTCCGGTAATTGGTAACTTAATTGCTAACCAAGGTTGGAGAAGTGCTTATATTATGGTAGGTGTTGCAGCTATCGTAATTATTGTGCCAACAATTATTTTCTTCTTAAGAAAATCACCACAAGAAAAAGGTTTATTACCTTATGGTGCTGAGGAAACTAACGCTGATGAGAATAAAGTAGAAAAAGATACTAGTAATTCTGGTATTTCATTCGCAGATGCTAAAAAATCATTAGCATTCGTATTATTAATTTTATTCTTCTTCATCATTACATCTGTAGCTAGTTTCTCTATTCACATCCCTACGTATCTTGTAAATCAAGGTTATGATGTGAAATTCACAGGTAATGTTATGGCTTCTTTAATGGTTGGTGTACTTCTAGGATCAATTATCTTCGGTTATTTAATCGATAAAATTGGTGCTCGCAATACTGCAATTGTTGCAATGTGTATTGGATTAGCTTCAATGTTAATTCTGTTCTTCTTTGTTAAAATTACGTTTGCTGTAGTATTAGGTGTTGGACTATTTGGTTTCGTATCCGCTTCAATTGGTACAATTGCTCCTGCTATTACATCTGCGTTATTTGGTAATAAAGATTATAGTCAAATTTACTCGACAGTTTCTATTGGTTTAGCAGTTGCGGGTATCATTGCTTTACCGGCATATGGTTATATTTTTGACTTTACAGGAAGTTACACTGCTGTGTTACTTATTATTATTGTAATGTTAATCATTAATATTCTTTTTGTTATCATGGCGTTCGGCAACAAAAAGAAAATGGTTGCAAATGGTTTGTGGAAATAATCTATAACCGCAATTATGAATAATTAAACTACACCTCACTTGTTGGACAAGCAGAGGTGTAGTTTTTTATTGTATAAAGATTTCAGAATTGTTTGGGTGCCTGGCACTGTTAAATGATTTTTACGTAGAAATCTTTACCGTTTATAATGTCTGGTACTTCAATATCGTAATAAGTTTTATAGTAGTCATAAATATTTCGAGCTAAACCGGAGTGTCCATTTAAATAAGTTCCTTTTTTAATCTCTTTTCGTGGGTTGTGGAAATCAAAATATAAGCGTGAATCGTGGCACATTGAATTTAAAATGGCTTTAAACTCTTGTTCCTCAATATGGATCCCTCGCGTATACTGGCACTCTCTGCGATACGTATCATGTGAGACATTCACTGGAGAAGGCTCTAGAATCATTTCGATTTTTCTATTCAAATGTCAACAGCTCCTTTCAACTATCAATCCTCATACTATTTCTTCTATTATAGAATTGTCAGAAAATTATATCAATATTTAACTGTCGTAAAGATTTTACATATTTCACTTCGTGGGGAGGTATTCGTTAACATAACCTACCAATCTTGCTGTTGCATTTCCTCTGCAATTACTTGAAGATCGTAGGAGTTAATAGTTAGAACCATATAGTCGTGGTTTTCCATATATTTTTCGGCCAAGCGCTTGATATACTTCGGGGAGCCTTCATTCTCTTCATCATAGACGAGCAGTAAACCGTCCGTGTTTTGAATAATAAATTTGTCTTTCTCCGTAAATTGCCAAGGCGCTTCATACGGTTTTTTCGTGACACTCGTTACAAAGTCGGCTTGGGCTACAAGTGATTGATATTTTTCTTGTTTCATTTCTTGCCAGTTCTTGTCTTGCTCTAAAAATGGTGTGATAATGGCATATTTTAAGTCAGGAAATTCATTCTTTAACGTTAAGACGACTTCGGCAGCCCATGTTTCCACGCCTTGCTGACCACTAATAATAACCCATTCTAACCCTTCATCTAATAAAATTCTCAAGCGGTTTTCTAAAGCTTTTTTTATAATAGGGACTCCTGGATGTTTGTCATTAAAAATCCCTAGTTCATGTGGTTTATAGCCTGTAATAATTATTCGCTGTAACACTAAAAAGCCCCCTACGCTGTTTTTGTACTTACAGTATACAGCAGGGGGCGTTTGAAAACGAATAACAGGTGGGGTTAAATGACGATTTGTCTAGGCTCTTTTTGATTTTAAAGGTATTGTACAACGCGAGATAATATCCCTTCAGATTAAGGAAGGATGCCTTCAAAAAGCCTATGCTGTAACTGACAACGCTAGGACGCAAAAAAGTGTTAGATTGATGGCGGTCAATCTAACACTTTTTATCGTTATTTTTTACATGGCTCTGATGGTTGTTCCATTTTGACATAGCGCCATAGACTATTGGCGATATCACGTGCTTCAGCTGCATGTTCTGTTCCGACAAATGCTTTTCTGAAAGGCGTTAGTAACGATTCAATAATAAAGAGCTTTGGTTTTGGCTTTTGAAGTTCTTCTAAAAGGAAAGTTGCAAACTCGAAACCTTCAACCGTTTCGTTCTCTGTAAGTCCCTTTATAAAGCCCTGCAATTGCTCAATTACGACTTCTTTGCTTACATGTTGATAATTAATAACGTTTTGTATCGCATTAATCATTTCGGCGCTAATGAGAACTTCTTTTGATTCAAGCATAGTAGGTATAATAACGCTTATATTGCGTAATGCTACTCGTACAATTGCTTCGCGATTTAAATATTTATAATCAGCTACCAATACTGCACGTAAAGTGATATTAATCATCCCAAACGTTTGAACGGCACATTCATAGCTCATCGGTCTAATTTCTTCACCAAACACTTGGACCAGTCGATTTGCAAGCCACTCTAATTCTTGGAAGTGATAATTTAACAGAATTTTCTTAAGCTCACTGTCCCGTGAATGGAAAATCGATTCGAAAATTTGTACTATGTTGTGCTCACGATTAACATGCATCAAGACAGCGACTTGCTGTGTTAATATTTCTAAATCTGTCGGATCTTTTCCGTAAAGAAGCTCATGTCGACGATTGCTTGCTTCCTCACGACCTTCATCTAAAATGGCGATTAAGCATTCGTTTTTGGAGACAAAATGATTATAAAAAGTACCTTTTGAAACTTTGGCTGCACTAATAATTTCGTTAATGGAAGTATCTAAAAATCCTTTTGCTGTGAATAGTTCCCGAGCTGCAGTGATAATTTGTCTTTTTCTTTTGTTCATGACCTCACCTTTTTAAGTTATTATACTCGTATTCTACAATGTAAACGCTTATATATCAACGTTTTGAAATTTTTTAATCTTAATTCTTGAAAAAAGTAGACTGCGAGTATAAAATTAGTTTTATCGCAAAACAACAAGAAAGAATAGAGGGATATAAATGAATAATGACTTAACAATGAAAAAGCCCCCTTATGGCATGATCGCCATTTTGTTCGTGGGTGCTTTTGTTGCTTTTCTTAACAACACATTGTTAAATGTTGCATTGCCAACAATCATGAAAGATTTTGGTATTACGTATGCACAAGTACAATGGCTTGCAACGGGTTATATGCTTGTAAGTGGTATTTTAGTACCTGCTTCGGCATTTTTTGTAACCCGCTTTAAAAATAGACATTTATTTATTACCGCAATGTCTATCTTTACTATAGGTACAATTATGGCGGGCTTTGCTCCAACATTTGGTTTATTACTTGCAGGACGTATGGTGCAAGCAGCAGGGGCTGCTAGTATGTCACCATTATTAATGAACGTTATGTTGACTAGCTTCCCGAAAGAAAAACGTGGAGCAGCAATGGGTGTATTTGGGTTAGTTATGATTGCCGCACCGGCGATTGGCCCAACATTATCAGGGTATATCGTTGAACATCATGATTGGCGTATGCTATTCCAAATGATTATACCATTTGCAATTATTAGTCTGCTATTTGGTATTTGGAAATTAGATAACGTAATGGAAACACGTAAAGTGCACTTAGATGTTCCTTCCGTATTATTATCAACAATCGCGTTTGGTGGTATTTTATACGGTTTCAGTACTGCTGGTGACAAAGGATGGTCTAGTCCTTGGGTTTACGGTACGATTATCATCGGGTTTATTTCTTTATTTATTTTCATCTTTAAACAATTACGTATGGAGCAGCCATTACTAGAGCTACGTATTTACAAATACCCAATGTTTGCTCTAGCGTCTGGTATTTCAGTAATTGTTTCAATGGCAATGTTCTCTGGTATGATTTTAACGCCTGCCTATGTACAATCAATTCGCGGCATTGAGCCATTCGAAGCTGGTTTAATGATGCTTCCTGGTGCACTTGCAATGGGGATTATGTCTCCAATCACAGGTAAACTTTTTGATAAGTTCGGCCCACGAATTTTAGCCATTACAGGTTTAACAATCACAACAATTGCAACATTTGGTTTAACAAAATTAGCGCTAGATTCTAGCTATACATTTATCGTATCGTTGTACACAATTCGTATGTTAGGTATGTCGATGGTAATGATGCCTATTATGACAAATGGTTTAAATCAATTACCACAAATGATGAATCCACATGGTACAGCGATCAACAATACATTACAACAAGTAGCTGGGGCTATTGGTAGTGCGGTTTTAGTTACATTTATGAACAACCGTACAAAATCAACAGCAGCTGACTTAATCGCAGAAGCTAAGGAGAAAGCAGCACAATCAGGTGTTGTACCGACAGCAGAGCAAATGCAACAAATGCAAGAACAGATTATGCAAAATGCATTATTAGATGGTATTACCCATTCCTTCTTAATTGCAGCATTCCTGACAGTGGTTGCCTTAATACTTGCGTTCTTCTTAAAACGCGTAAAAGTTGAAAGTGCAGCAGCTACAATGGACTTGAAAAAACCTACAAATTAAAAAAAAGAATCCCACCGATAAGCTCATCGGTGGGATTTTTTTGATAAGAATTGTTTGGGTGCCTGACACTTTTCAAGACACTTTTCAGGTGCTTAAAACGAGAAAATCCACTACACTTTCCTGGGCACAAGGTAAGCCGCAACCCTCGCTAGTGCTTGGTTTGTGGGGGATTTGTGCAATGCAGGAAAGTAGGTAGTTTAGTTTTCTTAAAATTCTAAATTGTTTGGGTGACTGGCACGCAAACAATTTAGTTGTCTTTTTTAAATAGGGCTCCTGGCCAAAATGCGTATTTGCCGAGTACGGTAGTAATGGCTGGAACGAGTAATGGTCGAACGATAAACGTATCAAGTAAAATACCGATTGCTGTCACGACACCGAATTGAACTAGTACTTGAATTGGTAGAGTGGCAAGCACTGCAAATGTACCTGCTAAAATAAGCCCTGCAGATGTGATTACACTACCTGTATGCACTACGCCTTCTTCAACTGCTGTTAAATGATCCTTCGTTTTGCGTTTCTTCCAAATCTCTGAAATCATAAAGATATTATAATCCTCACCAAGAGCTACTAAGAACACAAAGGCATATAGCGGGATAGAGCCTGAAATGGCTTCTGCGCCCATAATATGATGCAAAATAAGCCATCCTGCACCAAGTGCACCAAAATACGAAATAATAACTGTAGCAAGCAAATAAACAGTTGCTGTTACGGAACGTAAATAAACAAATAATAAGACTGCTATTAAAGCAATCATTGTCGGCATGATGACCGATTCATCACGCTCCGTCACTTGTTTTGTATCATATTGACTTGCTGTTTCGCCGCCAATCCAAACGTGTGTATCGGCATTTTTTACGCCCGCATCTTCAAGTAACTGCACAACTTCTTCTTTCAATTCTGGCATATGATCTAAAGATTCTTGCGCATATGGGTTTGCATTCAATGATAACTCGTATAATTGAATGGAATTGTTTTTCGTACCAATTTGTACATCAGAAACATTATCAATATATGAAATGTTTGTAAGTTGCTGTTGTAAATTTACATCATTACCTTGTGTATCAATCACTAGCTGTACAGGTGCTAATTCACCAGGTGAAAAATTCTCTTCTATTAAAGTAAAGCCTTCTCGTGATGGCATATCTTCTGGGAATGAAGATAATAAGTCGAATGTATATTGGATACGTGGTACAAAGGCTGCTAAGCCACCAAGGAGCAGGACAGTGACTGCAATCACAATCCACGGCTTATGCGTTACAAAACGTCCAATTTTATGACTAACTTTATGTGAAGATTTGTTCTGTTTTTTGCCCTTGGCTTTTGCCATTTCCTCTGTACGTGGCGTGAATGGGAAAAAGGCGACGCGCCCAATTATAACTAGAATTGCTGGTAAGACAACAAGCGCTGCAATACCCATAATCAATACACCAAAGCTAAATGGCACTGCGAAGCGTTGGAAAGAACCATAATGGGCAAGACTAAGCGTAGCAAGACCAATAACTACCGTTAAGGCACTCATCATAATCGCGCCACCTGATTCTTTCACAGCGAGTTTCATTGCTGTCGCCTTATCCTCAACGGTAAATAAAATTTCTCGATATTTAGAAATTAAAAATAAACAATAGTCAGTTCCCGCACCAAATAGTAAAACGGTCATAATGGAAACAGCTTGTGAATCTTTATCAATCCATCCTTGCTCTGCAAAGAACCCGAGCGTTGGGCTAATGACACCATAAGCAAGCCCTACAACGATTAATGGGATAATTGCAAGTAATGGAGAACGATAAATTAAAATTAATAACACTAATACAAGAAGTACTGTAGCAACCATTAATTTCACATCAGCTTGTGAAAATAAGCTAACGGCATCTGTAGCAATGCCGACAGGTCCAGAGTAACGAACATGGAGCGCATCGCTAGATAAATCTTTATCCAATTGCACATTATTGGCATCCATTGTTTTTGTTAATGCATCTAGACTTTCTTGTAAAGCATCTGTTGAAGCATCTTTGTCGAAAAATACAGGTGTAACAATAGTAGAACCATTGTCAGATGTAGATGCTGCAAATGCTTGTGGAGGCATTTGATCATATGGTGGAACTAAAGTTTGTTTATCTAAAGGATTGGCATTGAGTTCTGCATATACCTTTTGTATGGCGTTAAAATCATCGTTTGTAAGTCCACTTTCTCTATGCCAAACGAGTAATAATGGTGTACCTGCATCATTAGGGAATTCATCCGCAATAATTGCTGCTGCTTGCTCGGACATTTCAGTGTCAGGTAAATTTTTACCTGATTCACTGTCAATACTATTAATCTGTGGCCAAGCAAATGACAGGACAAGGACAAGTAAAACCCAGAATCCAAGCGCTAGAAAGCGTCCTTTTTTATTTGCCACCATTGAGCCCCATTGCTCAAGTGGGTGTTTTTTCATGAGAAAACCTCCATTTCATGTAATGTACATTAATTATATATACTAGAAGGTTAATTAATCAATAAAGAAGTTTTGATATGTTATAATATGATAAAAAGAAACACATTATAAGGAGGCGAACTTGTTGAAACAAGCACCGCGTGTTCTAGGAAGACCTCGCCATGATGACAAGGCTAAACCAACAAAAGATATTGTCTTAGAAACAGCGACAATGTTATTTATTAAAGAGGGCTATAAAAATGTGTCAATGGATGATGTTGCGAAAGCCTGCAATGTTACAAAAGCCACCATCTATTACTATTACCCAACTAAAGGGGAGTTATATACATCGGCATTAGTTGCAATGATGCAAAGAATTAGGCTGCATATTGAGCGGATTTTAGAACAGCCCATGCCATTCAAAGAACGATTAGAGCAACTTGTTGAAGTCCATTTATCGGCAACTGTTGATATAGATATGAAGAACTTTATGCGAGAAGCGACAATTAATTTATCCAATGCGCAATTAAAAAAAGTTCATGCATCAGAAAATGAAATGTATAAAACGATTGAGCAGACGATGCAACGGGAAATGGAAAAGGGGACAATCCGCGAGGGGAATGCAGAATTCTTTGCCCATACGTTTATGGCATTAATGTCTGTTGGATATTTTAAAGATGGCGAAGGAAAAAGGCTGTTTCAAACTGTTAATGAAGCGGCAAAAGAGATTATTAATTTCTTTTGGTTATCTGTCGAAAAGTGAGAAAAATTGTAGGTAATAACATTTTTTAAAGCGTCCTTGCAGAAAAATTTCAGTTGATAAACTTTCATTATTTTCCAAAACAAACAAAAAAAGCGCGCTAACAGCTAAAAATGGTTTATTAATAAACTATTTTTTAAAGATTGTGCTGTAGTTGATTGAAATAATGCGCAAACAGTCTTATAATGGATGTTGTAATATCACCAAGATAAGAGATAAGGATGGAATTGTGATGCGCTTTGTGCAAAATGGAGAATATGTAACAAATCATGAAATTCGCTTTCCAGCCCTTGTGACTGGTGAATGTAAGATAATCCGCTGTAAGGACTGTTAAGAGATCGCTTAATGGTCTTTTTTACATGGAGGCAATATAAAATAAAGCAATAGTGACGGCAAAGGAGAGTTCAAAAATGTCAGAAACGAATAACCAAGCACAGTCTGAACAATTAACTGTGAGTCAAGAACAATTAGATGTACTAGACCAACTATTAAAGCCTGAGGTACAAGAATCTCTAACAACTTTAGTTGAGCAACTACCGAAGCTAACTGAAATGATGACGTTATTAACTAAATCATATGAGTTTGCTCAAGCAGTTGCAACTGATGAAGTACTAAAAAGCGATACTGTTGGTGCTGTAACTGAAATGGCTGCGCCAGTAGTAGGATCAGCTAAACAACTTGCAGCTACTGCTATTGAAGCGAAAGATCGTGCTTCTGAAAGCCGCGAAGTAATCGGTTTATTCGGTCTTGTAAAAATGATCAAAGACCCACAAGTTCAAAATGTTTTCCGTTTTGTAAATGCTTTTTTACAAGTAAACGCTGAACGTAAATCTAAATAAGACCCGAGATATATTTAATTTGTAAGGACGGAGGATTAATTAATCATGTCAAAAGAAATCGTCATCTTAGGTGCTGGTTACGCGGGTGTATTAACTGCATTAACAGCACGTAAGTATTTATCAGCTGATGAAGCTAAAATCACTGTAGTAAACCAATTCCCAACGCACCAAATCATCACTGAACTTCACCGTTTAGCTGGTGGTACTATTGCAGAAGGTGCTGTAGCTCTACCACTTAAAAAAATCTTTAAAGGTTTAGATATTGATTTACAAATCGCTAAAGTAACTAAATTCAATGTAGACACTAAAAAGGTTGACCTAGATAATGGTTACACTTTAAATTATGATACATTAGTGGTTTCTTTAGGTAGCCAAACTGGTTTCTTCGGTATCCCAGGATTAGAAGAAAACTCAATGGTACTTAAATCTGTTAACGATGCAAACAAAATTAACCGACACATCGAAGACCGCATTAAAGCATATGCACAAACAAAAGACGAAGCTGATGCAACAATCGTTATCGGCGGTGGCGGTTTAACAGGTGTTGAACTTGTTGGTGAAATCGTGGACAACTTCCCGAAAATCGCTGCACAACACGGTGTAAACTTTGCAGATCTTAAAATTAAACTAGTTGAAGCTGGTCCTAAAATCTTACCAGTACTTCCAGATGTACTAATTGAACGTGCAACTGAAAGTTTAGCAAAACGTGGTGTAGAATTCATTACTGGTACGCCTGTAACAGGTGTTGAAGGTAACGTAATTTCACTTAAAGACCGTGAGCCAATCGTTGCGAATACATTTATCTGGACGGGTGGTGTAGCTGCACTTCCAATCGTAGCTGAATCTGGTCTTGCTGCTGATCGTGGCAAAGCAACAATCAACGAATTCTTACAATCTACATCTCACGAAGATGTATTTGTCATCGGAGATGCTTCGGTTGCATTACCAGCTGACGGTGGACGTCCACTTTACGCACCAACTGCACAAGTTGCTTGGCAAATGGGCGAATGCGCTGGTTACAACTTATTCGCACAATACAAAAACCAAGAGATGAAACCATTCTCTGCAGTTAACTCTGGTACACTTGCAAGCTTAGGCCGCAAAGATGCAGTTGCTACTATTGGAGCTAGCAACACACAACTTAAAGGTCTTCCTGCAACACTTATGAAAGAAGCGTCTAACATTCGCTATCTTACACATATCAAAGCGCTATTCGGCTTAGTATACTAATTTGAATAATAACTAAATAAAATGCCCCGTGGATGTTAAAGTAAATACTAACATTGAACGGGGTGTTTTTAACATTACATATAAGTTTGAAGAGTAGCTTGAACCAGAATTGGCGAAAGCATTAAAGTCGGTATTGTAAATATTGTTAACTATTTAATTGTAGCGTATGCTAAAACTATCTAATTAAATTGTGTAGGGAGTGAGGAATACATGGGGCGCGATCGAAAGTTTAGTACGCTCGATTTATTTTTGGCATCTAAAAAATTGATATTAGCTGTCGGTTATGAGGGATTTACAATTGCCCGATTAGCAGAATCGTTAGAGGTTTCACGAGCGGCTATTTATAAATACTATACAAATAAAGATGAATTACTTATGGATTTTATGCTACACGAAATGGAAAAAAACGTAAAAGGTTTATTATCAATCCCTGCAGAGCTATCTTACCTTGATCAATTAGATGAGTTATTGCATAGTATTTTCCGTTCTAAGGATTTACATATACTATTAGGTATTGCTGAAATTATACCAACGTCCAATAACCCGCAAATGCAGGAAAAAAAAGAAGAGCTGTCAGCAATGCATTTTAATATGTATGGACCTTTAATGCGTATTGTCCAACAAGGAAAAAAAGAGGGCTTTGTGGATGTTGATATCCCAAATGACTTTGTTCTTGGATTTATTTTTCAGAGTATTAATATTCCGAATCATAGTCAAATGGATGATGTGGAATTTTTCAACTTTACGAAGTTATTAATTTTAAATGGCGTAAGAGGAAAAAATAAGTGACACATGTGTAACTAATGAGTATAATACTAGTTGCATATGTGTGCTTTTTTTTATCCCAAAGTGACACATGTGTAACTTATAAAGATAATAGGAGGAAACGATCGATGTTTTTAGCTTTAAAAGAAATTAAACATGCAAAGTTACGCTACTCAATGATTACAATAATTATTGTATTAATAGCATGGTTAACGTTTATTTTGTCAGGGCTTGGAAATGGACTTTCGACATTAAGTGCAGCTTCTATCAAAAATCTAGATGCGCATTATGTAGTATACGAGGAGGGTTCAGGTTCTAAATTTAGTAAATCTTTAATTTCCGCATCTTTAAAAGAGAAGATTGATGCACAAAGTGAAGTAAAAGATAGTGCACTATTTGGCTCTGCAATGGCGGCTGTTTCTAAAGAGGGTATTGATGAAAAAACGGATATTGCGCTATTAGGAATTGAAGCAGGATCATTTATTGAACCAAAAGTAATTGAAGGTAAGAAGTTAGATAAAAACATTCAAAATGGCGTTCTAGCCAATAAAACGTTACAAGACAAAGGCTATGCAATTGGTGACGAAATCAAAGTGGACAGTTCCACAATTGTATTAAAAATTGTCGGCTTTGTTGAAAACGAAACCTATAACCATTTACCAGTACTATTCAGCACAGTAGAACAATGGAGAGCTTATCAATTTGCTGCACCAGGTGCAAATAACGGCATTGAAGATGTAGTAAATGCGATAGCGATACAGGCACCTAACTTAGATGCAGAGAATTTTAGTGAAAAGATCGGTGGCATCGAAACCGCAACGAAAAGTCAGGCAATTAATGCAATGCCAGGATATATAGAAGAGAACGGGACGATTGTTATGATGTTAGTGTTTCTTATTGCCATTTCTGCATTTGTCATCGCGGTCTTCTTTTATGTTTTAACGATTCAAAAGACACAACAATTTGGTGTAATGAAAGCCATTGGTGCAAAAAATAGTTTTCTCACAAAGGCAATTGTATCGCAAGTGTTTGTTATTTCTTTAGTAGGTATTCTTGTCGGCGTAGTACTGACATATTTAACAGCACTTGTTTTCCCGGAAGGCATGCCATTTAACTTAGATCCTACACTAGTAGTACTTTACGGTTTCGCTCTTTTACTAATTAGTGTGTTAAGTTCATTTGTCTGTGTTCGCCAAGTGTCCAAAGTAGATCCATTAACAGCATTAGGGAGAGTGGAATAGATGCAACGTTTAGAAGTGAAAGACATGACTAAAACCTATCATGAGGGCGGTTCCACTATTACAGCTCTTAACAAAGTATCAATGACAGTAGAGGCAGGGGAGTTAGTAGCCATTATTGGTCCTTCTGGTTCAGGGAAAAGTACATTATTATCAGCAGTTGGTGCCTTGTTACAGCCTACATCTGGTAGTGTTATTGTAAATGGTAAAAAAATTGAGGCTCTAAAGGAGAAAGACCTCTCTGAATTTCGCTTAAATGAGATAGGGTTTATTTTACAAACATCTAATTTAATACCTTATTTAAATGTGCTAGATCAACTACTTTTAGTGAAAAAAATGGTAGGTAAAGTATCAACGACTGATCAGCAGTTTGCCAAGCAATTATTGTCGGATTTAGGATTAGACAAAAAGCTTAGAAAATTCCCAAATGAGCTATCCGGCGGGGAACGTCAGCGTGTAGCAATAGCTCGAGCATTTATGAATGATTCAAGTGTAATTTTAGCAGATGAACCAACCGCAAGTTTAGATTCTAAGCGTGCTTTCGAGGTTGTTCAGCTTATCTCTAACGAGGTGAAAAAGCGCAAAAAGGCCGCAATAATGGTAACGCATGATGAGCGTATGTTAACTTACTGTGACCGAGTGTACCGAATGGAAGACGGTGTTTTAACACGACATTCTTAATATATGATAGAGTTCTAGCTACCTTTAGTTAAAAAATCCGTTAGATCGTAATGCAAGCGCTCAAGGAAGAACTGCCGATTTAAGATAAGTTTTGAGCTCTAATAATATTGTTTGACAAGTGATAATGGACTCAATTGTATTATTAGCAATTTCGAGTGAATGGTTGGCATTATCAGCAATCATCAGCTGATGGGAAGTAAGTTGACTTCGTCTTTCATTGGAGAAATGTGGGTCAGCAGTTCCCATAGCTATGAAGGCATGTTGCTTTGCTAAGTTTTGCATAACATGTTCAAAGGATAGCGGTGGTGTTAATAAAATATAGCGAGAAGGTATAACAGTCTCTTGCTGCATGTAATAGTCTGTAATGGGCAATGTTCCGAGCGATTTTCCAATGTACACAGTTTCTTTGTATGCATTCGATTGTAAATAATAGGTCACGATAGAATTAACACGGTGATAAACCATTTCTGAAATAGCTTCTGCTGGTTGGTTAAACTGTTGTTGTTCAAATGTATAACAAACTTGGACAACATCGTAGCCTAGTTCAAGCATTAAAGAAGTGGCGTAATGCAGTAGCGGTTTGTCATAGTTGTAACCTGTACCAGCGAACATAAAGCAAATTTTATCACTGTTCATATCAAAAAAATTATAGGCAATATCGTTGTAAGTTTCTTTTCTAGGTTTAATTGACATTAAAAAATCCTCCAATCTAAAGTTGTAACTATTTTAGGCAAAATTAGTTATAATTTTACTATAACAGGAAGGAGTGATTTTATGAAGGCTGTGACGATAAATGCTTTTGGACCGCCGTCAGTATTAACAGTTGTGGATTGTCCAACACCAATGATTTCAAAAGGAGAAGTATTAATCCGCACGTCATATACAAGTGTAAACTTTGCTGATATAAAAAATCGAACAGGCAATAAAGCAAAAGCAAATTTTCCTATGATACTTGGCTTAGATGTAGCGGGTGTTATAGAAGAGGTATATGATGATAGCTGTGGATTTAGCAAGGGAGACCATGTCATTGCCTTTCCTAAAAACGGTGCGTATGCACAATATGTTGTTGCAAACGAACAGCTCGTCTTTCGCATTCCAAATGGTGTGCCTCTTGAAAAAGTAGCGGCGATACCGACTGTTTTATTTTTATCCTATATGTTAACACATCAGATTTCACAAATTGGTGCTGAAGATAGTGTGTTAATTCATGCTGCATCAGGTGGCGTAGGGACAATGCTCATACAAATGGCGAAAAGACTAGGTGCTAAAAAAATTATTGGTACTGTAAGCAAAATTGAGAAAGCGCCGATTGCGTATGAGCTAGGCGCACACCATGTGGTGACGTATGAAGATTTTAGTACGAAAGTGAATGACTATACGGACGGTCATGGTGTCGATGTAATCTTTGACTCGATTGCCGGAACGGTTACACAAGAAAGTTTTAACTGTTTAGCTCCGTTTGGTACGCTTGTACAGTTTGGTAATAGTAGCGGTGAAGTGGGCCCTATCAAATCGTCTGATTTACATAGCAGCTGCCGTAATGTAAAAGGTTTTAGTTTAGGGACGACTCGAGCATTAAAACCAGAACTGTTGCAACAAGTCGCTCCGGACGTTTTGACATTATTACAGGATGAAAGTTTCCAAGTGCCTATTGCTGCCGTGTTTAGCTTAGAGGACATGGAAAAGGCACATGCCTTGATGGAAAGTCGCCAGCATCAAGGGAAGATACTAATTAAAATTGTGTGAGAATTGTGTGCGTGCCTGGCACTCGCCAAGAGCCAAGGGAAACCTGCTTTCCTTGGCATTTTATAAATTGTGCGAGAATTGTGTGGGTGCCTGGCACTATTCTGGCACTATTTTAGCTTTTCGTGTATTCTTCTTTTTCGGTATAGCATGATGCCAGTCTCAGCAACATCTTGCATCATGCCTTTATTAGCATAGGCGCCGAAAATCATGCCTGCAACCGGAACCATTTGGAATAGCTTTTTCCACCCCATTTGATCGCGGTAGGTGAAAAATACTTCCTGCCAACCTTGAAGTTGCGAAATCATCTTTTCAGATACGTTATGGCTGTTATGCATAGAGGAAAGCTCTTCTAAAATCGCTTCTTTACCAACAATATCAGCGGACGTAAATTGTAGACATTTCACAATGAAAATACGTTCCATTTTATCATTCGGGTCATAGCCATGAATAATTGCAATTTCTTGTAATGTTTTTAAAGCCATTCCTAATATAAAAGGAATATCAATTGCCAATGTGAAAATACCACCGAAACCAGTAGAAGCACCTTGGACTGTAGCTAATTTCACGCGTTCTTTTTGAAGCTTGTCACTCAGTGCAATCATTTCCTCTAAAGGGATGTTACCGATATCAGCGATGGTAAAAATATTTTGATCCGAAGAGTTTTTACGGATTTTTTGGATCATCGCCTGTTCATTGATTAAATATTTACCACCTGATTGAATATAGCTGCCTAGTTCATCGACTAATAACGCTAGTTTTTGTTGAATAAAGGCGGGGGTCATCTTATCTAAAATTTTAAATGGTATACGCCCTAATCTCTCCCAAAACCACAGACCTTTTTGATCTTTTTCCCACGCTTCAATTTCTTGTAAATAGGTCATTAATTGCTCCTGATTCTCCATTTATCTAGTCCCCTTGTAAGTACATTTAATAACAATACGTAATCTAGGTTAAAAAGTTTCAAGACGACACAACGCTATTGCCAGACAGATGCAAGTAAGGCAATGCCTTCGTTAATTTGCTCAAGTGATAATCCGCCATAGCCTATAATAATCATGCCATGTTCCGTAGGTAGTTGAAATGAAGTAGAACAAGGATAAACGTTGATGCCTACTGCGTGTGCAAGGTGAATGGCATCGTGTTCAGCTAATCTTTTTGGCAATTTCACAATAATATGAAGACCAGCATACTCACCGATAATTTCGAATTCCTCAGAGAAATAACTACGAATAGCTGCAAGTAAAGTTTGCTGTTTTTTACGATATATAGTGCGCATTTTTGCTAAATGTTTATCGAATAAACGTTGCGATAAAAAGTCTGCTAACACAAGCTGATCCATTTTTGAGACAACTGATTTTTGTTCATGATAGAAGCGGTTAAAAGGCTCTACAAGAGACGTAGGCAAAATCATATAGCTTATTCGTAACGATGGAAGTAATGTTTTTGAAAACGTTCCAAAGTAAATGACCCGCTGTAGTTGGTCCATGTTCGCCAGAGACGGGATGGGAAGCCCATTGTAACGAAATTCAGAATCATAATCGTCCTCAATAATAAAAGCATCATTGGATGTCGCCCATTGAAGTAATGCTAGTCGACGTTCAATGGACATCACCATGCCAAGTGGAATTTGATGAGCTGGTGTTGTGTATAACATGTGCATAGCTTTATTTGGTACGGTAATTCCTGAGTTATCCACAGGAATAGGGTGTGTTGGTAAACCACATTGCTGTAAAGTTGCTCTTACTCGTTTAAAGCCAGGTTCTTCTAAACCGACTTGAATTTGAGGCCCGAAGAAATGGCATAGCGCTAGCAGTTGGCTTTGTGTGCCGCTGTAGACAAATACTTGTGATGGTTCACAAATAACCCCTCTGGAACGTCCAACGTAGTGGGCAATTTCTTGACGTAAAGAAAATTCCCCTTGCCACGGGCTTGTTGATAAAACATCCACAGTAAAGTGTTTTTTCAGCAGCTTTTGATAGGTTTTCATAGGAAAAGCGGCTTTATCCACATGACCATTATTAAAATCAAATTTCACTGTATCTTCGTTTGTGGATAAGAAAGCGAAATCTTTGCTTTGTGACTGCTGAAGCCATTCCAATTCAAACGGTGCTATAAAATAGCCTGAGCGTTCTTTACTGTAAATATAACCTTCTGCAAGTAATTGCTCATAAGCCTCCTTAATGGTATGAACACTGACATTTAATGTTATGGCAAGTGAGCGTTTTGAAGGTAATTGTTCATGTGCTAAAAGTTTTTTCAAAAGTATAGCTTGTTTAATGTTTTCATAAACCTGTACATATTTAGGTAAATGTCCTGAGAACGAAATAGCAAGTTCCATCATCTAGCAACTCCTTGGTACGGTCAGAAATTTCATAATTGGTACTACCTATCATATCAAAATTCCCGTTTAATAATGAAAAAGGAGTGAAGAAACTATGGAATTTAGTGCTTTAGAAAATGAAGTCGTATTATTAAGGCCACTAGCAAAAGAAGATGTAGAAGGGTTACTTGTAGCAGGCAGTTATCCAGAGATTTGGCCGTATCTATCCACAACGATAGAAAATGCAATAGATGTGCATAACTTTGTGGAAAATGCATTGTCCAAAAAAGAAAAAAAGGAGGAATTTCCGTTTGTTATTGTGGATAAACTTTCAGGTGAAATTGTAGGTTCAACGCGTTATATGGATATCGATTATAAGCATAAACGTCTGGAAATAGGGTCGACATGGCTTACCCCAGCATGTTGGCGAAGTGCGGTGAATACAAATTGTAAATATTTATTACTTAGCTATTGTTTTGAAGTACTTTGTCTACAACGAGTACAAATCAAAACGGATTATGAAAATAAACGGTCCCAAAAGGCAATCGAACGGATAGGCGCAACGAAAGAGGGGATATTGCGTAATCATATGGTACGCAAAGATGGTTCGACTCGGCATACGGTTATGTATAGTATAACAATTGAAGAATGGCTAGAAGTAAAGGCGCATTTTGAGCGCTTGTTACTACGGCAGTAATGTAAAAATACAATAGACATTCTTGTTGCTTATTAAAAATGAGTAAAAAAATGGATATTTACTAGTCTAATAAGCTAGTTTTTTTAAAATGATGTGTTGGCTTTTTCATTCAAGGGTAGATACCATAAAATCTATTTTTGAAAAGTGGGGGACTAGTATGTTAAAGCCGAAATTAACATTGCGACAAATTTACGGTGATAATGCTGTGTATACACCTCGTACGCCATATAGCGATAATCCGTGGATGATGGATGATTGCCATAAACTAGATGCTTTAACAGCACGCGAAGTAGCCATTGCGGATATTCCGGTTTTAGTGCATCGAGCGACTCAAACTGAGAAGGCTCAAAAGCTACATGAATTAGCGGGTTTAGATTGGGTGGAGCAACCTTATACTTACGAAACACAAGAAGAATATTTAGCGCAATTAGATGCTTGGTGTGAAGAAGGGAAAACGATTGTTTGTCAGTATTTACATGACGCCGAGCATATGAGTCGTCATTGTTATTGGATGGATGCTGCCAAGTTTAATGAGCTTAATACGAAAGCGTATATTGATCATTTAATTGATAGCAAATACGTCCCTAGCCGTTTAAATATTGAACTTTATAGATTATCCGATGCGATGAAAAATTGGAAGCCGCCTGTTGTGCTCAAGCCAGGAGATGATTCTCCTACTTCTGGTGGCTATGGCGTCATCATTTGTCAAAATCAAGAAGAGTTAACAGAGGGCCTACGCCAATTTCGTATGAATGGAACGGAAAGTATTATTATCGAAGAGCTATTACAGGCAAAAGATAATTATAGTTGTCAGTTCGTTTATAGTGAAGCGCTTGGTATCCAGTATTTAGGCGCTTCACAACAAATGACAGATGATAACGGCATCTATGAAGGCAATGTTATTGTAGAAGAAGTACCGGAAAAAGTGATTGAAGTAGGACGACATATTATGGAGCGCGGTGTTGCAGAAGGCTTTGTTGGGGTTGCTGGTTTTGATTTAATCGTAACTGAGGCTGGAGATGTGCAGGCCATTGATTTGAACTTCCGCCAAAACGGTTCGACTTCTATGTTAATGTTCCATGAAGCACTCGGTAAACCGGTTAATAAATTTGCTACCTATGCTTCAAAGAGTGTTGAGGGTAATGAAGCTTTTTATCAAAAAATTGAACAGTACATTAAACAAGGTGTTCTATTTCCATTAGCGTATTATGATGGCGACTACTTTGACAATAAAGTAGAATCGCGGTTTGTTGGTGTTTGGTATGCAGACACATTAGATGAAATTGAAGAACTCGAAGAAAGAATTGTGTGAGTGCCTGGCACTACGATTTGGAAGCCGCAACGCCCGCTGTCACGCGGTTTGTTGCGGCTTCGATTCGTGTTGCATAAGAATTGTGTGAGTGCCTGGCACTTAATCTACCATTCTTTTTTTGTAGAGCAATCCAGTGGCAAGCCAAGCTACTGCTGACCAAGCAATAATAGTTAGCATAGGGACAATGTAGTCCATCGAAGAGTAATTCCCTTCCAAAGTATCTGCGAGAAGGATTAGTTGGGCACTTGGCAGCCACTTTGCGATATCTAATATTGGATAAACAGAAGCTAATGTTAAAGCGAATGGTCCGAATGAGAAAATAAACATGACAGGCAATACGATAATCGATGCTTCCATAATGGTTTTGGCAAATAGGCCACATAATGTTCCTAAAGCGATATAGAAAACGCTTGATAGTAAAAGAGCGATAGCTAATAGGAAAAGATTAGCGGGCTCATAACCTACAAGGAAAATCGATAAACTTACTATAACGATTGTTACAATAAAGACGAACAAGCTTTTACCTATTAAAATATCTCCTAGTGAAGCGGGAGACAGCATTAGACTTCGGAGCGTATTTTTCTCTTTTTCTTCGGCAATTAAGCAACATTGTACATAAGCTGTTACGACTGCAAAAACTAAATTTATCGGCAAAAAATAAGAATCAATATCATTCGTGCCCATTTTGTTGTACGCAAAAGCTAAAATAAGAGGTAAGAAAATCATTACAGAAACAGCATAATTTCTTGAAAATTCCTTGTAATCCTTCATGAAAATCGCCTGAATACGAGCTATAGATATGTTCATATTAAATCACTCCCTGTTATTTGCATAAAAATATCGCCTAAAGTTGGTTCGTTTGTATAAATCCGTGCAACGGCATTGGCTTGCATCCAATCATATAGTTTTTGCGCATCATGGGCGCCATTTTGAATCGTTTCACATTGACCATTTGTCAATTCTACTGTTAAAGTTTCATCTCCAAATTCCCTTTTTAACTGCTTAGGAGAACCAATAGCACGAATTTTTCCTTGATGTAAAAAGGCAACACGATCACAAAGTATTTCTGCCTCGCTCATATCATGTGTTGTTAAAAAAATGGTTGTTCCCAGGGCATTTAATTTTCGTAGGCCATTATAAATATGCTGTGTATTCACAGGATCGAGTGCTGAAGTAGGCTCATCTAAAAATAATAATTCAGGTTTATGCATAATGGCACGCGCTAATGTAACACGCTGAATCATCCCTTTAGAAAGTTCATTTACTTTCTTTTTCCGCTCGGCATAAAGATTCACAAAATCTAACGCCTCTTTAACGGCTGTGTTGGGCAATTGATATAAGCTACTATAAAGTAATAAATTTTCTTCTATTGAAAGCCTTGTATAAAGTCCACTATTATCTGTTAAAATACCAAAGCGCTGGCGGTTTTGACTGGACTTCATTTCACTAGCAGGTCGATTAAATAATAAAACTTCTCCTGCCGTTTTTTCTGTTTGTGCCGTTAAAATTTTAATTGTTGTCGTTTTCCCTGAGCCGCTTGGGCCAAGGAAACCAAAAATTTCACCTTTTTTAATAGTGAAGGAAACATCCTGTAACGCCGTTTCCCGATTAAAGTCCTTTTTTAAATGCTGTACATCAATTACTGTCTCCATATGGAACCTCCTGTGGTTGTTGATACTTTCACTTTAAGGGACGATGGAGAACTGGACATTAAATGACAGCTGAAAGGCGGAAAAATAAGCGTCACTGGAGATATATTGAGCTGACAGGAGTCGTTTATTTCCTGGGAAATCTACTATATTCCGAGTATTTCTTTTAAATCTGCTAGTTTATTTTTCGACAAAGGTACAATTGTTTTTTCGTTGCTATTTAAAGCAAGACTGTAGCTATTACGCGTCCACGTAATAATCTCACGTACTTTTTGCAGGTTAACAATATAAGAACGATGGCTTCTAAAAAATCCGAATGGTGTCAATTTCTGTTCTAATTCATTCAGGGATAATGTACATGGATAAGCTTCATTTGCAACATAAACACTTACAATACCTTCCACACTTTCAATGTAATCTATTTCTGGAGGATTAAATAAAATGATTTTGTCATTTTTCTTCGTTGGAATTTTATCAAGCCTTATAGGTGCATTTTCAATAGGAGTAGAAGCTGTTTCCATTTCCTCCTCTTTAACATCGAGTGCATGTAAACCGAATGCATCCAATCTGTATATTTTCCCGCACGAAATAATTAGGTCCTCCAAATTGTTTGAAAGTAAAACTACGGATTTTTCTTGTTTTTGAAGTGCCATTAAAAGCTTGAGCACATTTTGTTTCGAAAATTCATCTAAGTTTTGAAGGGGTTCTTCGATTATTTGAGTAGGAGCTGAATTTAGATATGTATATAACAATTTTAAACGTTGTTTTTCCCCATATTGAAGTTTAAGAATTTTAGTATTCCTTTGATCAGTTAAAGCAAATAGTTTTAAAATGGCCTCTTTATTATGTAGATGGGGTGAAAAAAGTTTTATAGAAAAATGGATATACTCATCCACTGTTAGTCGTTCGTATAATGCACCTTCACGAATATGCGTATATGTCTTTTCCTGTTTTGTAAACCAATGCATTAAAGTATTGATTTTCGTTACATCTGTGTGGATACCTACAATCGTTCCTATATGCAAAGGAAGTTGAAAGCTTGGAAAGATGACATTTCCTGATTCCGTGTATGGATCGATTTCTAAAAGCTGCTGTTGATTCAAAATGATAACCTCCATTTTTCATAATTAGGTTTATAAAAATTTTTTAATAAATGCCTGCGCTAGCATAGCACTTTCTTGATCAAATGAAGCGTTATAACGATCCATAAAGCCATGTTTCCCTGGAAATTGTATCGTTTGTACAAAGGGATGACGCTTTAGTGTATGACTCAATTCTTCGACATTAAAACTTTTTTCAAAACTAGGAAAAATAATTAGTGTCGGGCAATTCGGTTGCAAGTCAACATATTGGCGAATGCGGGAGCCGTATACACAAACAACACGATATAACGGCAGTTCGGCAAGACGCCAAGCAAGTGTTGCGCCTACACTATAACCAATTACAATTACTTTTTCATATTGTTGTATGGCAGTGTTTAGTTGTGTAATGAGCATTTCTAAAGGCGCATCGAAGCCAACTTCATTAGTGAAATAGTGGTAAGCCTCTTTTTCCTGATTATAAGTAAAGCTTCTTTTATCTGAATAAAGATGAATACAAACTACCTCGGTATGCTTATCCATAAAGGAACATGCCTGTTCTCGAATAAAATCATTAACCCCATAAATTTCATGTATAATAAATATTTTTCTATTTTTTCTATTCAAAAGAAACTCCTTTTTGCTTTTTCAAATAGTGTAACAAAAAGTAATTCTGTCGTACATTTAATCCGTTAAAAGTAAATTTATGGTTTGGTAATTTTTATGGCAATATAGTTTTATTTCACTAGGGAAATATCTTGCGTAATGCAAATGTATATAATTGATAAATAACTAAATAACAATAGGTTTAGCCCATATAGAAAATGTGAAATGGAAATTGGAAATAGATATTAATTATTTTAAAATAATATTTTTCTGAGAAAAGGAATGTGGGTTTTTTCTGAATGTTGCAATGAAAAAGGTGCAATGTATGTATTCGCTCTAGAAAAAATTTTTTGACTTTTTTGAAATAACAATGTAAAAATAACTTTATCTTTATTCGGCGAATGTTTAGGTGAGGGATAAAGAATGTTCCTCTTACAAATACGCTTTTACACGCCGCATAATTTATAAGGGAGGATGATGGAAATGGAATACCAAACAATAGAAGTGAATGGTAGTGCGTTACATTTTGCAGATTATCCAGGCGAGAAAGGGACTATTATTGCGGTCCATGGTTTAACTGGTAATCATATGCAAATGCATTACTATGCTGAGCTTTTAAAAGGTGACTATCGTTTTATTTCGGTTGACTTAAAAGGGCGTGGTAATAGTGCACCAGCACCTGCAAATACAAGTATTGAGTTACATACACAAGATATTTTAGCTTTGCTTGATACATTAAACATTGAGAGCCCGATATTAATGGGTTACTCAATGGGAGCATTTATTATGGCGAATGTTGCTAGTAAGCGTAAAGATGTAAAAGGGGTCATTTTACTTGATGGAGCAGCAACTTGTACAGATCATCAACGCCAAATAGTTGAGCCTTCACTAGGGCGAATTAGCAAGCCGTATGAATCAGCAGATGCGTATATCGAGGAAATAAAGGAAATTTATGGTCGACTAGGTGTTGAATGGACGGATCATTTAGCTAGTGTCGGTCGTTATGAAATTGCAGCCCAAGATGGACATTGGGGAAATAAGTCTGATGAAGAGAAAATTCGTTTAGATTTTCAAAGTTTTTATGACTACAAGCCTGCAGAGGTTTTTGAAAAAGTGGACTGCCCAATCCTTTTAATTCATTCAACTGGCGGTATTGGAGCAAGGCCCGCATTATTTTTAGCAGAATCTTATACTGAAACACTTAAATATGCTAAAAACATTTGGAAATTCACTTCAAATAGCAATCATTACACTTTGGTTTTTGAAGAGAGAAAAGATGCTAACCGAGTAATAGCGCGCTTTTTAGAGCGTTTTTGAAAAAAAGAGTTGCAGTTTTTAAAATTTTATGCGAATAATTAAATAACAAATATTAAATGCCTATCGAGCAGCTGTAGAAAAATGACCTTTTTCTACTTTCCCTGCTTGACTGTTGGCTACACTTTTCTAAACGTACGGTATATGCCGTCTTTGGGGAAGTGTGGCCTTTTTTTATTCAAAATTAACAAAAAGGGGATTTGTTGGATGAATACAGGATTAGAGTATTTTAAAAAAGTTTATGATGTTGTACCTGAATGGGTGCAAAAAATGCATGATTATAATCCAGCAATGCTAGACCATTATACAGCACTACGCGGCACAGCTATGGCACCAGGTGTCCTATCCGTCAAAGACAAAGACATTTTATTAGTTGGCATGAATGCTGCAAGACATTATGCACGTAGCATGGTGTACCATACAAAAGGCGCCATGGATGGTGGGGCTACACTTGAGGAATTGATAGAGTACTTGCTTATAGCATTTAACTATGGCGGAGAAAGAGCCTTACAAATTGGCTTGCAGTCCTTTGACTATGCTTTAGAACTAACATATACGACTGCTGATAAAATTTCACATGATGCTTCAGCAATTGAGATTGTGCGCTATTACAGTACGTTTGCTTCAACAAATCAAAGTAAGGCCTATTTTGAGAAATTAGTAAGCTTTTTTGTCGAAAAAGATGAAAACGCTTTAAAAGTGGCGTTGCTTGATAGCAATGTTGTTTCGACGCAAATGAAGCATATTTTGATGACAGGCATTTACACAACAGTATTGAAAAATGAGGAAACAGATTATTGGGCTAAACAATCACGTGAAGTAGGTGTAGAAGAAGCAGAATTGGCAGAGTTAGGCTATATTTGCCTATTAACAGCTGGCATTCCTTCATGGTTTGAAATCAGTGATGCGCTTATCCAAAAGTAATGGAGTGAAGACAATGAAAATTTATGAATCCGTAGAACAGGCTTTATCTTGTGTTGAAAGTGGTCAAACGATAATGGTAGGTGGCTTTGGCTTAGTAGGTGGGCCACTTACTTTAATAGATGCTCTAGTAGAGTTAGAGATTAATGATCTAACCATTATTAGCAATAACTTAGGAGAAAAAGGGAAGGGTCTTGGGAAATTGCTAGAGCAAAAGAAAGTAAAGAAAGCAATTGGCTCATACTTTACTGGCAATCGAGATGTTGGCGAAGCATTTCAACGAGGCGAACTCGAAATTGAATTATTACCCCAAGGTACATTAGCTGAATCGATTCGTGCTGGTGGTGCAGGAATTGGTGGTTATTATACGAAAACGTCTGTTGGAACAGATTTGGCGAAAGGGAAAGAAACAAAACTAATCAATGGTGAAGAATATGTTTTTGAGCAAGCATTAAAGGCGGATGTCGCAATTATTCGTGCACATAAGGCAGATAGACTTGGGAATTTAGTGTATTACAAAACTGCACGGAATTTTAATCCGATTATGGCAACTGCAGCGAAGACTGTCATTGTTGAGGTAGATGAAATTGTAGCAGCAGGCGAACTAAGCAGTGATGAGATCATTACGCCACATTTATTCATTGATCGAGTGATTGTAGCACAGAAGATTTTAACGAAGGAAGGCGTTGTGGATCATGGCTAATCCAATTCAGGAGCTAATAGCAAAAAGAGCTGCAAAAGAAGTTGCAAATGGACAAATTATTAATCTAGGAATTGGTATCCCTACACTTGTTGCAAAGTATGTAGAAAATGACAATGTCCACTTTCATACAGAAAACGGCATGCTCGGAGTAGTAGGTGTAGATGAGGAGGATATTGATCCGAATGTAGTGAATGCTGGAAAAATGCCAGTTGGAGAAGCAATTGGTTCATCCTTTTTTAATAGTGCAGAATCATTCGGCATGATTCGAGGAGGGCATGTAGATGTCGCCATTTTAGGTGTATTACAAGTGGATGAACAAGCACGTATCGCCAATTGGGCAGTTCCAGGGAAAAATATTATTGGTGTTGGTGGTGCAATGGATTTATTAATCGGTGCACAGAAGGTCATTGTTACAATGACGCATACATCAAAAGATGGTAAAAGTAAGATTATAAAAAATTGTACTTATCCGATTACCTCAACACGTAGCGTGGATACAATTATTACTGAATTGGCTGTTTTTAACTATGTGGGTGGACAGTTACATTTGGTTGAATTAATGCCTGGCATTACATTACAGCAAGTAGAGGCTAGCACTGAAGCAAGCTTTGTCAATGCGTTGAAATAGGAGGGATATTGCATGAAAGAAGTAGTTATTGTAGAAGGTATTCGAACAGCTATAGGGAAGTTAGGCGGTTCATTGATTAATGAGACAGCGGATATTCTTGGTTCGACAGTTATTCGCGAACTTCTAAATCGTACACAGCTAGACCCCACACTAGTTGATGAAGTGATTTTGGGACAAGCAAAACAAAGTGCGGATCAATCCAATGTGGCCCGTCTTGCATCTCTACGTGCCGAGCTACCAATTACCGTACCTGGTTATACAGTACATCGCCAATGTGGTTCTGGCCTACAATCCATTAATAATGCGGCACAGCAAATTGCTCTTGGCTATAGCGATATTATTATCGCAGGGGGAACAGAATCCATGAGTACAGCTCCATATTACTTACGCAATGCTCGCTATGGATATGGCGTTGGTAATGCTGTCCTGTTAGATCCGAATACAGAAAGCCAACCAGGCTCACAACCGTTTGAAGTTTACGGCATTTCAACGATGGGTGAAACAGCAGAAAATTTAGCCGAAAAATTTTCTATTTCTCGTGAAGAGCAAGATGCATTTGCACATCGCAGTCAAGAACGCACAGCAAAAGCTATGCAAGAAGGTTATTTTGACAAACAAATCGTACCTTACGAAGTGAAAAAACGAAAATCAATAGAAATTTTTAGAAAAGATGAGCATCCATTTTTAACGAGTAAAGAGAAGTTAAGTACGTTAAAACCTGTATTTCGTAAAGGTGGATCAGTAACAGCGGGCAATAGTAGTGGGCGTAATGACGGTGCAGCTACATTGCTAATCATGTCGAATGAAAAGGCGCTAGAACTAGGCTATAAGCCAAAGGTAAAAATCATTGCACAAGCAGCCGCGGGGGTTGATCCATCGATAATGGGGATTGGTCCAGTTCCAGCGACATTAAAAGCCTTGAAGCAAGCAAATTTATCGATTCAAGATATTGATATTATTGAGTTAAATGAAGCTTTTGCTGCGCAATCTATCGCAGTGATTAATGAGCTCGGGTTAGATATAGATCGAGTAAATCCGAACGGTGGTGCGATCGCCATGGGGCATCCTATTGGGGCAACTGGTGCCATTTTAATGACAAAACTTATTCATGAGCTTGAACGAACAGGCAAGCGTTATGGCTTAGTAACATTATGTATCGCAGGGGGACTTGGTGTTTCAACTATCGTTGAAAACTGCCAAGCATAGTGAACACCGAGTACATGACTCGGTGAAAATACTTAGCTATCTTTTTGAATTTTTTCAAGATATCTTTTTTGCGCAGACTTTAGAGCTACTACGACTGATCCACTTGATGGAGCATAATAGTGCTCATCTACACGAGCAATTAATTCATCAATATTGGCGGTAAGATCAAAGCCAATTAACATTCGTTTAAAGAAATCTTGCGCAAGATCAGTAACAAATGTAAATTCTGCATCAATAATTTTATGACTTTGTTGATCGATTTCTAACACAATGCCGGCATGTTTGTACATCTCGTACATAGACGTGCCTTGGGGTGCCTTAGCATAAGCGGTCACTAAAATACTAGTTAATTTTTGCAAGAAAATGCCCTCCAACATGTAAAGATTGTGATTTTATTTTATCATGTTTACACGTTAAAGAGCTAATTCCAGAAATTACTTAGGAGAACACATCAAGGGGGAAATTGTATGGAAAAGTTAACGAATTTTTTCACAAATGTAATGAAAAAATATTTACCGGACCCATTTGTATTTGCAATTGGACTTACATTATTAACGTTTGTATTGGCTCTAATAGTTGAAGATATTAGTTTTATGGATCTAACAACTGCCTGGGGTGGTGGCTTTTGGGATTTACTAGCCTTTACAACACAAATGGCTGTCATTCTTGCAATGGGTTATGTATTAGCTACAGCACCTATAACAGATAAGTTATTAAATAAAATTGCTAGTATGGTTCATACACCAAAAATGGCAATTATTGTGGCAACACTTGTTGGAGGTATCGGTAGTTATTTAAACTGGGGATTTGGTTTAGTAATTGGTGGGATTATCGCGAAAAAATTAGCGTTAAAAGTTAAAGGGGTCCATTATCCGCTAATTATTGCAGCTGCCTATTCTGGATTCACTTTCTATGGATTAGGTATATCTGCCTCTATTCCGATTTTAATTTCAACGCCTGGTCACTTCTTAGAAGGTGCCATGGGTTTAGTTACATTATCAGAAACAATTTTTAGCTTACCAATGATTATTACAACAATTGTTTTATTAATTACATTACCGCTATTTAATGCAATGCTGCATCCAAAAGATCCTAAAAATGTTGTGGAGATTGATCCCGCATTATATGCAGACCAACCAAAGGCAAAATTAAACCTTTTGGAAGACAATACATTAGCGAATAAATTAAATAACAGCCGCATTCTAGCTTACGCAATTGGTGCGTTAGGGCTGATTTATATTGTAATCTATTTCACAAAAGGGAATTCATTAAACTTAAATATTTTAAACTTTATTATTTTATTCTTAGGAATTATTTTACTAGGCACGCCTGCCCGTTATGTTGAGCACTTAGCTGATGGGGTTAAAACTATTTCAGGAATTATACTGCAATTTCCGTTCTACGCGGGGATTATGGCGATCATGGCAGCTTCTGGTTTAGTGGACACTATTGCTAAAATATTCGTTGACCTATCAAACGAACAAACACTTCCTTTCTGGGGATTAATTAGTTCCTTCTTCATTAACTTCTTTGCACCATCTGCAGGAGGACACTGGACAGTACAAGGTCCATTTATGATTGAGGCAGCAAAAGAATTAGGCGCATCCTTATCAGAAACGTCAATGTCCGTTATGTTAGGGAATGCTTGGAACGATTTAGTACAACCATTCTGGATTTTACCAGCACTGGCACTTTCTCGCTTGAAGTTAAAAGATATTATGGGCTTCCTAGTTATGATTATGTTCTTCGTAGGTGTTATTTACATTATAGCAATGTTAGCTTGGTCATATTTACTTTAGAAAATGATGAGTTAAGGTTATAGGATTTCAGCAAAAAATTCGCTAAACTTCTGTGGGAAAGCGAGCCAAGCGAGCCTCCGCAGATGCTTTAGCATTTGGGAGGGGTGCGGTTCCTCCACAGAAAGTGAGCGAATTTTTTGCATTGAAAGAAGTTCGTAAATCACCGATAAGACAGTGAAAATCGCCGATGGAAGCATGTGAATCGCCAGTAAACCCGCGGAAAGCACCCGCCGTAGCGGACAGCGACATATGTCAAATCGCCAGTACCTGAGGGGGAAATATAAATGTCCAGCATGTATCAAGCACTTCTAATAGAAGGGGCTTTAACAAGAAAAGAAAAAACATTGTTACTTGTAGGATTATTTGCAGCAAGACGTGAGGAAAAACAAATGCTTTATTTCGTAAAGCAAGCAGTGGAAGAGGGCAATGCTGTCACAGAAATGGCAGAACTAATTGCATCAGCTATTATTTCTAGAGGTATTCCAACTTGGTTATCTGGAATAGAAGCTATCACTTATGCAATTCAGCTATCAGGTGACGCACAGGCCACTAAAATTGGCAAAGAGGTTGTTGCATTTTCCTCCCAGCAGGAATGTATTGACTATTATCAAAGAGAGTTCGATGTATTACCAACATGGATTCAATATTTAGTAGATTATGCACCAGACACTTTACTAACATATAGCAACTTGCGTACAACATCTTTACAAGATGGTGCAGTATCTAGATTACTGAAGGAATTATTGCTGTATGCTATAAACGTTTGCGATGGCTATAAAAAAGGCATTCTGATTCATAAAACAAATGCCATTTCACTCGGTGCGAGTGTCAATATTTTAGATGAAGTAAAAGTAATATGTATTTATGCGGTTGGCATCAAAGCTTTATGGAATGATGAAGAAAGTAAAGCCTAACGAAGGAGAACTAACAATGCAAAAAGTACTGATAATAGGCGGAGGCTTTATGGGCTCGGCTATCGCGAAATATTTTGTGCAATATAACGTGGATGTTTATTTATATGAGCCTAATATGGAACGATTACAGCAATTGAAGCAGCAATCGGATTTACACCAAATTACTTTTTTACAGCAACTAGAACAAATTGATGATTTAACATTTGTTTTTGAAGCAATTGTTGAAAATTTACAGGCTAAGCAATCTTTATTTGAACAACTGGATTCATTTTATGGAAGAGAAGTTACGTTTTGTACCAATACTTCGAGTTATTTAATTAGCGATATTGCAGAGAATATGTTGCATAAAGAACGCTTAATCGGGACGCATTTCTTTTCTCCTGCACATATTACCCCTTTAATAGAAGTGGTACCTAGCGCTTATACAGCCCAGGAACGGGCAAATGCTACTATGGAATTTTTACAAAGTATGTGTAAAAAGCCTATTTTGTTAAAACGAGAAATTGAGGGTTTTGTGGCAAACAGACTACAAAGTGCACTTGCAAGAGAAGCGATGTCTTTAGTTGAAAAAGGAATTGTAACTGCTGAAGAGCTCGACTTTATTGCTAAAATGAGCCTTGGTGTTCGATTAGCTCATACAGGACCACTTGAGCAACGGGATATTAATGGTTTAGATACACATTATGCCATTGTCGATCATGTATACCCGACTTTAGAGAATGGTACGAAACCACTTGCAATACATCATTCAAAAATAGAAGCCAAACAATATGGTATGAAAACCAATCAGGGCTTCTATGATTGGACATCTATCGATAAACAACAATATTTAGCCGAAAAAGAAAAGATCCTAATAGATATTATTAAATTAGTTCAGTAGCGATCCAATAAAAGCAGTAAATATGAAATGAGAATAGGAGTCGAATTGGTGATGGAATATACAGCATTAGTAAAGTGTTCAGCAAAGAAAAAGGATGTTCTATTTAAAACTTATTCTGTTCCTGAATTAAATAGTAATGAATGTTTATTGAAAGTAAGTGCCGTTGGGATTTGTGGAAGTGATTTGCATATGTATGACGGGCATGGTGGCTATGACTGGGTCACTTACCCCCTTGTGCTAGGGCATGAAGTAACGGGAACAGTAATAGCTACGGGGAATTCTGGTGATAAATACCTTTTGAATAAGAGAGTGGTCATTAATCCATATAAAAGCTGTGGGGTATGTGATTATTGTCAACGTGGTGAAACGAATTGCTGTGATTTTAATGACTATAAATTAATCAAAACACCGACGGAGGCACTGCGATATGGATTCCGTGAGGCTGGTGGCATGGCACAGTATATGGTAGTCGATGTAAATAATATTATTGTCATTGACGATGCAGTAAGTGATGAAGTAGCAGCTATTTCGGAAGCACTAGCAGTTAGTTATACAGCCGTTTTAAAAGTACCTGATTATAAGAACAAGGCGATTTTAGTAATTGGACCTGGACCGATAGGATTAGGGGTAGCAGCTATATTAGTAGGAGCGGGTAATCAAGAAACACATATGCTGGGAGTTCCACAAGATGAAAATCGTTTGCATTTAGCAAAAGAGATCGGAGTACATGCAACATTTGTTTCTACGGAGGAGCTGATTCACGATAATTTTGCAGGCTATGATGCTATCATTGACTGCTCTGGTCATCCAGCTATTCCGAAAGAGGCACTTCGTTTACTTAAACGTGGTGGACAGCTTGTATTAGTCGGCATTAATTCTGCTGAGTTTGCTGTGCCAATGGATCAAATTGTACGTGGTGAAATAATGATAAAAGGCAGTTACGGCATTACACAAGCTAATTATGAAGCGGTTTTACAAATGGCTGCGGATGCAAACTATCCATTTAATAAGTTAATCGCACACACTGTTCCATTTAAAGATAGTCTTGATGGTTTTGAAAGTGCCCTTAATAAAGTAAATGGCAAAGTTGTGATTCAGTTTAAGGAGGAAATTTAAATGAAAATTATTGATTTAACATTAGAAATATATGATGGTTTAGTTTCTTACACATCACATCCACCGATTGCGATAAAAGAAGAATCCACTTTTGATAATTCTGGTCATCGCTACGTAGCTCCATGTGAAGGATTTGAATCTCGCTTTTTACGTATGTCTGATCATAGTGGAACACATATTGATGCACCTCTTCACTTTATAAGAGGTGGGGAATCTACTGCTGAAATGGATTTAACAAAGACATATGGA
This sequence comes from Lysinibacillus sp. 38-6, assembly GCF_046245175.1. Taxonomy (GTDB): domain Bacteria; phylum Bacillota; class Bacilli; order Bacillales_A; family Planococcaceae; genus Lysinibacillus. The sequence goes on from NZ_CP176417.1 coordinate 3,637,441, forward strand.
GATGCTGTCTTACTTGATGTTTCCTCTTTCAAAGATCCATTTGAACCTGTTACAGCAGAGATGCTTTCACAGGCTGAGCAAAGACAAGGAATTACTGTTCAGCAAGGTGATATTGTGTTAGTAAGAACACGCACTGCAAAGTGGGGACAAGGAGACTTTTTTGAAGAGTATGCATTTGCAACTTGTGCAGGTGATTGGTTATTTGATAAGAAAGTTAAATGCATCGGTCTTGATTTAGCAAATATAGATGTTCATGACAATATGAAACGTGAAGTACATTTAAAGCTGCTAAGTGTTCCTATTTATATAGTAGAAAACCTAGTTAACCTTGAACAGTTACCTTTAAATGACCGTTTTACTTTTATGGCACTGCCGCTTAAATTGAAAAACTCAACTGCATCGCCAGTAAGAGCTGTCGCATATGTGAAGTAACGTGAATAGTAGAAGGAGAAGGCATAAAAGCCTTCTCTTTTTATAATTCAATACTATGCGAAAATCTTTTATAAAAACTAACGTCTTCTATCATCCTATATAGCTTGGATATTATTATGCTTCGTTTTAATCATTAAATCCTCTTTAGTTAAATCTTAATCAATGTCCCAAAATTATTTCTCGAATTAAATTATTTGAACAAGTCATGTGCATGTCACTTAAAATATGTATATTTTTTCATGAGCAAAATCTAACATAGCTTTTTCTTTTTTGGACAACCTAATTTAGAAATAATAGCATGAGGTGATGATCATGATTGTGGAGAGGTCGTCCGATTGGCAAGAAGGATTCATGAGCAGGCTAGAAAATCTAGAAAAATGGCATAGTTGGACTTTGTATAACATGAACTATGAAATTGTGAAAATGAATTTAATTCCGGAATTTACTGGTTTACAAGCACCTAAATTTTTACCGAAGCTCACACCACTTGCCCATCAGCTAGAAGCAGCTCAAACCGTTATAGAACAAATGAATGGTAAAGCGATACTAGCAGATGAGGTTGGGCTTGGTAAAACGATTGAAGCAGGCTTAATATTAAAGGAATATTTGATCCGAGGGCTCGTAAAAAAGGCACTCATTTTAGCGCCGGCATCGCTTATAAATCAATGGATGGAAGAATTAAATCAAAAATTTCACATTCCTGCAATCGCTTATAAAAAAAATTGCCCAATTGAGCGTTACGATATTGTTATTATGAGCATGGATACAGCAAAAAAAAGCCCACATAAAGAACTTATTTATGCGCAAGATTTTGACATGATTATTATTGACGAGGCGCATAAGTTAAAAAATCATAAAACCCAAATTTATGAATTTGTACAAGGATTGAAAAAGAAGTTTTGCTTATTATTAACGGCAACACCCATTCAAAACGATGTTTTCGAGCTTTATTATTTAATTTCCTTGCTTAAACCTGGACACCTCGGAAATTATGAAACATTCCAATCTGCCTTTTCTGCAAGTAAGCATGACTTACAGCACGATGATTATTTAAAGGAACTAGTCAATCAGGTGATGGTACGGAATCGAAGGGAAGATACAGGCGTTGAGTGGACAAAGCGCCGAGTTCAAATTGTGCCCATTCAATTTAGCTCGGAAGAAATGGAAGTCTACCAATTACTTGGTTCCCTTACAGCAACAGCTTCATTCTCATTAATTACGTTGCAAAAAGAAATGTGCAGTAGCAAAGAAGCAACTGCATTAACATTGTCCAAAATGCTTGAAAATAGTGAAGAACGGGAAGAACTAGAAGCCATTCTTGCAAAGGTGATGGCATTAGAAGTGAATTCTAAGGCAGTGAAGACGCTAGAAATTATCGAACAGGCTAAAGATAAAGTCATTATTTTTACAGAATATCGTGCAACGCAAATTTATTTACAGTGGTATCTACATTCACATGGTATTACGAGTGTGCTGTTTAATGGTAAGTTCAATAAAAATAAGCGTGATTACATGAAGCATGTCTTTAAAGAAAACGCGCAAGTACTGATTGCCACTGAAGCAGGTGGAGAAGGGATTAACTTACAATTTTGCCACCATGTCATTAACTACGATTTGCCTTGGAACCCAATGAAGCTGGAACAACGCATAGGCCGTGTTCACCGTTTAGGACAAGAACATGATGTCCATATTTATAATCTTGCAGTAGAAGACACAATTGAAAAAGATATTTTGGCATTGCTGCACACAAAAATTGATGTTTTTGAAAAGGTAGTAGGAGACTTAGATGCGATTTTAACGAATTTCAAAAAATCCGTTTAACTTGTTTAAGTTCTCTGCTCCCAAAAAAAGAAGCAGGCACTGGCGGATGTCACCACAGTAAAGAGCTGCTTATGTAGCTAGTCTCGAAGTCAAGCGGGATGGCAATTACGCCAAGGCGCCATGATATTGTAAGGGGAGAGGGGCATGTATCCACAACAGGTTCACAATTATTTACGACAATTTTTTTTAGAAAATGAATGTAATATGGTATACGAGGATGAGCATTACTTAACAGTACAATTAACAATTGCAATGGATAAAAGAATTATGAATCGTCCTTTTTACTGGCAATACGTAGAGGCTACGAATGGTGAACCGAACCCTGCACAAGTGACATTTATTACAGATCAAAATGCATTGGCAGGCAAAATTCTTGGAGAAGTTGTGCATTTTGGATCGCCGCGGCTCAATCAATTGTTTCAAGCAACGAGAGAACTAGGTGCCTTTGTTCAAATGTTTCAAAAAGTGGATGCCGGGACAGGGCAAATGATGCTGACCCCTTGGCTTGGCGTAAACTATAAAGTGTCGTATTGCTGCGATCGAACGAAAGAAATGCTGTACTCTTTTGGCATTAACCTACTGACGGGTACGATAAACGATCATTTCCATGAAACGATTAATAAAATGGAGTGGGATGTTACGCAGTCGGAAGATGCATTTTATGTACAATATATCATTAAACCTGTACGAGCACTTCAACGATTGGATGAAGCGATAGATGCCATTATTCAACAGGACGACCATACATGGGCTGAACAAGCGAAAAAGAGATGGCAACGAGCTCAACGCGTATTAGACTATTTTTATGAAGATGTGGAAGAAAAACCGGAATGTTACGAAGTGGAAAAATTAGCTTTACAAGAACAGTATGATGCCAAAATTAAGATTGAAATTGTTAATGGTGGATTATTTTACATGAGATAATAATGAGTAAGCCGCAACGATTGCTAGTGCAAATCGTTGCGGCTTATGTTCTTAAAGACAGTTTAGTCGTTTTCAACAATATTTTGTAATTGCGCCAGCTTATTATCCCAAAATAAATGAAAGTATTGTAACCAATCTTCAATTTCTTTTAAGCGATCGATGTGTAACGTATATATTTTTTCTCGGCCTTTTTTTTGGGCAGATACAAGCTTGGCTTGCTCTAATATGTGTAAATGTTTGACGACAGCTGTGCGGCTAATTGTAAAATGCGCTGAAATAACAGCAATAGGTTTATCGCTTGCTGCTAGTAGTTGTAATACGTGACGTCTTGTTGGATCAGCAATTGCTTGGAAAACATCATACTTTTCCGCGAGCTGTGTCATTATGCTTCTACAACCTCTTTTAATTTTTTGCCTACAAGCATCGTCCAACCGCCGTCCATATTTTTTTGAACAGCTTCCGCAGGCATGTTTGCCTTTGGAATAATATGAGAAGCTTCTTTCCAGCCACCGTGCGTCAGTGTGAATTCCGTTTGTTCGCCAACTTGCTTTAACTCAAATGTCACAAACCAACCATCTGTATCCCAGGAAAAACGTACAAAATGCGGTGCTTCTACCTTTTCTACTTTACATGGCGAAGGACCAAATGGAGATTGTAATGTAAATTCATGTCCTTCGACAGGTTTAAAATCATTTGGCATAAACCAAGAGCCAAGCTTTTCGGCATTAGTAACCGTTTCCCAAGCCTTTTCAATAGGTGCATTAAGTGTAACGGTTTTAACGATATTTTGTAATTGTTCTGGCATTGTAATAAGCTCCTTTTTTGAAAAATGTATAACCATAAGGTGTTATGAATATATAACACCTTATGGTTATATGTCAATGATAAAGGCGATGGAAATTACTATCTTTTTTTCAAACATGACGTATGGTAAAATTATTTTTATAATTTTCAGATATTAAGGAGGCGATTGGCGTGGAGAATATTCCGATGTTTTTATTAATGTGTATTTTATTAATTATTTTGCCTGGCCCCGATACTGCGATTGCGACGAAAAATACATTAACAGTGAATAAAAAGGGTGGATTACAAACCATACTCGGCTCATGTTGTGGATTATTTATTCATACTTTAGCTGCGGTCATCGGCCTTTCTGCAATTATTGTAAAATCAGCCTATCTTTTTGCTATTTTAAAATACGTTGGTGCAGTGTATTTATGTTATTTAGGTATCAAGACATTATGGACGTTAAAAACGATTCGCTCACAGCCGCCAGTTGTCCATGATGACATGCAAATTGACAATAAATATGGGCATCAATCATGCTTTAAACAAGGCTTCTTCACAAACGTTACAAATCCAAAGGTAGCCGTGTTCTTTTTAACGTTTTTACCGCAATTTGTAGATGGCTCAAACAGCACCTTTTTGCCATTTCTACTAATGGGTCTGATTTATACTGCGTTAACGGCATTATGGTTTATCTTCTATGTGTATTTATTAGATAAAATTAGTGCTTTTATGAAAAAGCCAATAACAAAAGCAGTAATCGAAGGCTTAACAGGAACGGTATTAATAGCATTCGGCATTAAATTAGCATTAGAGAAAGCTAACTAACATCAAGGTGCCAGGCACGAAAACAATTCTGAATTTTCTAACCGTTTATGGCGGTGAATTGCAGCTTACACTGTGCCCGTGAAAAGCGAAGTGGATTTTTCCGATTTAGCATTTTGAGAGGTGCCAGGCACGCAAACAATTTTATGATTACTAAAGAAAAATCCACGTAGACTCCTGCGGGAACGTACAAGTTGTAAGACGCAATAGACCGCGCGCTAGCGAGGGTTGCGGCTTACACTGTGCCCGCGGAAAGCGAAGTGGATTTTTCCGATTTAGCATTTTGAGAGGTGCCAGGCACGCAAACAATTTTATGATTACTAAGGAAAAATCCACATAGACTCCTGCGGGAACGCACAAGTTGTAAGACGCAATAGACCGCGCGCTAGCGAGGGTTGCGGCTTACACTGTGCCCGCGGAAAGCAAAGTGGATTTTTCCGATTTAGCATATTGTGAAGTGCCAGGCACGCAAACAATTCATAAAAAAAGACTGTAGATAAACCCAAATTTCTTTGGAGTATATCTACAGTCTGAGACATGTTGCATATAAGCAACTGTCTTTTTTAGTTTACTGCAAGCACAACGAATGTTGAGTACAGTATTATTTTTGTTGGTTTGAAGCCCAAAGGTTTGTATCAGCAATTGTTGGGTTCGCAATGTAGTGGCCGCCTTCAATTTGAAGTGTTTGACCAGTCATGAATTTAGATTCATCAGAAGCTAAGAATACTACTGCATAACCGATATCATCTGCTTCACCATTGTATGGTAGGGCATTGTATTTTGTGAAAATTTCTAGTAATTCTTTTGGTAAACTGTTTTTCGCAGCTGGCGTTAAAATTAAACCAGGTGCTATAGCGTTACAACGGATTTTATCTTTACCATATTGAGTTGCAATATATTTAGTTAAGTGAACTACGCCAGCTTTTGTTGTACCGTAAGCTGTACGGATTTGGTCACTTGCAAATCCACCCATAGAAGCAGTGTTAATGATAGAACCACCGCCAGCTTTTTGCATATGTGGAATAGCGAAACGGCTACCAAGTAATACTGATTTTAAGTTGATGTTTACAAGACGATCAAATTCTTCTAAATCCATGTTCACAACATCTAAGTCTTTTTGTAAGTTTGTTGAACCTACGTTGTTATATAATACAGTTAAAGAACCGAATTTCTCAACAGTGAATTCTACTGCTGCTTTGATTGAATCAGCGTCACCAGCATCTAAAAATACTGCAGCTGCTTCGTATCCTTCTTTTACTAATGCATCAGCAATTTCTTTTGCACCGTCAAGATTGTAGTCAGCAATAACAACTTTAGCTCCTTCTTTAGCTAGTAAAGTTGCTGCTGATAAACCGATACCTGATGCACCGCCAGTAACAAGTGCTACTTTATTTTCAACACGTTTCATAATAAAATTCCTCCTAGAATGAGTGATAAACAGAGTATTGACATTAAACACTAAATCATACTCGATATAACTTCATTTAATTGACAATAGATAGTTTACCACTAAACTAAAAAGATTTGAAATAAAAAGCACAATTTATTTACAAATTTTCGCCTATAAAGATTAACTATTTTTAGTTATCTACCTCGTACAAAACCAATTATCACTTCATTAAGAAGGTTGTAAGCTAGTAAGGATATACTATCGTTGTGGTTGTTTATTCGTGAAAATAAGTTTCTTTAAGCGTTCCTCCATAACCTTCTTCTTTTCTAATCGATTCTTTCTATTATGAAGCATTCGTTGTAACAAGAAGCTTCCAATGATGATGACACATAAGATGAACAAAAAAATAAGCATGAAAAAAATCCTTTTTATATTAATATTTAGTGCGAAACAATTAACAATGTGACAATTCCTATGTCAGGTCTTCAATGCTGAGCAAAGAAAAAAAAGACCTGTTATGTAAGCAATAATGAAAGAATGTGAATGAGCGCTAGTGGAATAATAGGTTATACCTCGATAAGCGCAATATTGATTGCTTGTCGTTACATCGATAATTCATTATTGACAAAGATACGATTACTAATGACAAAGGAAAGTAACATTTTTAAGGCAATCATTTTATGTATACCGTCTTGCAAAATGACGATTTTTGAAAACTGTAAATTCGCTATGCGATTTGCTAATGCATATTCATCCCCATTTGCAATCGATTCGCCAGTAGGGTGATAACCTAATACAAAATTACCAGCATAGGAATCCCTTAATACGTTTGGATGCATTGATTGATAGTGCACTTCTAAAATACTAGCCGTATCGGTTATCAATTGATTAGCGAGGAGAAATCTTTTTAGTGCACCTTTCAAATCAATGGCGATCGCAGTATCTGCCAAAATCGTACGAAAATGAACAGACACAACATTCGCATTTCCAATAAAGGGTTTAACTTCTACTCTCATTTCTCCTGAAGGTAGAACAAATAATTGCACAATTGCCTCATCAACCCCATCTGTTAACTTCATCATTGTTGTTCCGTAGTGCATACTTTTTATAAAAATACGATTACCATCTATATAAGCAGCTGCAATTTGACTATGTTCAATGTGGAGCGACTTCGCTTCAATTCCTATTACTTCTACGCAATTTTGTAGTTCATAAACATAGTGATGAAAGCCAGTATATCCTAAATTTACAGCACGATTTTCAAGCAATTGCTTTAACATCTGTTCTATCTCCAATCTTCGATAAATTATGACAAAATTCTTATTTATTATAGGAAATAAAACTCTCAAAAATCTCGCAACTAGTCAAATATACCGGCATTCAAAGAAATTTACCATAGATTAGTCTGTAATATAAAACAAAAAACCCCTTACGAACGTAATTTTCGTTCGAAAGAGGTTCTAAAAGGCTATTTTTCTTAGAAGAAGTATAATCCAATACTGATAATGATTCCTGTAAAGAGTAGGATAAATAAACAGAAGCCCATAATATCTTTAGCTTTTAAACCAGCAATTGCGAGTGCGGGGAGCGCCCAAAATGGTTGAATCATATTTGTCCAAGCATCTCCCCATGCAATGGCCATCGCCGTTTTAGCATAATCTGCGCCTAATTTAGTTGCTGCATCCAACATAATCGGTGCTTGAACAGTCCATTGGCCACCACCTGAAGGCACAAAAAAGTTTACAAGGCCAGCAGAGAAAAATGTGAATAAATAGAATGTGTGGTCGTTTGAGATGTTGACAAACCACTCTGAAAATACCGCGGCTAAGCCAGAAGCGGTCATCATGCCCATAATTCCGGCATAAAACGGAAATTGAAATACAATACCTGTTGTTGTTTTAATGGCATCTTGCGCAGCAGCAAGAAAACGCTGAGGTGTGCCGTGGAAAATAATACCGAGCACAATAAAAATAGTATTCACAACATTTAAATTTAAGACAAAGCCTTTTGTAATAAAATGATGAATTAAATAAATAACACCAATAAGACCGATTAAAATAGTTAGTAGATAGCTGCGTTCTGAACGACTTGCAAAATGTTTTTCAGGCTTAGGTAGTTCTATTTTTTCCTCGAATAACAAGGAAGGCTCAATTTCCACTACATCCTCATCCTTTGGCATCATCCAACGGTTAAAAAATGGCAGTGTTAAGACAATCACAATCACAATAAATAAATTGTAGGTCGAGAAAAGTGTAACGTTTGTTGGGATAACCCCCATAATATTAGCAAATGGATGACCATCCGTTGCAATCGATAACGGAACCGAACCTGCTAAACCACCGTGCCAAATAACAAATCCAGAATAAGCACTTGCGATTAATAAACGATAGTCTACTTTTTTAACTTGGCGTGCAATTTCCTTGGCAAAAAGTGCCCCAATTACTAGCCCGAATCCCCAGTTAATCCAACAAGCAACTAAAGAAATAAAGGTCACAATAATAATGGCCATACTTGGCGTTTTAATTTTACTCGCAGCAGCAGTTAGCCCTTTTTTAAAGACAGGGCTATTCGCTAAAATATGGCCAGCAGCTAACACGACGACCATTTGCATTGTAAAGGCTAGTAGCTCCCAGAAACCATCTCCCCAGTAAGTAATCATGTCCAATGGAGAGGAATCAGTTAGGGAAACTCCTAAAAGTAACACTAGTACTGTGAGAATAGTGACAAAAATGTACGGATCGGGTAAATACTTTTCCATAATAGCATTTGATATTTTCGTTAGTGTTTTCAATTACATAATCCCCCTTCTATTTCTAGCAACACTCATTTTTAATTTTACATAGAGCAATCAGTAAATAAAGAAAAAATTAGCATGAAAGATGATGATTGGAACATGAAATAGAAATAAGAGGGTGGGATATACGCACTGTCGTTTCCTAAATAATATTATTTTCTAAATAAGAAAACCTTATCGTGCTTGCGTTTAGAGCTATTGTTATTTTGTAGAAGGATTAAAAGAAAAGGAAGAGAATTTATAACTAAATAGTGCTTTTAGAAGTTTTTTCATAACAAATAAGAATAAATAAGGGGTGCTACTATGGAATTACGTGATTTAAAGGCATTTATGGCAGTGGTGGAGCAGGGCAGTTTTACAAAAGCGGCAAGTGAATCCTTTGTATCACAGCCCTCATTAAGTAAGAGCATAAAAAAATTAGAAGATAATCTCCATGTGGAATTATTAAATCGCTCTACACGACATGTGGAGTTAACGGATGCGGGGCTGATTGTTTATAAACAAGGCCAAAAAATTATGCGCTCTGTCCATGATTTGCATATATTACTCGACGATTTGCTGAACATTAAAACGGGGTCTATTAAATTGGGCATCCCACCGCTCATTGGTACATTATTTTTTCCTGAAATTGCGCGTAAGTTTCATCAACAATATCCAAATGTCCATTTAGAGCTAGTTGAACGAGGAGCGAAATTAATCGGCACATTAGTAGAGAGTGGAGAAGTCGATATGGGTATTGTCGTTCTACCTTCTGATGAACGAAAATTTAGCGTGCAATCATTTGTGGAAGATGAGTTTTTTGTTTTTATGAATGAACAACATCCATTAGCACAGCAAGAGGCCATATTATTGCAAGAGTTAAAAAATGAAGTGTTTATTATTTTTACGGAAGAATTTACATTGCATGATTATGTTATTAAATCGTGTAAAGGTGCTGGCTTCACCCCAATCGTCGGTTACAAAAGCTCCCAATGGGATTTAATTGTAGAGCTCGTAGCCTCCAATTTAGGCGTAACGCTTTTGCCGTATTCCATTGCAGCAAAGCAAACGAATCAAAATGTTAAGATTATCCCATTACAAAACTTTCATATGCCATGGCGTCTCGGCGTTATTACGAAAAAGAATACATATCAATCGTATGCTTTAAAGCAATTATTAAAGACAATCCGAACGGAAGAAACATAGCATCGTAACACTTATGCGAAATAAGCATAAATACCATTCCAATTAATTCCTTTACTTATAAATCAGTAATGCTGTAGAATTTTTCTTAATAAACGAGCAAATTTAGGGGGTTTCGATATGGAAAACGGGAAAGTGTGGAATTCGTTTGAGGAAGCCGTTGCAGATATTACGGATGGTGCTACGTTAGCGGTAGGGGGATTTGGTTTATGTGGAATTCCTGAAAAGGCTATCGCGGCATTACAACAAAATGGTACGAAAGATTTAACGGTAATTAGTAACAACTGCGGAGTGGATAATTGGGGATTAGGATTATTACTAGCGAATAAACAAATTAAAAAAATGATTGCTTCCTATGTTGGAGAAAATAAAATATTTGAACAGCAATTTTTAAGTGGTGAGTTAGAAGTAGAACTTGCGCCGCAAGGAACATTAGCAGAGCGTTTGCGAGCTGGCGGAGCAGGTATCCCTGGTTTTTATACAGCAACAGGAGTTGGTACGCCAATTGCGGAAGGCAAAGAAGTAAAGGTTTTTGATGGCAAGGAATATATTTTAGAACAAGGGATCGTCGCAGATTTTGCTCTAGTCAAAGCATGGAAAGCAGACAAGCTTGGTAATTTAATTTACCGAAAAACGTCACGTAACTTTAATCCGTTAGCCGCGATGGCTGGCAAAATTACCATTGCGGAAGTGGAGGAAATTGTGGAGGTGGGCGAGTTAGATCCAGATCATATCCACACACCAGGTGTTTTTGTACAACGTGTCTTACTCGGTGAAAATTATGAAAAACGTATTGAGCGCTTAACGGTAAGAAAGGGGGAAGCGTAATGGCAGATACAAGAGATAAAATTGTGAATAGAGCTGTAAAAGAAATTCAAAATGGTATGAATGTGAATTTAGGTATCGGTATTCCTACACTTATTGCTAATGCCATTCCCGCTGATTATGAAGTATTGTTACAATCCGAAAATGGCCTTCTTGGCATCGGTCCTTACCCAGAGGAGCATGCAGTAGATGCTGACCTTATTAATGCGGGAAAAGAAACCGTAACAGCAGTGAAAGGTGCGTCATTTTTTGATAGTGCTGAGTCCTTTGCGATGATTCGCGGGGGGCATATTGATCTTGCTATTTTAGGTGGAATGGAAGTGTCCGAAAATGGCGATCTTGCCAATTGGATGATTCCTGGGAAGATGGTGAAGGGCATGGGCGGCGCTATGGATCTTGTTGTCGGTGCGAAAAGAGTTGTTGTCGTAATGGAGCATGTTAATAAAAACGGAGAGCCCAAAATTAAAAAGCAATGTGAATTGCCGTTAACGGGCAAAGGTGTTGTGCACAGATTAATAACGGATTTAGCTGTGTTTGACTTTACAGATGCGGGCATGCAGCTAATTGAATTAGCAGAAGGTGTAACATTGGAGGAAGTAAAGGCCAAAACCGCTGCTTCGTTTGATGTTGCTTTACCGCATTAATGAGTAGAGACCAGTTTACTTTCGGAGTAAGCTGGTTATTTTTATTTAGTTGAGAACGGAGTGTGCGCGTATTGCAACATCAAGTTATAACCGAGATTGTAAAGCGATTTATTAGTCCTAATAGAGAAGCAAGACCGCTTATTGTTGCCATTGACGGCTTAGGGGGTGCCGGTAAAACAACATTTGTACATGACTTAACGAATACGTTGAAAAAAGTATGTATGATTAATGTTTTACATATGGACGATTATATTGTAGAAAGTGAAAAGCGTTACAATACTGGCTATGAGGAATGGTATGAATATTATTATTTGCAATGGGATATTGCATGCATTAAAAATTTTCTCGAAAAAGTACATGGCAATGCGCAAGAATTAACATTACCTTTTTATAATCGAGCTACGAATTCTGTGGTAAATATTAATAAAGTATTTGCAACAAATAGTATTCTTTTAATAGAAGGAGTCTTTCTTCAGCGCAAGGACTGGCGGACGTTTTATGACTATACGATATTTTTAGAATGCCCTTTAGAGATAAGGAAAGAAAGAGTGTTAAAGAGAGATACGTATATAGGGGATATATCCGCCATATTGAAGAAGTATGAAAAAAGATATTGGATTGCAGAGGATTATTATTTAACAAAGGAACAACCAATACAACAAGCTGATTGTATATGTATCGCGCAATAGAATTCAGACTATTGACCGTTCTACCCTCAAGTTTTTCCATTATATAATCTTCTTAAAAGGAGAGATGATGATGAAAGAACAATGGGCAAAAGAAGTCGTACAGGTCCGTATTGCAAGACCGACTAATCAATTAACAGCAATAGAGCGATTTTATTGCGAAGGACTAGGCCTAGAAAAGATAGGTTCTTTTAAAGGGCATCGTGGCTACGATGGTATTATGATTGGTTTGCCAAATGCCCATTATCATTTAGAATTTACTGAGCATATGGATGGCAGCCCTTGTCCTGCACCGACAAAGGATAATCTTCTTGTTCTTTATATGCCTAACCTTGAAGCAATTCAACGCGTTGTGCAACGATTGGAGCAAATGGGGTATCCAGCAGTAGCGCCGGAAAACCTTTATTGGGCTGAAAAAGGTGTGACGATTGAAGATCCAGATGGTTGGCGTATTGTTTTAATGAATACGGTGGGCATATAAAAAATATTTGCGTAACATGTGTCACTGTCACTTTTATATGAAGGAAATGCTTACATAGAGAATAGAGGAGAGGCAAGGGCAAAAGAGAAAAGTGTTAGATTGATAATCATCAATCTAACACTTTTGCTGTGACCGTTATAATCCGCTACGGTAGGAGTCCTCGCCTGAAAAGATTGCGGATATTCTTCATTTTACATAGAAAAATTGATTAATCACCTAAAGCTGGGTTTTCTTTATATTCAGTCGCGATGGATTCAATGTTTAATTGAGCGTAATCAGCCCAATTGACGGTTCTAAAGTCTTCTTCGTTAAAATAGACACTTAATACTTCTGTCATTTCTTCATTGTTATTGGCACCTGTTAATGGGGCAAACCAAATAATCGAAGGTGTTTTTACGCTTTTTAATTTCGAAAGCTCCGCAAAGATTCTGCCCGAATCTTTCAGCATCTGATTTTTCGACCCTTCTCGAACATCTGTATCTTGAATGGATATTGTCACAATACCTTTCGTTTCTTCTACTGTAAATTTATTTTTCACGATTGCTCCCACGATATCTTGAACAGATGTGTCTTGATCGACTGCTACTTCCTTCGGCTCAGCATTTTTTCCACAGGCTGATAGTAATAATGTGAATAGTATTAAAAGATAAAGTAGTTTTTTCATGTTGATTCCCTCCCTTGTTACTCCATATATGTTCAAATTGCGTATGAATTATACAAGGAGAAAGGGTGTTAAATTATTTTTTCTAACGAATGACAGAAAATCATCTTCCGTGCATTGCTGTCTACCCGAAAGTGAGAGGTATACATAACGTATGTTATCCATTTCTTATAAATTGGACAATAAATAAAACAATAAATAATAAACACATTGCTATGCCCATATACAAACATTTGTAAAAAGCCTTATTGTCCGTTCCTTTGTAATCAAAACCACGATTTAATATGACAAGTCCAAAAAGGATCATTATTAAATTTAAAAATAGTGGATTGAATCCAGCGGGAATGACAAGAGAAAACATGAAAATGATTAGTATGAAATGTATGTACTTTCTTATAGGATGGATAAATGTAATCTTTTTGAAAAATTTCATCATATCACTCCTTTATGTGAGCTAAAACATTATATAAATAAAATAATATCAACCAAAAACAAAAGGATGTTCGTTTCTAGTTGATATTATTTCATCAAGTTCTATTTATTTGCTTACTACATCTAGGCACCAAGAGAAATTATCCCAAGCTGAATACCAACCGTTGAAAATTTCTGATGAATCATCCCAACGAACTTCAAATTTTCTATGACCTTCGATATCTAGTAAATACAAAGCTAACGTTTCGTCTGCTTTAGAGACCGCAATTTTCATACCGTTTTGCAGTTCTTCTTCAGTAAATGGTACATCTGAAACGGAACGTAGCTGTGCTTGTTCAAATACTTGTTTGTTAATGATTCTGTAATTCATAATAAACCTCCAATAAAACTTTCTCAATTTAACTTTCTATTTTTACGTGCCAATAACAGGACTATAAAAGTATATCCTATATTCATTCAGTAAAGAAAACAAAAAAATGATTAGCCAAGCTCTTTTTGTCTAAATTGTTGCTAATGGCTGGCTAAAATTTCAATGATTTCATGAAAAAACTAAAAGAAATTGTTCTTATTCCAATGTTACTAGGAGCAAACAAAAAAGTCCAGAGACTCTCGAAAACGAGCAGTCCTGGACTTGTTTTTTTTATAAAATTACTTTGCTATAACTTTAAAAGGATTGAATACTTATTATTTATTCGGATAAGTGCCTTTTAAAGTATATTCAGCAAGTATATGGCCATCCATTGCGTGATACAGTTCATTCATCAAAAAGCCATTTTTTAAATCGAGCGTAGAATCTAATGCGTAGACGTGAATTTCGTAAGTATGTGGTTTATCAGGTGGAGCCATCCCGCCGTAAAAGCTAGAGAGCTCAGGACTTTGACTGCCTCCTTGAGGACTCATCCAACTATTGACACCTTGGACAAAATCAGTCGCTGTTTGGCTTTCATTTTCTTTTAACTCATCTTTTTGAATATTGGCTGCTGTCCAATGAATCCAAGAGAATCCTTGACTAATAGGAAAAGCGTCTTTATCCTCAATCACTAATGCATAGGACACCGTTTCTTTTGGGGCATTTTCAAACTTTAAAGGCAATGAATAAGTAGGCATACCATTCTCGTTAAATGAATCCCCTAATTGCCCGTATTGATCTTGAATAACGCCATCTACGATTCCTGAACTTGTTACGACAAAAGTATTTTCATCTTTGCTACTGCATCCAGCTAAAACCCCGATAGCTAGTAATAACATACTTGATAGGACTAAAATTATATTTTTCTTCATGATTAAAACCTCCATCTCTTGTTGTTGAGGTCATGATAACATGGAGAAAAAATAGTCGACAATTACCCACTTTTTTGTAAGGGTACTATATTTGTTGAAGTCCTACTATTTCATTTTCCTCAATATATTGAATCCCTAATCGTTGTAAAATCTCTAAAGACTTTAAAACTTCTTGTCCCTTTGGACTTAAACGATATTCTACTCGAAGCGGGTATGTGGAAAGGTATTCTTCCTTCGTTATTAACTGAAAATCCATTAGCTCTTTTAATTGTTGTAACAGCATTTTTTCAGTTATGCCTTTAATGTCACGTCTTAATTTTGATGGAGATGTCGGACCGAGTCGCAATCGCCAAATTATAATACATTTCCATTTGCCTTTAATCATGTCTTGAACTAGCTCCAACGGACAAGTATATTGTTGTCTTAATTTGATGATAATCGCCTCCTGCTCTGGTCTATTTTCAGTTTTTTTATACCACAAACCTAATAAACAGACAATTAAAATTGATTAGAGGGTGTGCTGCAAACTTTTAATAGAAGGTAATTGTTTAAGGGTTGTTGAATAAGTTAATATATGTAAATAAATGGTTTGGTAAGGGGGGCGGGGATTGACTAAAAAAGTTGTGTTGGGGATTGTTCTAACAGCAATGCTATGCACACTACTCATAACCTACAAGCATCTTCAACAACCAACTGAAAAGGATGTAATGAATATAACGAAAAATTGGTCTGATTCTGCGAAGGAAGTTTATCTTATTAGAGAAACTGACGAGCAATGGCAAACGATATTTCGAAATAGCCAATCGGTAATAATTGCAAAGCTAAAACAAAATTGGCTTGGTACATGGAAGTTAAGTGAGAAAGGCACGCTATCCTCAACGTATTACCCTCCATTAGAAGACGATCAAATTACGTGGAGTGCATCTGGAAAGAGTAAAGAGAATGTAAGTTATTATTTTGGAGTTATTATAGACCCTGAAATCGTTAAAATAACGGTAGAGACGCAGAAAGGTATTTTTGAAAATGCCCAAATTATAAAGTCGGATGGTCTGCGTTTTTTTCTTAAAAAAGCACATGGACCAATCTATTTGCCAGTGAACATTAGCTGCTATTCTAAATCGGAAGAATTAATTTATTCCTCCAAATTTCCCGTCCACAAAAAAGTGATTGTTCAATAAGAGCAATCACTTCTTTTAACTTATAACGTTGGTCAAACGGGAAGGTCTCCTACACATTTATATTGGAAGTAACATAATTTATTGTTCAATATTACAATTGACAACATACCAAAAGACTTTTATTATTATGTAGACCGTTCGTTATAATTTTTGAGGGAGGTATATCCTATGTCTAGTAAAAAATCATCTCGAGAGAAAATCTTAGAAGCTGCAACGGAGCTATTTCATTTGAAAGGCTACCATGCTACAGGCTTAAGTCAAATTATCCAAGAGAGTGGAGCGCCAAAGGGTTCTTTATATTATCATTTTCCTAATGGTAAGGAACAATTAGCTGTTGAAGCGATCCATTTATCAGCAACAAGAATTGCGGCAGAAATTGAGCAAAATTTAGCAGCATTCGAAGATCCAGTAAAGGCCTTCCAATATCATATAGAAAGTATTTCGGAGATTTTTCATGACATAGAACCAATATCAAATTTAAAAAACGTTCCAATGGGATTACTCGCCATGGAAACAGCATTTGTCAATGAGAATTTACGACAGGCTTGTGAAGAGACCTTTGACATATGGGGAAATCTTTATTATGAGAAATTAAGAAGTAGTGGATTTAACGAAGAAAGAGCTTTCTTAATTAGTAAAACCATCAGTGCCTTAATTGAAGGTGCCATTACGCTTTGTATAACAAAAAAATCGGATGAGCCTTTAATTCATATTAATAAAATGATCCCTTTGTTACTTACGCAGTAAAAGGGGCATCATTTTTATGCTTATTATATAGACCGGTCTAATTAATTTCAGAGAAAGAAAGGAAGTATTTTATGGCTCCATCAATGCAAGTTGTGCCCGTACGCAAACCTAAAAGTATGGCTTTTGTCCTGATGTTTGCGGCTTTTATCGGGTTGTTTAGTGAAACAGCTTTAAATATGGCACTGACAAATATTATGGCTGATTTTACAGTGACAGCTGCAACAGCACAGTGGCTTACTACAGGCTATTTATTAACAATTGGTATTTTAGTACCGGTTTCATCACTTCTTATTCAATGGTTTTCAACAAAACAGTTAGTTGTTGGATCATTAATCTTTTCAATTGTAGGAACGATTTTAGCAGCGTTAGCACCAAGCTTCCCGATTTTACTGCTAGGTCGTATTATTCAAGCATTCGGAACAGGTATTATTTTACCGCTGATGATGAATGTTATTTTATTAATATTCCCGATTCATAAACGTGGAGCAGTCATGGGCTTAATGGGGCTAGTTATTACGACAGCGCCTGCAATTGGGCCAACTTTAGCTGGGTTAATTGTGGACTCATTGGATTGGTCTTATATTTTCTGGATTAGCCTTGTCTTTTATGCAGGGTTAGTAATAGCTGGACTAAAACAAATCGATAATGTATCGACGATTACGAAACCAGTGATTGATGTGGTATCCATTATTTTATCAACGCTTGGATTTGGTGGCTTTATTTACAGTTTAAGTACTGTTTCAGAAAAATCTTTTGCTTCAGCAGATGTATATATCCCGTTTATTGTTGGAATAGTGGCTATTGTTTTATTCGTCATTCGCCAATTTAAAATGGAGCAACCGATGATTAATTTACGAACGTTTAAATATCCTATGTTTACGTTAGGGACTGTGTTGTTGTTTAGTGGGATGCTATTAATTTTATCAACAGCTATACTATTGCCGATGTATTTAAAAGGCTCTTTACTATTTAGTGCTACGGTTGCTGGTCTTATTCTTTTGCCAGGAAGTGCGATGAATGCGGCTTTATCACCGGTCGTAGGCAAGCTGTTTGATCAATTTGGCGCAAAGAAATTTTTACCACTCGGTTTTCTATTCACTTTCGTTGCCAGCATCTTTTTTATTTTCACGATTTCCGCCCATACACCTGTTTGGCAAATTATTGTAGCGAATGCCATCTTCTTTATTGGCATTTCAATGATTATTATGCCTGCTCAAACAAATGGTTTAAATCAGTTGCCACGTGAATTATACGCTGATGGTGCCGCTGTTATGAGTACTTTACAACAAATTGCAGGGGGAACAGGAACAGCGTTGGCCATAACATTAATGGTTAGTGGGCAAAGCAAATATATGGAGCAAGTTCACAATGCTTCGTCATTTGAATTACTGGCACAAGGAACAAAGTACGCTTTCTTCTTTATAGCAGCCATTGCCCTTGTTGGCCTTGTATTATCATTTTTCGTTAATGGAAAGCGCGTGGAAAATGTAAGATAACTTAAAAATCCACTTAAATTTCTGTGGTGCAAGGACATCAATCGTGTGTTGTGTCCTTGCTATGCTTCGGGGCACTGGAATCGCTGGTAAAAGTAGATGAATCGCCGGTAAAACATCAGAAATCGCCGGAAAAAAATCTAGAATGGGCTATGCCAAACGAAGATAGTTAAATAATGTTCTTAAAACAGCCACGAAACGTTGAAATCATGACTTTCGTGGCTGTTTAATTGCAGTTAAATTTGTAAATATGTTAAAGGCTTTTTCTTCACAAAGTTATGTTCGATAGATTGAAGAACATCTTCATTACCGGGCAAACTTACAACCTCTTTTGCTTGTTCAAAAGGGAGCCATTGATAGTCACTATGCTCATCGTTTAATACAACAGATTGTTCTTGATGAACAAAGCCTACAAAGACAGGTGCAATGTAAATGTAATTTTCTTGTGGAGAGAAGATTTGATCAAATTGATTCGAGGAATACAATACGACTTCTGTAATTCCTGTTTCTTCTGCTATTTCTCTATAAATAGCTTGTATTGCTGTTTCTCCTTCATCAATACCCCCTCCTATATAGCACCATATATTATGTAAAGGATGAGATGCTCTTTTGAGGAGTAACACATGATATATGTTATTTATTTCTTTTAATAAAACAGCAGCGACACCAGTGGATTTAATCGGAATGATGCTCATATATTTTCCTTAATCGAAAGCATTAGTATTTAATGCATGCTCAATGATTTTGTCTATTTCATCAAAACGATTAACTGTATAATGTGCTTTCTCTAATTCGGATTCTTGAGAGAAGTCAAAACGAACACCGATTGAAATCAATTGATTGTCGAAGGCAGCTTGAATGTCAGAAGACCGATCCCCGACTACAAAACCGCGATGGATATTGTTTTCTTGTAAAACGGTAGCTACTAATTCGGATTTATTCCCAGACGCAATGATATCGATACTGTAAATACCTTTAATCCATTTTGTTAACTGATAAGTTTCAGCAATTGCTTGTAAATATGCGGTTTGTCCATTACTTGCAATGAACAGTGGATAATTTTTCGAAAGATTTTCTAGTGTATGTTCTACTTCATCATATAAAGCCCCATTACCGGATGTAATTTGTTCAATAAGGGCCAATTGGAATAACTTGTTGCTTTCTTGACGAATTTCAGCAGAGTGATCTGGACATAAAGTTTCCCATACTACGGGTAAAGGTACACCCATTATTTGTCGATATTTTTCAATAGGTGTAGCGCCTGTCCATTGACCGTTTTTACGTAGCTGCTCAAAAGTAGCTTCTAGGGCAGGCTCTAAAATTAAATTTGTTTGATATAATGTACCGTCCATATCAAAAATAATAGCTGAGTTCATTTAGCGTAATCTCCTTTTAAATGTTGTACTTTAATGAACGATATAAATTGTATTATTGTTCCATTTAAGGATAGCATTTATGGGGAAGTTGCTCTATTAAAAGTGGGTAGACGAAACTAGACATAAAATCTGGTGCAGGTGTAGTTAAGTAAAACTTCTTATCATTCAGCGATACAGTGTCAAACTATAATAGGGTATCCTAATTTTTTGTCCATAATTTAAACATAAAAAAATCGCAAAAAAACTCACCCTCCAATAAAGAAGGGTGAGTCGTTTGAAGCCTTGAGGCTCGAATGGTAAATTAAAAAGCCGCGTATGCCGTATTTATTATAGAAAGTTTTAAACCACCACTCCTCAAAGTGGGTGTTCGCAGAAGTTTTCCTGCTTATCCTCATGCACCTTGGTGTGAGGCCCGTCATTCCAACTCCAATAATAAAACTCCCTTTTACAGCTTAAAGGTTAAAACTTAATATTATACGAACAATGCAGCCTTTAAGGATATAATACGGCATGCCAAACAAAGATGCAAGTAAGATGGTTTATGAAAAAAAGTCAATGGGCACGTGCTATGAAAGGTGAAAATTATGTATAGAAAACGCTTGGATTATGCGGCGGTGCTTCATATATTTTTCACAAATACGAACGGAAAATACGAACAACCTTTGCGAAATGATAGTAAGTGTGTAAAGATAGGAGCGTAATCATTTATCTATTGAAAAGTAAAGGGAGGAAGCGGAAATGGCAGCATATCCAAATTGTCCGAAATGTCATTCTGAATACACATATGAGGATGGCGCAAACTTTGTCTGTCCAGAATGTGCACATGAATGGAGCACTAGTGCAACAGAGCAGGAAACAGATGCACTGATTGTAAAAGATGCACATGGCAACTTGTTAGCTGATGGTGATGCAGTAACCATTATTAAAGATTTAAAAGTGAAGGGAAGTTCTTCAACTTTAAAAATTGGTACGAAGGTAAAAAGTATTCGCCTTGTTGAAGGTGACCACAATATCGATTGTAAAATTGACGGCTTCGGAGCGATGAAACTAAAATCGGAGTTTGTGAAAAAAGCTTAATTACGAGCATGATAAAGGAGCATCTTTCAAGCGAGAGATGCTTTTATCATTTAAAACCTACGTAAAATAATGGCGAAAGCAGAGCCGAGTAGGGCGAAAATGGTATGTAAAAGAGCTATATAGCTAGCACCTACTATCAGGGAGCTCATTTCTAAAAAAGAGAAATTTTTAATATAAAGTGGATTGCTAAAGTTATTAATGATGGCCCAAACGAAAACAGGGATAGAGCTTATTGCAAAGACAATCCAAATGTTTTTATAAAATAAATAAGTAAGACATCCAAAAAGGGCATATAATGCGACAAAGCTTTTATGATTGCCAAGTAAGGACGAGTTGAGGGCAAACATAAAAGAAAGCACTATGAAAACCAGATGGAAAAATGTTAATGTGCTTTTCATCGATAAGTTTTGATTAGATGATAGCTTCGATGCAGCTAGTTGCTGACAATGCTTACAGCTAGCTAAATGTTGGTTGATAAAGTCGGTCGTGTCGGCTTGGAGGCCTTTCGTTTTATATAAGGGTAGTAAATCTTCTACAATGGAACATTCATGTGACAAAATTTTCCCTCCTATCCCTCCTATTATACGACTTTTTTTAGAAAATAAAAAAAGCCTTCCGTCGATCAATTCACCGGAAAACTTGTACATGCACGTTATTTTTTTTGGTTTAACACTTCGTTTGTTAGCGTTTGAATATCAATATGTGTTTTCTCCTTCACGGCATCCTTCAATATTTCTGTTTTGAAATAGTTTACAGTTGCCGGAAGCGGGATTAATAAAAGCTTTGACAATGCCGATTGATACATATAGACAAATTCCATATCTGTGTTGCCTCGCTTTAATTCTGCAAATGCTTCATAAAATTGATCTAGTTTGTCAGCAAACTCAAGTAAACGTCCTTCAATTGTTGCATCTTTGCCTTCTTTCATGCGTTCGAAAAAGATATCTTGGAACTCTTTAGGGATTTCGTTCATAATGAATTTTTCCATCATTTTTTCTTCCACATGTGCAAGCATCTGTTTAAGCTCAGGGCTAGCGTGTTTGACAGGCGTTTTAATATCGCCAATAAATACTTCAGCAAAATCGTGGTTAATGGTTTTCTCATACAGTGATTTCCAATTCACTGTAGCTCCGTTCATTTCTTCTAATGTGGCAAAAAACATAGCGTATTGCGAAACTTTCCAAGAATGGGCAGCTACATTATGCTCTTCAAATTTGAAGCGGCCAGGGGCACGAATAATTCGTTCCAGGTCATTAAGACTTGTAAAAAATTGATGAATTCCTATAATAATCACTCCTATTTGTGTCTATAAGTGCATGTTACTATAATCAATACCCTCTTTGTGCTGATTTCAAACAATTTTACAATGATTGACGCTACGTTTACAAAGGATTCACAATTAATATAAGAGAGTGGAAAAGGGAATGCTATAATTAGTAAGACTTATTAAAGGGAGAGTATGCAATATGATATCGATTTATACACTTCTTCTATATATACATATTTTAAGTGCGGTACTTTCGATTGGGCCTTTGTTTGTTGTTTTAACAATCGTCAAGAAAATGCGGACGGCACCGCATGTGGAAATGCCTGCCTACATCCAAGCATTTCAAGGGGCCATTACAATTGTAAAACATGCTGGGCATGTATTAGTGGCGTCGGGTATTTTGTTAATGTGGCGTGGAGGCTATCCATGGACGACTTCTTGGGTAGTACTAACGTTTTTAGTGATGGCGGGGTCCATTGTCTTTTTGGCAAGAGCATTTAAGCCGACAATTCGAACGTTTAATACGCCTGCATACAATCAACAACAATTTGCAGCGTTATTGCATCGCAAGGCATGGATGTATATTGTGTTATTACTTATCATGCTATGGCTAATGGTAGCAAAACCAGTACTATGGTGATTGGCAAATTGTATAAAATTGTGTGAGTGCCTGGCACCACGTTTTGTGTTCTTAGCAGAATTCAGAATTGTTTCGGTGCCTGGCACTCTTAAAAAATCCACGATGTCTCTGCGGGCACTGTGTAAGCCGAAACCGCCGAAAGGGCGCGCTTTGTTACGTCTTACACTAGAGGCAAGTGCCGCAGAAATATAAGTGGATTTTCGTCTTAAATTTTCAGAATTGTTTGAGTGCCTGTCACTATTTTGGGATGTGGAAGGTGATGGTTGTGCCTTCGTTTGGTGTGCTTTTGATTTGTAATCTTTGTCCGTAGATTCTTTTTAAGCGTAAATCTGTATTACGTAAGCCGATGCCTTGACTAGTTGTATTTGTATCGGATAGCAAGCCAGCTAATGTATTGGGGTCTATCCCGATACCGTCGTCGATAACACTTATTTCTACATATTGAGAAAAATCTTTCACGCGAATGCAAACCGATCCGCCTTCTTTTTGTTTTAAAACGCCATGTCGTAGGGCGTTTTCTACCAAAGTCTGTATCGAAATAGGGGGGATTTCAATATTGATATGTTCATCTATGTCCCAAACTATTTGCAATAAATCTCCAAAACGTTGCTGTTCAATATAAAGATATGAACGGACGAGTTCTAGCTCATCATGAAGCGGAATAACTCGTTGTAAATTTTTAACATCGAAACTTGCGTGTAAATACTTGCCGAAATGGTGCATTACGTCAATCATGCGATTTGGATCAAGCGTACTAAGAGAAGCGATGGTATTCAGCGTATTATATAAAAAATGAGGCTGTATTTGAGCCTGAAGCCATGCTGTTTCTAAATGTAGTTGTTGAGTGATGCTATATTTTAAATCAATTAAAGCGCGACAACGAACTTTAAGTTCCAGTGAATTGATAGGTTTTGTTACATAATCATTTGCCCCGAGTGCGAATCCCGTATAAACATCTTCAGGATTGCTGCGCGCTGTTAGTAATAAGATCGGTAGCTCTAGTAAGGAGTAATGCGCGCGAATATTTTCAATTAAGGCATAGCCAGAAATATAAGGTAGCATGGCATCCATAATAATTAAATCCCATCTTTGGGAAGATAATAAATCTAGTACTTTTTCGCCATTTGTCAGTGCTGTAATCTCATATTCAGTCGTAGGAAATAAACTGCGCATCATTGTTAAATTAACAGGATCATCATCCACCATTAAAATTTTAAACTTCTTTTCTGAAGGTATCGTATCAAAGCTTGAAGTACGCGCTGATAAATGCACATTTTCCTGTGGTACTTGATCCTGTTCTTCTTCCTTCATGTCCTCGGCAATTGGCATAGTGAAAAATAAATCGAGGCCGTTATTTGCACGCGAGTAGATTTGTAATGCCCCTCCATGTAAATCAATTAATTGCTTAGAAACGAATAAACTAAGGTGAACGCCATCATTATCTGCAAGCCCTTGTTCACAGGACAATAGCTGATCATGACGCTTCATATCGTTTATATCCATTGCGGAGCTTACCTCTCTAATATGAAGAAGGGCCATCTTGTTTTCTATCGTTGCGCTAATTTCAATCCGACCAGCATTCGTATATTTAATAGAGCTGTGTAAAAGATTAAAAAGAATTTGAATAAGCCTCTTTTCATCCGCTAGTATATAAGGGAAGTTTCTTGCAATAGTAGACGTCAGTTGAATTTGTTTCCCCGTTGCGATAAAACGCAGCATATCAAAAACCCCCGAAACAACACCTTGCATACTTACAGTTTGTTTATGAAGATGTAGCTGGCCATCTTTTAACCGCGTATAGTCCAAAATATCATTGAGCGTGAAGGACATGCTTCGTCCAATATCAATTAAATATTTTAAATTCTGCTTGTCTTCCGACTCAAAGTGATTGTTTTGATTATCATAAATTGTTTGTCCCAATGTAATCATCTTATTCATAGGGTCCCATAATTTCTGTGCATTATTTAATAAAAATTCATCTTTCATGTCCACATCTTTTTGTAACTGGGCAACAAGAAGATCAATTTGTTGTTTATTTTCATAAAAACGTTTAAACCAATAACCTGAAAAGCCAAGTGCAATCATTAAATAATCCAATGGATAGAAGGGGACATCTATGACGAGAATCATTTTTATTAAGCCCCATATGATGCCATTCGTAGTGCCAATAGCTGTGAACGCAATAAATGCGGAGCTTTCCTGATTTCCTATGTACTCTTTTAAGGCGAGGACGACGACATATAAAAACGACACAATATAGAGCATATAGAACAGCAGGTTTACTGTGTATAGCCATTCAATAGGCAATAGCATGATGAGCAATGCGGCGATACCATATAACATGGAGAACCATTTAAAATATTTTGCTTGTTGATATTTCTCTAACAAGATGCGAATAAATTGTACAAAGAAAAATGAAGCACCAAGATAAATAATATTGGATAGTTTTACTGACCATTCATAATCTAGTTGTAACCAATTAAGTATAGATCGATCATATGTAATGAGTTCATCAGCTAAAGGTAAAAGAAAACCGACTGTGAACAGCAAGACGATTTTTTTTCGATAAATAAAGAGAAAGACAAGCAAACTAAATAATGCAAACAAGATGAGTAACATGGAAATAAATCCGAGCGACAATTGTGTAATGAGTTGATAGTGCATCATAGCTGGTGCTGAGCTAAAAGTAAGTCTTTTAGTAATAGCTACATTAGATGGTGTATCAAAATTAGAAACATGTAACAATACATCTATTTCCGATTGTTCTTCCGTAAAATAGACAGTGTAAGGGGAAGCCTGTCCTTTATGGCTACTTGCATTGGTAGATACAACACCTGACTGTCCTACAAGTTTCCCATTAATATACATTGCTGAAGCGGTTCCAATAGCAGGAACCCGGATTGCATAACGGCGATCTGAACGGTCATCGTTATTACCCAATAAGATTTTTAAGCGATAAGTACCTGCGTGTTGCGTCGTTGCTGGTGATTCTTTCATAGGAATCGTTCTAATCATTTGCTGTGGGAGATTATTGTTCGTATTCTCTAATAAAACTTCAGGATAATAAATCCATTCACCATTCATTTGAAAAATGACATCCTCTGATAATGACTGACTGCGCATATCTAAAATACCTGCTTGCGCAGTTGGCTGTTCATGTGATGGTGTAAAATATGCTAGCCAAAGCATGCGGCAGATTGAAAGGGCAATGAAAATGAAAGCTATAATGAGTGAATGTCGGATGATCGTTTTTTTCAACGCTTCATAGAACCTCCTATAAATCGCAATATATTGTATTGTTTTACCATGCCATGCATTTTACAAAAAGAAAACTTTATATTAAGAAAATAATAGAATTTAGTTCTTTCTACGTAATTTTTTTTTGAGAAAACAGGTTAAAACGATTAGTTGTTAAGTATTTTTTAAGAGGTATGACGTATGATGTTAAAATAAAAACTTTTATGAAGCACTATATAGATTTAGTTAAATATCAATCTCAATGGGAGACATGATCAGTTGTGGGGAAATTCAAGTTTAATTTATCGTTTATCATTGTTAGCATGGTGATGATTATTGTACTCGTTACATCTAGTATTAGCGTTTTGGTTAGTTATCAAAGTTTTCACGAAACGCTTATTCAGCCTAAACTTATTATGCAGGAAGAGTACATAGGGGAAGTTTCGGATATAGCTGAACATAATATCGCAGCGGTAATGGAAAACAGTGACACAGAAATGTTAGCGCAAGGAAACTTTAAAGAAGCTATAAAACAGGTGTATATGGAACGTATTCTGTTCTTGAAAAAATTACTATGGCCACTGTTATTAATGCTTGTCATCGTTTTTATAGTCGCGTGTTGGTTTGCTTTGAAAATCACTAGCCCACTTCGGAAAATGGCTAAAAGTGGGCAAGATAACTATGACATTTGCTATTTAAAATCAGCGGATGATTGGTATGTAGAGGCGAGTAACTTGAAAAATGTCATGATAAAGTCGATCGCTGATTCGCAAAGTAAAATTGAAGAATTAACTGACCAATTGAATTTAGATTCCCTAACTGGTATTCCTAATCGTCGAAGTATGGACCAAGTATTAAATAATTTAATCGCAGAAAAAGTGCCACATGCCATACTATTAATAGATTTAGATGATTTTAAAAAAGTGAACGATACATATGGCCATACGGTTGGTGATGAAGTTTTAAAAGCGTTTGCCAACAAAATGAAGGAAAGTGTCCATCGACAGGGGAGTTGCTTTAGATATGGGGGAGAAGAATTTTTAGTTGTTTTACCACATACCGCAATTGAGGACGCAGTGAAATTAGCCGAAGAATTGCGGCTAAAACAAGCATTAGCAGAAAATCCAATTGGACGACCGGTTACCTTGTCTGCTGGTATTACAGTTTTTACTTCTTTTATTCGTGACCCAAATCAGTTAATTGCTATTGCTGACCAAGCATTATATGAAGCAAAACAGTCGGGTAGAAACTGTATACGTGTAGTTGAAGCCACTTTTGTTGTTAGCTAAACACCACCGTAGCGGACAATTGCAGAGCAAAAAAGTGTTAGCTTGATGGCGGTCAATCTAACACTTTTTCTACTTTGTCTCAAGCTTCTTCTTTTTACTCATGGGCAATGGTAGCGTACAACTCTAGCGTTTCTTGATTAGGCAGAATACCGAGGTCTGTAAACAAATTTTTTTTGAATGCTTTATAGGCTTTTACTGCATTTGCACGATTATCTTCATCTACATAATGTTGAATAAGTTGTTGGATCATTTTATCTGAATAAGGATTATACTCAATCATCAAAAGCAAAGTCTGCTCTCGTTTTTTGAAATTATTTGTTATTGTATAATGCTCGACTAAGTAACTTAGTAATAGTGTAAGTTGGTTGTGAATGAAATTTGATTTACTATGAATCCAAGCGTAATCCAATGTTGCCATATACTCACCTTTATAATTTTGAATAAAGACTTCCGCTTTTTCTACAGCGAGCTCCCCGACTTCCTCTTTGTCTTTTAAAAGCTGCTCCAATTCCAAAACGTCACAATGAAAATGTTCGAGTTGTAAAATATAACATCCGTTTGCGTATTGTAATACGTTCAAATATCCTAATGCGGACAGTGTTGTTCGAAGATAGGAAACCGTTGTGTGTAGTTGTACTCTTGCCTTTTTATATTCCGTTTCAGCCCATAATGCATCAATAATGGTGTCTCTTGGAACGTGATTGTTAAGATTGGCTAATAAAAAAGCGAATAATTCTTTTGTTTTGATAGTTCGCCAGTGCACGATGGTTTCATTATACAGGACAGCGAATCCACCTAAGCAACGGATGCTTAACGATGGAGATGGTTCATTAAGCTGTATTTGTGCAGGTGTTGTTAGTTTTAGTTGAAGGAGTTCGTGAATTCTGTTAACGGTAGTTTCAAGTCTCGCCTTAGAAATGGGCTTTAGTAAATAGTCGAGCGAATTAATTTCAAACGCCTCAATCGCATAATCCCGATAGGCTGTAACAAATACAATACGGACATTCTTTTTCCACTTCTTTAACAGTTGAGCAATTTCCAAACCGTTCATACCCGGCATTTCTACATCTAAAAAGGCGACATGAAAATCCAATGTCGGCGCCTTATCAAGCAAATCGTCAATCGTAGAAAAAGCTTTCACTACTTCTATCGAATTAAATTCTGCTAACTGCTTTTCCATATTTAAAAGAGCTAACGGTTCATCGTCTACTATAATGACTCGAATCACAGATAGAAACACCAACTTTCAAATTAGTAACTTATTTGGAGTATTTATTTTATTAATTGTTATTAAAAGTTTAATTTTACTTTATTTAACATTATTGAAAATGTTGAATACTGAGCTCCGTATGTTAAATCCTCTTTATAAAATCAAACATCTCCTTTTCTATCTTATCGGTTAAAAAAGCTGTATTTCCATTATATAAAATATGCAAATAGTTAGTAGTGATTTGATCTATTTTTTCTAAAATTTGTTTTTTCTGCTAAAAAAATAAGTGTAATTGTATAATTTACCGTTTAAATAGTAATAATTTGTAATATCAGGTCCGATGTCCTGTGATATTTAGATGCATTCTACAATATTGCGTGCATATTTAAGAGCCTAATTCTCTAGTGTGCTAGCAACAGAATGTAGAAATTTAAAACAACTGGAGGTATTACTTATTATGAAGAAAAAAGCGATAGCACTTGCTGTAGCATTGACTCTTGGCGTAGGGATGTTCGGGGGTACTACTTCTGCTAAGGGGGCAAACGCTGGTGACATTGGTAGCAAACTTTGGGGAATCCCGTATATTTATAATTTAAGTTTAGCCGAGTTTCAACAGCTAGACGAAATTGATTCTATATGGGTTGAGTCAGAACAGTTACTAGGGATCGAGAGGATTCTGAAGGAAGAAAAGACAGATAACACCACCCATCTTATTGAGGCTGGAGATACATTGTTCAGTCTTGCAAAAGCCTATGATGTGAAAGTTGAGGATTTACAAGAATGGAATAACCTCTCTTCCGATTTGATTTTTGTCGGAGAAACGTTAGCTGTGAAAGCATCTGCTGCAAAACCAAAAACGACAAAAAGTATTGCAAGTACTGCGAAGAAAGCTACAACAAAAACAGCCGTTACCAAAGCCGTGAGTGCGCCAACTAGCAAAGATGGTCAAACATATACAATGCGAGCAACAGCTTATACTGCTTATTGTGAAGGGTGTTCAGGTATTACAGCAAATGGGACAGACATACGTTCAAATCCGAATTTAAAAGTAATCGCCGTGGATCCTCGTGTTATTCCGCTCGGTACAAAAGTATGGGTAGAAGGCTATGGGGAAGCGATTGCAGCTGATACGGGCGGTGCGATAAAAGGCAATAAAATCGATGTCTTTATCCCTTCTGATGGACAAGCCCGTAATTGGGGAGTTAGAACTGTAACAGTGAAAATTTTAAATTAATAACAATAGGGATTTCTCAGTATTTTTATGGGAAATTCCTATTTTTTTCTATAAGGATAAATACCTATTTGTGAGTTGCGCAATTATTCGGACAGATGATAAAATTATAAAAAAGGAGGGGTTAACAGTTTAAAATAATTTATGGATTAAACTTTTTTAAATTTTATTAAGGTGTTAAAAGAGAAATATTACTTTATAGGAGAATTTGCAAAACCATCTTTAACATTTTATAGGTTTAAAAACCGCAAGATAAACTATAAAAAAACGCTATTGAATCAGTTTATTAATAATAATGAAAAAACTTAAGAACAAAAAATGATTCGGGAGTTGCTAGAGGATGATACTAGCAAAGAAAGTTAGATTGTACCCAAGTGAATCACAAGAACAAAAGTTATGGAAATCAGTAGGAACAGCGAGATTTATTTATAATTGGACATTGGCAAAACAAGAAGAAAATCATAAAAATGGCGGCAAATTTATAGCTGATGGTGTGCTTAGGAAAGAATTAACCTAACTAAAGAAAACGGAATTGTCTTGGTTAAATGAAGTATCTAACAATGTTGCAAACAGGCGGTTAAAGATGCCTGTGATGCATACAAAAAGTTTTTTAAAAGGTTAGCAAATAAGCCGACATTCAAGAGTAAAAGAAAAAGTAAAAAGTATTTCTTCAACGATAATGTAAAGTTAAAAGTAAAAGATGGAAAGCAGGTACTCATTGAAAAGGTGGGATGGATTAGAACGAACGAACAAATACCTATCGGTGTCAAATCAAAGAATTAGCTGTTTGTTCAAATGGTCAAGTATTTAAAAATATAAATAAGACAAAGGAAGTACGCAAAATCGAGAAAAAACTACGTAGATTGCAGCGTCGTGTTTCTCGAAAATATGAAATGAATAAGGAGGGAAACCGTATCGTCAAAACATGCAATATTATAAAAATCGAAAGGAAGATACAACACCTACATAGACGATTGAAAAATATACGTGACAATCATGTTCACCAAGCTACAAATAGCATTGTGAAAACCAAACATTGCAAAGTAGTGATGGAGGATTTAAACGTAAGGGGAATAATGAAAAATCGTCATTTATCCAAAGTTGTTGCTAAACAAAAATTATACGAATTTGTTCGACAAATGACGTACAAATGTAAAAAATACGGCATTGAATGTATTCAAGTAGATCGTTTTTATCCATCTTCTAAAACATGTTCATGTTGTGGCACTATCAAAAGGGATTAAAAACTTTCAGATAGATTATATAAGTGTGAATGTGGTTTAGAAATAGATAGCGATTTCAATGCATCTCTAAACTTAGCTAAGTATGGGATGGGAAATTCATAATATAGTCATTTAAAAGAATTTATTAGGTAGGATTCGTTGTATCCGAATTCACGCTTGTGGAGTGTTATATCAAACGAAAGTAGCTTAGGCAAAAACGGACACGTAGAAGCAAGAATTAAACAAGATTTATAGATTTTTATAAATTTTTGGCAACGGTAATTTGATGAAATTCACAACTTTATTGGTTATTTCTTTGGCTGTATTTTTGGTAGGTTGTGCTGGTTCGGAGAAGAAAGCTGAGAAAGAAGAAGCAACGTCAGATGCTCCATTAACAGCTAGCGCAAAAGTAATTAGTTCGAATAATGAAGATATAGGAGAAGCACGTTTTGAAGAAGAGGCTAACGGTGTTAAAGTAACGGTAGAGGTAAGTAATTTACCTCCTGGCAAACATGGTATGCATATACACGAAGTTGGCAAGTGTGAAGGACCGGATTTCGGTACAGCTGGCGGACATTTCAATCCAACGCTGAAAGAGCATGGCAAGGATAACCCGCACGGTCATCATTTAGGTGATTTACCGAATTTAGAGGTCAAAGAGGATGGCACTGCGACAATGACAGTCTTTGCAGAAGGTTTAACGTTACAAAAAGATGCTGAACACTCTATGATGGATGGTGAAGGTACTTCCATTGTTATTCATGAAAACGAGGATGATTACATGACAGATCCAACTGGTGAATCAGGCGGAAGAATTGCATGTGGTGTCATTCAATCATAATAGAGAAGGGACTATTCTTATTACATATAGTCTCAAATGATAGACAAAGGGCAGTAAGAGTTCTCTCTTACTGCCCTTTGTTACGTTTTCCCCTTTTAACGGAATAAGGTTTTCCCAGCGATTTCAAAGGTTCTATCGGCGATTCAGGCAGTTTTCCCAGCGATTTCAAAGGTTCTATCGGCGATTCAGGCAGTTTTCCCAGCGATTTCAAAAGTTCTATCAGCGATTCGAGCGATTTAACAGGTGATTCCGAAAATCATGATAGTACCTTTTGATCTTGTGATAAGAAAACCCTAGCATGCGTTGCATAAGTAGTCGTAGAGATGGGTAACATCAGAATTAGAGGAGGTAATAACATGAAAAAAATATCAATAATACTTATTTCTTTAACTGTTTTTGTCGGAGGTTGCAACCTTTTTAATAAGAAAGAGGAAAAAGTAGCCGTTAACTCTAATGCTAATGCTACTGCTACTGCGTCCTTAACGGCAACTGCTAAGGTAATTGGCGCTAATAACGAAAGTTATGGTAATGCTTACTTCGAGGAAGAGGATAACGGAGTGAAAGTGACATTAGCTTTAAGTGGATTACCAGCGGGAACACATGGAACCCATATTCATGCTGTTGGGAAGTGTGAAGCACCGAAGTTTGAATCAGCGGGTTCACATTTTAACCCTACAAATAAAGAGCACGGATCATTAAATCCAAAGGGCTATCATTTAGGTGACTTACCTAATTTAGAAATTGGTGAAGATGGCACTGTCGATTTAACTTTCTTAGCTGAAGGTGTTACATTACAAAAAGATGCTGGAAATTCTCTACTCTCTGGAGAAGGTACAGCATTAGTAATTCATGAATCAGCAGACGATTACAAAACAGATCCTGCTGGCAATTCAGGAACAAGAATTGCTTGCGGTGTCATTCAATAAGGAAGATAGAAGGACGAACGGGCAAGCCCCACCACAACATCGTGGTGGGGCTTCCTTTTTTTGAGCGGATGCCGTAAAGTTCCCAACAGTTCTCCGATGTAATAAATGCAAGTAATTAGCCTTTTATACAATATGTATACATTTTTGCTTTTGAAATATTTTTAAAAAGTAAGAATTTAAATGTTTAATAGAGAAAAATAAAGGGTAAAAAAGACGTTTGTTTAAATGAGTGTGATAATCACTTTGGACATTCTGTATAAATATAATTATCTGAATTTACTATTAATGGTTGACATAATTATACTAAGTTTGATAATTTTAAATTGATTCTTAATTATAACCAAAGGGGGAAGGTTACTATGAAGAAAAAGCAATTTAGATTATTTATGCTACTAAGTGCCATTGCACTATTAATTTTAGCTGCATGTGGGACGGATAGTAGTACGGGGTCGAAAGATTCGGAAGATGGCAATGCGAATGGTGATACAGCTAGCTCTGAAAAACCAAAATTTATAAGTTTATTAACAGGTGGAACACAAGGGACTTACTATGCATTAGGTGGTACGTTTGCTGATTTCATTACAAATGAAACAGGCATTAAAACGACTGCTGAAGTTTCTCAAGCATCTGCGGCTAACATGACTGCTTTGCAAGATGGTAAAGGTGAGATTGCGTTTGTACAAACAGATATTGCTTATTACGCAACTGAAGGAAAGTTAATGTTTGAAGGTAAAAAAATTGATACGATTGCTGCTTTAGGCGCACTATACCCTGAGACGGTTCAATTAGTGACGACTGAAGCTTCTGGTATTAAAACATATGCTGATTTAAAAGGTAAAAAAGTTTCTGTAGGTGCTCCGGGTTCTGGTACTTATGCGAATGCAGAACAATTACTTGAAATTCATGGTTTAACAATGGATGACATTAAAGCGCAAAATCTTGATTTTGGTGAATCCACTGATGGTCTGCAATCAGGTCAAATTGATGCTGCATTTATTACGGCTGGTACGCCAACAGGAGCTGTAGAAGCGTTAAATGCTACAACAAAAGTCAATATTATCGGTGTAGATGCTGGTAAAGCGGATGAGCTAATTGAAAAATATCCTTACTATGCAAAAGATACAGTAAAAGCTGGTACTTACGGTATTGCGAATGATACAGAGACTGTTTCTGTACTTGCAATGTTAGCAGTAAATAAAGATTTACCGGATGATGTTGTTTACGAGATGGCAAAAGCGATTTATGATAATGCAGGAAAAATTTCACATGCAAAAGGTGAATTTATTAAAAAAGAAACTGCTTTAGATGGTATTAGCATTGATGTTCATCCAGGCGCTCAAAAATACTTTGATGAAAAGAAATAGCGCTATAGTAAGTTACTAGTTCAAGTTGTTTGGACATTGATAAGAGAATTGATACTTTCTTACACATACAAATGGGGCTCGGATTGCGTAAAGCTTCGGGCCCTTTTTTATTACGTTCAGGCTAAAGCGGATAGTTTTTAAAGTGGGGGAATAGATGTGATGCGAATGAGGAGATTAGTATTTGTAATAGCGATATGTAGTATTGGCGTTGGCATATTCATTTTTCTTCCTCTTCAAAAGGTATTTGCATTTACAGAAACACGGATAGACAATCCAGTCGTGCATTATTTACCTTTTGCTGGTGATGATGCTTTTGGAATAAGGTACACACATTCAATCCATAAATCAGATGTCCTTGAATATTATCGAAGCGTAGCAGGAAATCGTATTCAAATGTTAGGGATGGAGTATGAGGACTTAGCGATTGGTATGCCCGCCTACGCGGAGGAACATCAAACATTAACGCAAAGAAATGGTAAATATTATTTACAATTTGATAAGGAAATTATTAATAATTTCACAATTTTTATTGGGGACTTAGATTTAGATCTTGTGTTTGTTTATAAAAATCATGAATATGATTTAAAAAAAGATTTGCAAAGGGGTAAATCCTATTTGTTTGAGGTGAAGCGTTTATCGCTTTATGAACGATGGAAAGGAGTTAGGTTGATATGACAAAATTGCAAGAACGCAACAACGAAGTAAAAGAAGAATTCGAACAAATATCGGCAGAAGAGCAACAAGCAATACTTGAAAAATATGATATTGAATCAAATGTGCGCACAATCTCGGGCTTTATGAAACATGTAATCTTCTATGGATTATTAGCATTTTCATTGTATCAGTTGTACACTGCCATTTTCGGACAATTTACAGCACCGATACAACGGACTATCCACTTAGGGTTTGGGTTAGCACTTATTTTCTTATTATTCCCAGCTCGACGGAAAGCACCAAAGAATAAAATTGCCTGGTTTGACTATATTTTATCGTTATTATCTGTAGTAGTCGGTTCGTATTGGGCATTGAATTATACGGAGCTTGTTAATCGTAATGGGACTATTACACAGTTAGACTTTATAGTCGGTTTGATAGCGGTAGTTCTAGTATTAGAAGCTGCCCGTCGTGCGGTCGGTTTACCAATTATGATTATCGCTACTTGTTTCTTGATTTATGCTTATTTTGGTCCTTATTTCCCAGCCTTTATGGCGCACCGAGGGCAAGATTTCGAAAGCATTGTTAACCTGATGTATTTTACGACGGATGGTATTTTAGGAACACCGATTAGTGTTTCTGCTACATTTATATTTGTGTTCTTATTATTTGGTGCGTTCCTTGTAAAAACAGGAGTTGGGCAATATTTTAATGACTTAGCTGTAGCGTTCGCTGGAAAATTAATTGGTGGGCCAGCTAAGGTAGCTGTGTTCTCAAGTGCATTACAAGGGATGATTTCAGGAAGTTCTGTAGCGAACGTTGTAACATCAGGTTCGTATACCATTCCGATGATGAAAAAGCTAGGATATCGGAAAGAATTTGCAGGTGCAGTTGAAGCAGCAGCTTCTACTGGCGGCCAATTAATGCCACCGATTATGGGTGCAGCGGCGTTTCTAATGGTGGAGTTTATTGGACGTGGCATTACATATTGGGATATAGCCAAAGCAGCCGCAATTCCTGCATTGCTTTATTTTACAGGTATTTGGATTATGACGCATTTTGAAGCGAAGCGTGTTGGCTTAAGAGGCTTACGTGAGGATCAAATGCCTAATCGTAAAGAAGTATTTAAGAAGATTTATTTGTTATTACCTATTATTGCAATAATTGTACTGATGTTAACTGGTACACCTGTTATGCATGCTGCACTTTATGGCATTGTTATTTCGATTTTTGTCACAATGTTCAACAAAGATACACGCTTAAAGCCAAAAGATATTGTCGATGCGTTAGTTGAAGGTGCTCGTACGGCATTAGGTGTTGTAGCAGCAACAGCTTGTGCGGGTATTATTGTAGGGGTAGTTGTGAAAACAGGTCTTGGCTTAAGTTTAGCGAATAGTTTAGTAGCGTTGGCAGGCGGCAGTATTATTTTAACGCTTGTTTTCGTTATGATTGCTTCGCTCATTTTAGGAATGGGCGCGCCAACAACGGCCAACTATGTTATTACATCAACAATTGCAGCGCCTGCCATTGTGGCATTATTATCACCAAATACACCGCAAGAATTAGTGCCAGTTGTAGTATTATTATCGGCGCATTTCTTTGTATTCTACTTTGGTATTATCGCGGATATCACGCCACCAGTGGCACTCGCCGCATTTGCTGCTTCGGGCATTTCGGGCGGCGATCCAATTAAGACTGGTGTTAACTCGGCAAAGCTTGCCATTGCAGCGTTTATTATTCCATATATGATTGTGTTCTCTCCAGCTCTGTTAATGATTGATACGACAATACCGCAAATTTTGTGGGTTGTCTTTACAGCTGTTACGGGAATGGTTGCCATTGGCGCTGGCGTTATAGGCTTCTGGTACCGTAAAGTTCTATGGATTGAGCGTTTATTTGCGATCGTAGCAGGTCTATTGCTTATCTACCCTGAAAAGTTCTCAGATTGGGCAGGCTTGGCCATTTTCATTGCGCTAGTAGCGATTCAAATTTTAACTCAGCACAAATACGGCGGTAACGGCTCTGATAACGGAAATTCGCAGAGTAAAAGTGTAACAGTTTAATAAAAGTTATTAAATGTTAAGAAGTGGATATTAACGACATAGCAAAAAGAGTTTAACTAATGATGTTTGTACCATATGAACAAAATGAAACTTTTGCTGCTCATTCTTTTGCAGTAAATAAAAAAATAGAAGTGAATACTAGTTGATGGTAGCGAAGGCGGTGACTCCTGCGGGAACGCACACAATGTAAGACGCAACAAGCCCGCGCGTTAGCGAGGGTTGCGGCTTACTGTGCTGAGCGGAAAGCGCTGCTGCAGTAGACAACAACGGCATAGCAATCGCTATGCAAAACGAAGAAAGCTTTAGCTTCACTCTTTTGCTATTAATAAAAAAATTAGTAGGTAGCACGAGTTGATGGTAGCGAAGGCGGTGACTCCTGCGGGAACGCACACAATGTAAGACGCAACAAGCCCGCGCGTTAGCGAGGGTTGCGGCTTACTATGTGCCCGCGGAAAGCACCGCCGCAGTGGACAACAACGGCATAGCAAAAAAAGTGTTAGATTGATGCAGTAAATCTAACACTTTTTCTTTTGTCTCCATCGATTTATGGATAAAACAGAAGAAGAACTCGGGATATTTACATGTAATTCCACAAAATTCAGTATGTTATTATCTCAAATAGAGATTGAATTGATATTAATTATGCATAATAAGTATTATTTGTTGATTTTTCGTAAAAAGATAGTATATAATCAAATTATCAGAAAATTCTATTAATAAAGGAGGTAAGGTGATGGAGCTTCATTTTAATTCGAAATTTGAAACGTATTTGATGGATCAAGAGCCTGAATTACAAACGACAAATAATAATGAGGAGCAACCACTTCAAATACAGTATGAAGAATATCCAGAGGGTTTTTTTACAAGCTTATAATAGTGATTTCGAAAGGCTGTGCTAAAAGTGGAACGAGAACTTTTAACACAGCCTTTTGCTATGTGTAAAAAAATTTTTTCTGCACATTTTTTATGAAATTTACATAAAATAATAAAGATTAATTTAGCTTTTCATTACCAATTTATAGGATGTTAAAATAGTTATAGTACTAATTTCATATATACTTTTCTAAAAAGCTTTCATGTATAATGAGGGGAAAAAAGGTGTATCGAGGTGTCGTTATGACTAGAGCAGCAATGTTAGAAGAAACAATGTATCAATGGTTCGAACATTTTCATAATTATCCAGAAGTAAGCTGGAAGGAATTCGAAACAACGAAGAAAATTGCGTCTATATTAGACGACTTGAACGTATCTTATCGTTTGTTAGGTGATGTACCAGGGTTACTTGCGGAAATTGGTACAGGCGATGAGATTGTTGCGGTGCGTGCAGACATTGATGCATTATGGCAAGAAGTCGATGGGAAGTGGCAGGCAAACCATTCGTGTGGTCATGATGCTAATATTACAATGGTACTAGGAGCGTTATTGCTACTAAAAGACCGACCATTGCAACATCGTGTTCGTTTTATTTTTCAGCCTGCTGAGGAAGTAGGGAATGGTGCATGTGCCGCATTTGAGCGTGGTGCGGTAGATGGTGTTTCGCATTTATTTGGTGTCCACTT
Source organism: Lysinibacillus sp. 38-6 (assembly GCF_046245175.1). Classification (GTDB taxonomy): domain Bacteria; phylum Bacillota; class Bacilli; order Bacillales_A; family Planococcaceae; genus Lysinibacillus. Next base: position 3,675,980 of record NZ_CP176417.1, read on the forward strand.
AAGACCGATTGAAGAGTTGCCGTTAGGAAAAGTTTCACCGGCTATCCATCATGGTGCTGCTTACTTTTTAGATGGCACTATTCATGGTACGGATGCACATGGTGCAAGACCACATCAAGGCAAAAATGCAATTGATGTTATAATGGCAATTCAATTAATGTTAAATAGCATTCATTTGTCGCCATTCGAGCCACATTCTGCGAAATTAACGAAGATTATTGCGGATGGTGGTAGTACAAATATTATTCCGGGTAGTGCTAGCTTCTCAATGGATATTCGAGCACAGCATAATGATCAGCTGGAAGTGCTTCGTAGTCGTATTGAATCTGGATTGAAATCAATACAGCAACAGTTTGATATTGAACTAAATTGGAAATGGCTTGATTTTACACCTGGTGCAGAAGTTTCGCCTATTGCGGCCAATATGGCTAAAAATGCTATATTAGAATCGCTGGGTGAACAATTTTTAGCGGATGAAATTACAACGCCAGGTAGCGATGATTTTCATTTTTATACAGTAAAAAAACCAGAACTAAAGGCAACGATGATTGGTATTGGTGCTAATTTAGTACCTGGTTTACATCACCCGAAAATGACTTTTGAACGAAGTGCATTAATCGATGCATCGAAAGTACTGGCGTGTTTATTAGAAAAAACGCCTGAACATAAATAACAATATTTTGAAGGTTCTATCTATTTTAGATGGAACCTTTTTTGTTAGTGTTGTTACAAAGAAATGTATAAAAATCCGGCATTTTGAATGGTTTGTATAAGCTAGTTGGAAGCGTTTTTTTTCCCTTTCACTATGATAATTGCTATAGAAGCATAAATTTTTTGCGTTGACTTTATATTTTTTGAATATTAAGCTAAAAAACGTAAAAATATATTTGCGCTTGTGAATTAGTAAATTGTGAGTAGGTGCAAAAAAGGGGATGGGACAAATGAAAAAGGAAATTAGTGCGAGTTGGGCACTCCTAACTTTTGTAATAATGATTACTACGATGCTTTTTACAGTAGTTGTATTAGAGCAAAGTCCTCACGTGCCACTTATCGTGGGAACAATTGTAGCAGCGATTGTTGCCAAAAAACACGGTTATAAGTGGGTGGAAATAGAAGAAATGATGTATAAAGGTATTCGTCTCGCTCTTCCCGCCATTGTTATTATCATTTTAGTTGGTTTGACAATTGGTGCATGGATTGGTGGTGGAGTCGTTGCCACGATGATTTTCTACGGTTTAAAATTAATTTCTCCAGCTTGGTTTTTAGTGACGATTTTGTTATTATGCTCAATCGTTTCGCTAGCAATTGGTAGCTCTTGGTCCACAATGGCAACGATTGGAGTTGCTGGTATGGGTATCGGTTTAAGTATGGGTATTCCAGCACCGATGATTGCAGGAGCAGTTATTTCAGGTTCTTACTTTGGTGATAAAATGTCACCTTTATCAGATACGACAAATTTAGCAGCAGGTTTAACAAATACAGACTTGTTTGCACATATAAAACATATGCTTTATACGACAATTCCGGCATTAATTATTACACTTGTTGCATTTGGTTATATGGGAAGACGTTTTGCTGATGTAGCGATGGATTCGGAAAGCATATTGACAACGCTTGCAGTTATGGAAAAAAGCTTTGTTATCTCACCATGGCTATTACTTGTCCCAGTAGGGGTTATTGTTATGGTAGCTAAAAAAGTTCCAGCAATCCCGGCATTAGTTGTAGGTATTATTTCAGGCTTCTTATTACAAATTTTTGTACAGGGCGGAACACCAACGATGGCTGTCCATGCATTACAAGAAGGGTTTGTTATTTCTACAGGCAATGACATGGTGGACGAGCTCTTTAATCGTGGTGGCTTAGATTCAATGATGTATACGGTTTCAATGACAATTGTTGCCATGACATTTGGTGGGGTGTTAGAATATTCGGGCATGTTAAAGGCGCTTATGGATGTTGTTGTGAAGTTTGCTAAATCTACAGGTAGCCTTATTGCTTCAACAATTGCTGCATGTATTACAACAAATGCGACATGTTCTGAGCAGTACATATCAATTGTCGTACCTTCACGTATGTTTGCAGACGTTTATCAAAAACGAGGTTTACATTCGAAAAATTTATCGCGTGCGCTAGAGGATGGCGGAACGTTAACATCCGTATTCTTCCCTTGGAATACTTGTGGGGTATTTATATTAGCGACACTAGGGGTTAGTGCAATGGAGTATGCCCCTTATGCAATACTGAACTTTACGGTGCCAATCATTTCAATTATTTATGGTTATATCGGATTTAAAATTATCAAGATGACGCCAGAAGAAATGGAAGCAGCAGAGCAACGTAAAAAAGAAGCGCAAGAACAAGAGATGAATAATATGGTTGCGGTAGACTAAGACGCACAAATTAAATTTGGAATGAAAAAATAAGACAAGCCCCCATCAGTAGATTGCAGTTGGGTAGTGGAGAGAAGCTGTAAGCATGGTATATGTCATGCGATAAGAATCTTCGCTCACCAATGAGAAACACTATGTTGGAGCTTGTCTTTGTCTATTAATAGGTTGCAAAGTTTAATTCGTATATGGTGCGAGGACGTCCTTGTTGGTGCGTCATTTCTTCACCGACAACTTTCGCATAGCCATGATCAACTAATTTTTTAATAATGCGTTCAGTCGTTCGACGTGTAACTTGTAAGTATTCTGCAAGATTTTGTGCTGTAAATTGCGAAGATTGCCGTTCTTTACTGAATTGAATTATTTTCGAGATGTTTAATGGACTTAAACTTGTTTGTTTTGCCATTTGTAAAATATAAGGATCTTTCGTTTTTAAAGAAAGTTTACCTTCAGATTTTGGGAATGGGCCCAATAGATTTTTCTGTTCATCCAAAATATAAATTTCAAAAGGTTTCGCAAATTTTAGTGCCTGTGTAGCATTTTCAGCAGCTTCGTAAATCGAGTGCCCATAGCCAAAGGCAAGTCTAAAAGGTGTGTCTAGTTGTTGGCTAAGGTGCTGAAAATATTCCTTTTCAAGTGCATTTTGTAAATGGCCAGCAGTTGTATAAAGCTCAAAATAGTTAGCTTTTATTTGCTTATATGTGGCATGTGTCGTTGCTGTTATGTTTTGTAAAATATCAGCACATCGATTGTTTTCGGGAATATCTAAAAATCCAACAACAGCTTTTGCAGATTCGGATTTAGTAAGCAGTGATTGTGTTTTCGTTTCTTCTAGACATTGTATAATTGAGCTGGTTGCATCTAGCATGCGCATCGCAGGGATGTTACGTAGTTGCAACTCATCAAATACACTATGAATGCTAGTAATAACAAAATCGATTTGCTGTGCCTCCCATAAGGCAATATGTTTTTTCAAGACATCGTCTGTTGGTACTGTAATGGAAATGGGATGAACGTAAGGTTTTGTACCGGTATATTCAATTTCTGTAAGCACATGATCGACGAATTTTGGGTGCATGACGTCGATTGATAGCCTCGGTAAAGAGATTGCTTTGTTTGCTATCAATGACAATAAAGTCGTAGAAATGGTCATCTCATCTTGTTTTAAGTAATTCCAAGGAATCGGCAATGTTGCAAGAGATGATTGAGCATATAAATAGGGTAATGTGCCTCCGAATAGAAGTGCATCACATGGCTTGATTTGCTTTAACAAAGTCGGTGCATCGGAAGGGTGCTTATAAAGATAAAATTCTATTTGAATATTCTCTATGTTTTGTGCGATACTAGAGATACGCTTTTTAAAAGCATGAGAGCATATAATTGCTATTTTTGTAGACAAAGGCATCGTTCCTTTTTATATTTTTTTACGTAATTAGCGACATATTAACGACAACATAAATTATACAGGAGTATGATAAAAAATGAAAATCCAACAAGTAGACATTTTTGCAATTCAATTACCACTTATTGATCCTTTTATTATTAGTTACGCTACATATGATACAATGCCTTCGATTATTTTGAAAATCACAACAGATACTGGCATTGTTGGATATGGAGAAGCCGTACCTGATGAACATGTAACAGGCGAGTCATGGGATAGTACGTATGCAGTATTAAAACACCAGCTAGTACCTGCCATTATTGGTGAAAATCCAATGGCTTTTGAAAAGCTTCACGATAAAATGAATCATATTGTGAAGGATGTACCTGCTGCTAAAGCGGCAATTGATATCGCATGTTTTGATATTGCTGGCAAAGCATTACAAGTTCCAGTGTATCAGTTACTTGGTGGTCGCTATCATGAGAAATTCCCGATTACCCATGTGCTAAGTATCGGAACGCCTGAAGAAATGGCAGACGAGGCAGCTAAACGTGTAGAAATGGGCTATCAGTCATTTAAAATGAAAGTAGGAACAGAAGTTAGACGTGACGTTGCGCGCATAAAAGCAGTACGTGAGCGCGTAGGCGAAGATATTGCGATCCGTGTCGATGTAAACCAAGGATGGGGTAATGCTGCTACAACATTACAAGGGTTACGTGCACTAAAAGATTTAAATATCGATTGGTTAGAACAGCCTGTGGATAGTGAAGACATTGATGGCATGGTAGAAATTAAATCAAAGTCCGATGTTCCGTTAATGATTGATGAGGGACTACGTGGCGTACGTGAAATGCGTGAAATCATTGCGAAGCGTGCAGCAGATAAAGTAAATATTAAATTAATGAAATGCGGGGGGATTTACCCTGCAATGAAATTAGCAGTAATGGCGGAAATGGCCGGTATTGAATGTCAAATTGGTTCCATGGTCGAGTCTTCTGTAGGTTCGGCAGCTGGATTCCACGTAGCATTCTCTAAAAAAATTATGACAAGTGTGGAATTAACAGGACCTCTAAAATTCTCTAAAGACGTCGGTAATTTACACTATGATGTTCCGTTCATTTGCCTGACTGAACAGCCTGGATTAGGTGTAGATGTCGATGAAGAAGTATTAAAGGAACTATGCCAATTTTCAACAACTGTCACAGCGTAAGGAGGTTTCGACATGGATAGAATTTATGAAGGATTGCTTGGAGAAACGCCTTTTTATGTGACGACATTACAACTGCAGCATTTACCGGCGATACTGACATTACAGCAAGAGGTATATGAAGCATTGCCGGATCAAAGCATTTTACAGCCGTTATCTACAGAAGAATTCGAATACATTTTGCAAGGAAATGGCTTGATGATTGGGGCATATGTTGAGAATGAGCTCATTGGCTTTCGAGCATTATTGAAACCACCTGTTGATGATGAACATCTTGGCTATGATTGCGCGATTCCAGAAGAGCAATTCCATCGCGTGTTATATCAAGAGATTTCAAATGTTTCGCCACAGTATCGAGGCTATGGACTGCAAAAAACGTTAGCTGCTATTGTGATGAAGGAAATTGATTTAGCTAGTTATGACTATGTGTGTTCAACGGTTAAACCGTATAATATTCCGAGTTTAAAAGATAAATTTTCCCAAGGGCTAGTCATTAAAGGCCTGAAAATTAAATATGTTGATAAATTGCGCTATATTTTTTATAAGGATTTACAACATGGGCAGCCACAATATATTGACAAGAAAGCTGTTTCCATGCGAGATACAGCGTTACAGCAGAAGCTTTTAAAAGAGGGCTATACAGGGACATCTATGTATGAAGAACAAAATGAGTGGTTCGTTGTTTATGAAAAATAAAAGAAAGCCTTACTTTTCACAAAACGTGAGAGGTAAGGCTTTTTGTTATTTCTTTAGTGGACAAAATCCACATGCCAGTAGACCGGGAATATCTTTTGAAAAGCAGCAAGATTTACGAACAGGAACATTCACTAAATTGGTAGGGCTCTGGCCACCGGTATATTCCGCCCACCACGATTTTTGTGAAAAACGAGCCCAAGTTTTAGGGTTCTCTAAAATTTCGATATCGTCCATTGCTTGGTCAGCTAAGCCGGGATTAGCCAACAATTGATGGTAGTGCCATAGTAGGTAACCGAAGAAATTTTCCCAAATGGTTAACGGGGAAATCGATGTTACTTTGCGTAGTTGCGAAACGATGACATGCCCGTCATATAATATTTTTTCAATAACTGCTTGTCGTTCCTCTTCATCTACATAACGCCAATCGTTAGGATTAACGAACATCGCGACAGTAAAGCTATTAAATTCCTTAGCTGCATCAAAGCGAAGTTCAATTGGTTTTCCATCCCATATTTCATCGTAAGCGGCAAGCATATAAAGCTGCATAGCAAAAAACATGCCGTAGCGTCGTGCGAAATGGGAGATGGCTGCCGATTCTGTTGCGGCATCTGTAATGCCCATCATCAGGTTTAAAAAATCAGGATGGTAGAAGTCTTTATGTATATCGGCCAACGTAAATAAAGTTCGTTTTGGCTCTGTTGTATAAATACTGTAGGAATTTAGTTGTCTGACTTGATCCATCGTTAATGCGGGCATTGTCATCACCTTTTCTTTTCAATCATTCATTACCTTCAATTATAAGTTATTCATTTTTACTTCACAAATGGAATGCAATATAGTAAAATACATTAAACATATAAGAAAGGTTGGTTTTAGATGCCGTTAACACATGCAATTCCAAGACCGCTTGTACGTTTCAATCAATGGACCATTTTGCTTAGTGTGTTATTATCGTGGATTACCGGTTATGCATGGCTATTAGCGATTCCTTTAGTTGCAAATTTACTCGGTGTTTTATGTCATTTTAATCCGGTTATCAGATTTGGAAAATTGTTTTTGCGAAAAGCGCCTACTGCCTATATACCGGAAGACGCGCAACAACAAAAGTTTAATTCGAGTATTGCAAGCATATGTTTAGCTAGTGGGCTAGTAGCATTTTTATGTGATTGGCAAGTAGTGGGGTATGTGATGACAACGATGGTGGCGATCGCTTCATCAGTAGCAATTGCTGGATTTTGTATCGGTTGTTTTTTGCATTTCCAATTAAAACAATGGCAATACCGCCGTTCACTAAAAAAGATCGTGTGATGTATTAAAAAAATTTTTAGTTAATTTAAAGATTGTAGTTGACAATTTAATTGATAATGATTATCATTATCATTGTAAAGATTATTCCTTCTCTGCAAAACGAGTGTAGAGAGGATGAACTTTAGCTACTTTTCTCCAGAAGTTTGCTAGTTCATAAAGCGCTCCTAAAACCCCCCTCATTTTTTGGGAACGTAAAATCTCTAGACGACTCATCCTTATGGAATGAGTCGTCCTTTTTATTGTTTGTCGACAACAGATCATAACCCTCTATTAGGTGGAGCTAGATTGTTTAGAAGGGGATGATTGTTGAGGGACACTTTTCTTTCCAAGAATCATCGTATAGTAGCTATGCAGCAACATACCGACAATGATAACACCAAGCCCGGCAAGAGCAATCGGGTCTGGGAACGCAATGCCGAGTAGTAGCACCTCACCAACAATGACAAATAGTATTTCCGTCGATTGGGTTGCCTCAACAGCGGCCAGTTTGCCTTGATGTTCGCGAACGCGGTCAGTTGCGATGAAAAATAGAATGGTCGCTATGACGCCTGAACTAATACCGACAAGTAATGATTGGAACACTTGGTTTAATGAAGGGAGCCCAACGGTTAACACGGCATATATAGCCATAACAATCCATGCAGGCATGGAAGCAACAGTCATACCAAGCACCCGTTGGAATGTATCGACACGTCCTCCACACAACTCCATCATTTTACGATTACCGAGTGGATAAGCAAAAGCTGCGATGACGACCGGCAAAATACCTAATGCTAGATTTTTCGATGTCACAGATTGTGCTTGTGGTATTTGAATAAGTAAAATACCAGCTAGAATAACGCACGAAATAAGTAACGAAATCAACGGGATTTTTTGACGCACTGTTTTTCCAGCGATTACTGATACAAAAAGGGGAGCAAGTAGAACCCCAGCAACAATTGTAAATTGCCATGTACCGGAAACGAGCCAGCCTGGGCCGAATGCAGCTGCAAATGTAAGTGGTGCATAAAATAGCACAAAGCCAACAAAGCTCCATAGTAGCCATGCGACAGGTTTATTTTTCATTTCATTTGTCAGCTGTGAAAAGCCTTTACGATAAAAAACGATAGCTAGTAAAAAAGGTAGCATGAAGAAATAACGAAGTGAGGCGCTCCATAGCCAGCTACCACCTTGCATTTCCATTGCATGATTTAAAATAAATGTTACAGCAAAAAATAGAGACGCTAAAATGCCTAAAGCAATTTCTTTCATAATCTATCACCCTAACTTTTATGTAATTCGAAAATTCAGTTATTTGTATCGAGAAGTCAGCATGGAAATCGATTTATTAGGGGGACTTTTTGAGCCAGCTCATAAATCTAGACGCAAGTGTTGTGCAGGAAAGAAAAAATCCGCATAGACTCCTAAGAACAAGCAAATGCACCGATTTTGAGTGAACTGTGCTAGTCGTGCCTTATTCATCGGGAGCGAAGCGGATTTTAGTTTCTTGAAGACTGTTTATAGCGTCTTTGCTTGAAATTGATTATTATCGCTCGAATGTAAAAATAACTTACTTACCTTGCTGTTCAAATAGCTGCACGATTTCAATAATAACTTGTGTAGCTTTTTCCATTGTTTCGGCAGATACATATTCGTATTTACCATGCATGTTCTCGCCACCAGCAAATATATTTGGAGTTGGTAAGCCCATGTAAGATAGTTGAGAGCCGTCTGTACCACCACGAATCGGTAATGTATTCGGTGTAATATCTAATTTTTCCATAGCTTGGCGTGCAATGTCTACAATTTCTTTTACAGGCTCAATTTTTTCACCCATATTATAGTATTGATCCTCAATTGAAATTGTCAGTGCATCTTTGCCAAATTGCGCTTGAATTTTAGCAGCAGCATCACGCATTAATTGTTTTTTCGCCTCAAACTTTTGACGGTCATGGTCACGCACGATATAAGAAAGCTCAGTATGTTCAATAGTCCCTTTAAAGTCCATTAAATGAATAAAGCCCTCATATCCTTCTGTTTTCTCAGGTACTGCATCCGTTGGCATTTCGTTTTGGAATGCAATAGCCATCGTAATTGAGTTGACCATTTTATTTTTCGCTGAACCTGGGTGTACACTAGTTCCTTTTGTAATCACTTTAACGCCAGCGGCATTAAAGCTTTCGTATTGTAGCTCGCCTAATGGTCCACCGTCCATTGTATATGCATAGTCAGCTCCGAATGCAGCGACATCAAATTTATGAGGTCCGCGCCCGATTTCTTCATCTGGAGTGAATGCTACACGTAATTTACCGTGCTTAATGGAAGGGTTATGAATTAAGTATTCCATAGCCGTCATGATTTCAGCGATGCCCGCTTTATCGTCTGCACCTAATAGTGTCGTACCGTCTGTTGTAATGAGTGTTTGTCCAACGTAATTTTTAAGTTCAGGGAATTCGTTTGGCGACATGACTAAATTTTCGTTTAAATGAATAGCACCGCCATCGTAATTGTCAATTCGCTGTGGATTAACATTTTTGCCTGTGAAATCAGTGGCTGTATCCACATGCGCTAGAAAGCCTAGTGTTGGTACTTCTTTATCTGTATTTGCTTCAAGTGTTGCAAATAAATAGCCATTGTCATCTAATGTAATGTCTGTTAAGCCAATTGCAGCAAGTTCATCCTTCAAAATATGCAATAAATCAAATTGCTTTTGAGTAGAAGGAGTTGTTTCACTTGTAAAGTCTGATTGCGTATCGATTTTTGCGTAGCGAATTAATCGCTCGATTACTTGTTCTTTCATAGAATATATGGCCTCCTTTTTAGGTGTCTGGCACTCAAACAATTCAGAATTGTTTGAGTGCCAGGCACTTTCATTGTACCACTTTACTTCGGATTTCGGAATATTGAACGATGCTCAATGCAATAAGTAATTGCGCACAATAATACGTCAGCATAATAACCTCGTGTGAAAAAGGTAATGGCATAACAAATTTATTCACCGCTAAATATGAGTCCGATACGATAAACAAAATAGCACCAATTATCGCGAATGTAGAACGTGTGCGAATGGCAGTCCAGCCCATCGTTAAGATAATTGACATATAGGCAAGAACTGCAACAGTAAGTACTGTTTCTCCCGATTTAAAAACGGTGCTCGCAATCCATATGGCCATTATTGCCCCGTATAGAAGTAATAGGCCCTTTGCCCATTTTGGTACGGGCTGTTCACTAGTGCTAGAAAAAGCGAAGATATAAAAAATATGCCCTATTAAGAAGCTAGTAAGACCGATCAGGAACCATTGTAATGTGTAATCTCCTATCATACAAAATACTAAGCCTATAATAATGAATAATTGATATTTTTTTATCGATTGTGCTTTTGTAGTTGCCGCCATAAAAATAATCAAAATCATTGGGATGATTTTGAAAATGAGTGTTAAACGTTGGTCAATATGTGAAAAGAAAAAAATATAATACAGACCAAACAAGATGATGAATGCTAACAATATTTTTCTAGCCAAATTTTCAGCTCCTTTTCTTTGAAATTCTCTATCTATGTTTAAATTCCCTTTTTGATTATAATATCTTTTGCTCCACGGTGGGTGAGGTGGGTATCCGTTCAGTTTATGTTTGAAACTTTTTCGCTATGTAACCGTAAATAAGAAAGACAGTAAGTGAGGAGAGGGTGAATGAAATGACTAAGCTATTGATAGCTTCTGCAGTCATTGCAATTATTGCGAGTGTATTATTAACACCGCTCATAACGAAAAAGCGTGAAGATGGACAATCGAAGAAAGTAATTGGCTACTTTTTTATCGCTGTATTTGTTATCGGATTTATCGCATCGGGTATTGCGCTCTATGTGACAAAAATTGATGTTAACTGGCTTGTCTTTTGGCCGGTAATTATACTACTAACTTTATGTGGTGCATTTCTAGCAAGTGGTATTGAAAGAAAAATAAAAGGTATTTTATTTTTAGCGAGCTTAGTAGTGGGGGTTTATGTATTGTCCGCACCACTATGGAATGCTAACGATAAATTTAAATCTTCGGAAATGAAAGAAGAGGTCGAGATTAAGCCGTTTGATGAAACACAAACACCGGCAAGCGTCCCACCTAAATTCGTCCGCAATAAAATGAAAAAAGCGTTTGGGCAAGTACCAAATACAAGTTATTATGAGCTAGGGCGTTTACAGATTCAAAAAGTAAATGGTGAATATGTTTATATTGCACCAGTTGAATTTTCGGGCTTCTTTAAATGGATGAACGGTAAAACGACGCCGGGGTATTTTACAATGAGTGCTACGGATTCAGCGGATAACCCAAAATTTATCGCACAGGAAATGAAATATGTTCCTTCTGCTTATTTAAATGCTAATTTAGAGCGTCATATGCGCTTACAGCATCCATTCCTTATTTTCTACGGGGATGTTCAACTGGAAATCGATGATGACGGTAAACCGTATTATATTCGTTCATATGGGGAATTTATATCTGCACGAAATGGCTTTGATGTAAAAGGTATCGTTCTTGTTGATGCATTGACAGGTAAATCTGAAGTTGTAAAATTAGCTGACGTGCCAGCATTTATCGATGGTGCTGTTTCACCTGAGACAGTAAGTTTACAAAATAGTTATTATGGCAAATATGTGCATGGTTATTGGAATAGTATGTTTGGTAAAAAAGATGTCAAGTTACCTTCTGATGAGGGCACGGAAGCGAATGTTAGTCCAATTTTCGATGAAGCCGGCGATATGTATTACTTCACAGACTTCACGAGTCCAAAAGAGGGCGTCGATTCTATGCTAGGCTACTCATTAACAAATGCCCGCACGGGTGAAGCGACATATTATACAGGAAATAAAGATGAATCGTATATGGATTCCCAGGGCAATTTGCAAATTATTGAAAAGAAATTTATTGAGAAAAAATGGGCAGGAGAAATGCCTGTATTATATAACTTTTATGGTGAGGCGAGTTGGTTAACAGCCGTGCTGGATTCTAATGGCTTCCTACAAAATTACTTTATTGTTTCGGCTGCAAATCCTGAAATATCCGCTTATGCTACAACACCAAAAGAAGCGTTGAAATTATATAAAACAGCGCTTAGTCGTGGTGGTAGTACAGTCGATGGTAGTTCTCATGCAGAGCAAAAAAATGCAAGCGGGACAGTAGTGCGCGTTTATAAGGAACGCCTTGGAGACTTCACGATTGTATCGTTTTTACTGAATAATGGTGAAAACTATTTAGTAAGTGCGGAAACAGAGCCGTTGGCGATTTATTTACAAGAGGGCGATGAAGTCATCCTCACATATAATGAAACAGGAGAGCAATTCTTACCAGTACGCTCGCTCATTATTAAAGGGCTACAATAAAGCAAAAGACGATCAGCACAATGAATTTTTATTGTCTTGATCGTCTTTTTTATTTGTTTTGCGTCTCGATGTAACGAAGCATCTTTTCTTTATGATTTGCAAAAAGTGTTGAGGCATGATCGTTTAAAGCGAGAATTTCTTGCATATAGTCATGTAACAAATTAAGTTCGTAGTCAAAAGTAGTAGCTGATTCTTGTTCCATCATATACTCCAAGAGAAGGGCATGTAATACTACTACTTCAAGGTTTTGAGTATTCGTTACAAATTTTAAATTTAAAATGCTTGTATAGGAAACGAATTGATCGACATAGGCAATTGCATCTTTGTACTGTTCGAGATCGATATGTTGTTCTAGCCGTTTTCTTAAAAGTACACACTCATTGTTTAAGTCTTGAATTTTTAAAAATAAACCTCTTACGCTTCTCTTATGTTGTTGTTCTAGGGTACGAGCAAGATGCTTATTGACGTAGGACATGTTGACATAACTCCTTTCGAGATAGAGTCCTTCTATTAATATTAATGGAAATGTTGGAAAAGGGAAGAGTCTTTTCGTTTAATTTGTCCCTGAATTTAACATATCAAACAAGACAAAAATACTAGTTTGATAACAAAAAGTCGTTTTAAATATGAAAAAAATGGAGTTACTATCATACGATAGTAACCCCATTTTCTAAATGCTATTTCCAGTTAAATCCTTTTTGTGCTAAGAAGCTATTGATATGAGGACGACGTTGTTCGATAAGGAAGTCTGCCATTTGCTTCGTCCAGTTATCAATTTTACGGTTCGAGGAACGACTATTATAATAGGCTTCCATCGTTTCATTGTATGAAGGTAAAAGTTCTTCATACTTGGCTGTATTGTATTCATTTTCGTGTAGGACAGCTGCCACTGGTAAACGAGGCTTAACCTCATTGCGGCGAGCGGGAACACCAATTGTTAAACCGAACAATGGGAAAACATAATCAGGTAGATTAAATAACTCACTAATTTCTTCAGGTTTATTACGCACACCGCCGATATAGCAAATGCCATATCCCATCGATTCAGCCGCAACAACAAAGTTTTGCGCAAATAATGATACATCCGCTACACCTACGAGAACGTTCTCCGCAGAATCAGCGACTATATCAACGCCCTCTAATTTCCCGGCCATTTGCAGTCGTTTAAAGTCTACACAAAAGACAAAAGCACCACCCGACGTTTCGTATTGACGTGGATTTCCAGAGAGCAAGCCTAACTTTTCTTTTTTCTCCTCGTCTGTTACCCAAATGACGCTATATGCTTGTACAAAGTGAGATGTTGCAGCCATTTGAGCAGTAGCAATTAAATCTTCGACAATTTCTTTAGAGATTGGATTTCCATCATAAATTCGAACAGAAGAGTGACTACGTAATAATTCTTTTACCATTTAAAAATCCCCTTTTACCCATTTTATATATCAAAAGCATAGCACGCTTTTTAGCTAAAATCGAATGATATTCCATCTGGCAAATAGCTATCATTTTAGTCTGAACCTCACACCTAAAGAAAAAATTTTACAAGAGGGCCATTGAATTTAGTAAAAGTATTATGTGTAAAGTTTTTTAGTTGAAGGTAGCGGAGGGGGTGACTCCTGCTCAGAACAGCACGCAGCGTAAGACGGAGGCATTCGACCCGATAGCTAGGGTTGTGGCTTACGGTGCTGAGCGGACATCAACGTTATCGAAAAAATGCTTGATTGATTACAGTATTGCTAACAATTTAAAATCCCTCGTTAAGTAAAATATTTTGTTAGATATAGCTTAAATCTTCTGAATAGTGTAAAATTATGTATGGCGACAGGTTATTTATCTCCTGTTTTTTTACATTGGTTGGGTGTACCGATGACAAGGACAAATAATCTAGTTGAAGTAAATATAAATGTGGGATGGAGGAATAAGGAATGGATGAAAAGTTAGCAAAAAAGCTTCGTAATGAACAGTTACGAAACAAAGTTGTAACAGCAGAAGAAGCAGCATCTTGGATTAAGGACGGCATGGTACTTGGTATGAGTGGATTTACACGTGCAGGTGACGTAAAAGTGGTACCGCTTGCACTTGTTGAGAAAGCGAAAACAGAAAGCTTCAAAGTAGATGTATATACAGGTGCATCTCTTGGGCCTGAAGTGGACCAATACTTAGCAGAAGCGGGTGTTATTCGCAAGCGTAGCCCTTTCCAAGCTGATTCAGGTATTCGTAATAAGATCAATAGTGGTGATATCACTTATGTAGATGCCCATCTATCACACAATGCGGAACTAGTACGTCAAGGTATTATTGGTCCGATTGACTTTGCGATAATTGAAGCTACTGCCATTACAGAAGACGGCTTATTAATTCCTACAACTTCAGTTGGTAACTCTCCGATTTTTGTACAAGAAGCAGACCAAGTAATCATTGAGCTTAACGTAGCTCAGCTTGATGCGTTAGAAGGTGTGCATGATATATTTGTACCAGGGCCACAGGGTAAACGTGATCCAATTCCAATGCTAAAGGCGTCAGACCGTCTTGGCACAATAGGTATTCCACTCGATTTAGATAAAGTAAAGGGTATTGTCATTTCAGATATTTTAGATGCGCCGTCAACAATTGTTCCAGCAGATGAAGAAACGGACATTATGGCGAACCACCTACTGAATTTCTTGCGTGAAGAAATTAAAGTAGGTCGTTTAACGACGAGTTTACGCCCAATCCAATCAGGTGTAGGGTCTGTAGCGAACGCTGTACTATTAGGTTTCAAAGATTCCGAATTTGAAAATTTAGAAGTTTATTCGGAAGTACTACAAGATGCTGTTTTTGAATTAATGGATGCAGGAAAAGTAAGCTTTGCATCTGCTACTTCTATTACCCTATCTGAAGAAGTAGGAAACCGCGTTTACGGAAATTTTGAAAAATATGCTGATAAATTAGTATTACGCCCACAGGAAATTTCTAACTATCCGGAAATTATCCGCCGACTCGGTTTGATTTCGGTCAATACAGCACTTGAATTAGATATTTACGGGAACGTCAATTCAACACATGTTTCGGGTACAAAAATGATGAATGGTATTGGTGGTTCTGGAGATTTTGCTCGTAATGCGCGATTAGGTATTTTCGTAACAAAATCGTATGCAAAGGGCGGGAAAATTTCGAGTATCGTGCCGATGGTTTCGCATGTAGACCATACAGAACACGATGTAGATATTATCGTCACAGAGCAAGGCGTTGCAGATTTACGAGGCTTAGCACCTAAAGAGCGCGTTGGCCGTATTATTGATAACTGTGCGCATCCTGATTATAAAGAGCAATTATGGGCGTACTTTAACGAAGCGAATGAAGTAACAGGTGGACACCATACACCACATATTTTAGAAAAAGCGCTTTCTTGGCATGTGAATTTAGCGAAGAATGGTACAATGCTAGATCCATCATTTGCTAAGTAATATATTAAGAAAAAGTGTTAGATTGACTGCCATCAATCTAACACTTTTTTGCTATGCCGTTGATGCGTCTTACAACTTGTGCAGTTGTGAGAATTGTATGAGTGCCTGGCACCTGTTCTGTGCTGCGTCTTCTGGACAAAATCTTAAATTGTTCTTTTGCAAGAATATAAATTTAAAAGACGTACTAGTTGGTGCTAGGGAAGGCGGCTACTCCTGCGGGAACGCACGTATAGTTAGTCGCAACAAACCGCGCGTTTGCGAGGATTGCGGCTAACTGTGCTGAGCGGAAAGCACCGCTGAAGCGGACATCAAAGCATAGCAAAAGGATAATGATTAATGGTGATTACCGCATTGCCAAATGAATGAAGCTTTAGCTATTTTCCTCTTTTGCAATCGTTAAAATATAGTAGTGTCTTCTAGTTGATGGTAGCGAAGGTGGTGACTCCTGCGGGACAGCACATAGCGTAAGACGCAACAAGCCGCGCGCTAGCGAGGGTTGCGGCTTACGGTGTGCCCGCGGAAAGCACCGCCGAAGCGGACATCAACGGCATAGTAATAATTCCACTTCCGAAGAAATTATTTGTTTATATAGATTTTTTAAAGGCAGATGTTACTTTCGGTTCGGTCCCATTGAAAAGCCGTTTAATATTTTCGATGTGCAAGATGAGTGCTAAGCATAGCAGTAGCGTTGCAATAATAGTCGGGCCAACTCCGGGTATCCATAAATAAGTTGCAGTACAAAATACAAGATAAAATGCAAGCACACCAACAATTAAATAATTGGTTAATAAAGATAAAACAACAAATAATATAAGTGCGAATAAGGCAATTTTCCAATCGACGGCAAGTAAAATGCCAATAATGGATGCAGTCCCTTTGCCACCTTTGAAGCCCATATAGAACGGGAAATTATGACCTAAAATAACACTAGCAGCCATTGTAAAGATGAAGAGCCACATTTGAATTTCCGTGAATTGTGATGCATTGTTTGAGAAGTAATTGAGTGCACAGAGAACCGCGACGACCCCTTTACCAATATCAATAACTGCGACTAATATGCCATATTTCCAGCCGAGAGAAAGTGTTGCGTTGGAGGCACCGGCATTACCATAACCTGCTTTTTTCAAATCTACACCCGATAAAAATTGGGCCACTTTAGAGCCATGAATGCAGCCGATTAAATAACCAATAACAATCATAATAAAAAATATCATGGCTTTTTCCATTAATAAATGCTCCTTTCAATTTATAGGTTTACTCTAGTATATGTGCTCTTTTTACGTAATGGAGCAGACAGAAGTTTCAGAAAAAAATAATTTTTACTGTTGACAGAAAAAAAGTCTATGTTTATACTGTGTAACAACGATGGAAATTGAATCACATACTCTTATCAAGAGCGGCGGAGGGAATAGGCCCTATGATGCCCGGCAACCAGTGAGTGACGAACTTGCTAAGGTGCTAATTCCTACAGATTCTTACTTGGATCTGGCAGATAAGGGGAGGAAAACTTGCAACCGCAACCCTCTTCTTAACTGAAGAGGGTTTTTGTTTTCTACACATAAATCCTCCTCATCTCCGGTACCATCGTCAAAACCATTAAGGAGGAAGAAAATATGTCGAATTTCAAACCAGAAACATTACTATTACACGGTGGTCAAGAGCCTGATCCAGTGACAGGTTCACGAACAGTACCAGTGTATCGTTCAACAGCTTTCGTATTTAAAGACACTGCTCATGCGCAACGTCTTTTCGCTTTAGAAGAAGCGGGTAATATTTATACACGTATTACAAACCCAACAGTAGATGTATTTGAAAAGCGCGTCGCTTTATTGGAAGGCGGTACAGCAGCAGTAGCACTTTCATCAGGTGCAGCAGCAATCGCATTTTCCATTTTAAATCTAGCTGGAGCAGGGGATGAAATTGTAGCAGCAAGCTCTTTATACGGAGGCACATATAACTTATTAGCAAATACACTACCAAACTACGGCATTAAAACGATTTTCGTAGATGAAACAAACCCAGAGAATTTCCGTTCGGCAATTAACGAAAAGACAAAAGCAGTGTTCGCTGAAATTTATGGCAACCCGAGTTTAAAGGTGCTAGATGTGGAAGCAGTAGCGACGATTGCACATGAAAATGGCTTGCCTTTAATCATTGATAGCACATTTGCTTCACCATACGGAGCAACACCAATCGACTTCGGGGCAGATATCGTAGTGCACTCAGCGACAAAATGGATTGGCGGTCACGGTACAACTTTAGGTGGCATCGTTGTAGACGCTGGGAAATTTGATTGGACACAAGGAAGATTTCCTGGTTTTACAGAGCCAGATGCTTCTTATCATGGTTTACGTTACGGTATTGATACTGCAGCGGCTGCATTTGCCACAAAACTGCGCGTACAATTACTTCGAGATTTTGGACCAACGTTGAGTGCAGATGCTGCATTTAACTTATTGCAAGGTTTAGAAACGCTTCATTTGCGTATTCCTAAACATAATGAAAATGCGTTAGCAGTCGCAGAGTATTTACGTAACCACCC